>DAIRTT010000081.1:0-11185 GCA_036803745.1 Solirubrobacteraceae bacterium | reverse complement strand
GCGACATCTGCCGGTAGGCGTAGGCGTGCTTGGTGAGGTCGTCGTAGACGCACAGGGCGTGCTTGCCGTTGTAGAGGAAGTACTCGCCCATCGCACAGCCCGCGTAGGGGGCCATGAACTTGATTGGCGCCGCCTCGTCGGCGGGCGCGGCGACGATGATCGTGTTCCCGAGCGCGCCGTTCTCCTCGAGCGTCTGGGCGATCGCCACGACTGTGGCCATGCGCTGGCCGATCGCGACGTACACCGACACGACGCCGGTGTCCTTGTTGTTGATGATCGCGTCGATCGCGATCGCCGTCTTGCCGGTCTGGCGGTCGCCGATGATGAGCTCTCGCTGGCCGCGGCCGATCGGGATCATCGCGTCGATCGCCTTCAGGCCGGTCTGCATCGGTTCAGTGACCGGCTGGCGCTGCACCACGCCGGGCGCCTTGAACTCTGCCGGGCGGGTGTGCTCGGTGTGGAGCTCACCCTTGCCGTCGAGCGGGCGCCCGAGCGGGTCGACGATCCGCCCCAGCAGCTGCTCTCCGACGGGGATCTCGAGCAGTGCTCCGGTGCGCTTGACGGTGTCACCCTCGGCGACGCGCTCCCAGTCGCCGAACAGCACGGCACCGACGTTGTCGGACTCGAGGTTGAGCGCAAGGCCGGTAACGCCGTGCGGCAGCTCGAGCATCTCGAAGGACATGCAGTTCTCCAGCCCGTGGATACGGGCGATGCCGTCGGCGACCGACAGCACAGTGCCGACCTCCGTCAGCTCTGCGCGGCCGCCGCCGAGTCCCTCGATGCGGCTCTTCAGGATGCTTGTGATCTCGTCGGGATTGATCTGCATGTCTACGAAGCTCCTTGGGCAACGTGCCTGCGCAGCTGCTCCAGTCGGTTGCGAATAGAGGCATCGAGGATCGAGTTCCCCACCCTGACCACGATGCCACCCAGGATGTCGGGGTCCACGCGAGCGGCCAGGGTGACGTTGCGCCCGGCGCGCTCACCGATCGTCTTGCCCAGGCTCTCGGTCGTCGCCGGGTCGAGCTCGATCGCACTCGTTATCTCCACCGGCAGCGTGCGGTTCTCCTCGTCCCAAAGCCGCTCGAACTCGTGACGGATGCGGAAGATGACAGGCATGCGGTGGTTTTCGATCAGCAGGGCGAGGAAGTTGACGAAGCTCGGATCGGCGTCCTCGAGCAGCCGTTCCAGACCCTCCTGCTTCTCCTTGGTCGAGAAGTAGGGCGAGAAGAAGAACACGGCCAGCTCGCGGTTGGCCTCGAGCGCGTCGGCGAACTGGGCGACCTGCTCGCGCAACTCGTCGAGCTTGCCCTGCTCGCGGCCCACCTCGAACAGAGAACGGGCGTATACCTGGGCGAGCTCCTCCATCAGTTCTGCTGCGCGCCCGAGGAGATTCCCGAGAAGTCCATCTCGCCGAGGGCCTCCTCGACGAGCCGGCGCTGATCGGCGTCGGTCAACGCCTTGCGGGTGACCTTCTCGGTCGCCAGGATCGTGAGGTCGGCGACCTCACGGCGAATGTCCTCGAGGGCCATGCGGCTGGCCGCGTCGATGTCTCGCTCAGCGCGTTTGGCCGCCTCGGCGAGGATTTCCTGACCACGGTCCTTGGCCTCGTGCTCGTGCACCTCGGCCGCCTGGCGGGCCCGCTGGACGATCTCATCCGACTGGGCACGGGCCTCCTTGAGCCGCTCGCGGTACTCGGCGAGGATCTCGTCGGCTTCGGCGCGCGTGCGCTCGGCCGTGTCGATCGAGTCTTCGATCGCCTGCTGACGGCGGCCGAGGGCCTCGCTGATGCGCGGGAAGGCCAGCTTGGAGAGCAGGAACATGGTCGCCCCGAAGACGAGCAGGGTCCAGATCATCAGACCGATACCCGGTTCGATCAGGAAGCCGCCGCTGGAGGCGATCACCTGGGTGCCGGGCGCTGGTAGGTGTGCGAGCGAGCCGAGCATCGCGTCAGACGATGAACGCGGCCAGCAGGCCGGCCACCAGGCCGTAGAAGAAGCAGGCCTCCGTCAGGGCGAAGCCGAGCCATTGGAGCTGCGTGATCTCGTCGCGCATCTCCGGCTGGCGTGTGATCGCCTCGATCGCCTTGCCGAAGATGATTCCGATGCCGACGCCGGCGCCCACGGCACCGAGACCACCGCCGACACCCAGGCCGATCGACTTGCCCGCTTTGGCGGTTTCTTCGGTCACTGCCGCCAGGAAGGTGATGAAAGCAATATGCACGACGATTGGCTCCTTTTAGTGATCCTCGGCGACCGCGCCGCCGAGGTAGATAGCTGTGAGGGTGGCAAAGATGAACGCCTGCAGGGCGGCCACCAGGCCGACCTCGAACGCGAACAGGAGGATCCCGAACGGGATCGTGAACCACGCCAGCGCCGACACCCCGAGGATCACGGCGAGCGCACCCGCCATGAACAGGATGATCAGGTGGCCCGCCAGGATGTTGGCGAAGAGTCGAATCGAGAGCGACATGAGTCGCATCACGTTCGACAGGACCTCGAGGCAGAAGATGAAGACGGCCATGCCGCCGGTGACACCGCCGGGCACTAGGCCCCTGAGGTAGCCGATCGGGCCCTTGGCGCGGATGCCTTCGAACGTGTAGGAGACGAACACCATCAGCGCAAGGACGAGCGGGATCGAGAGGTTGGCGGTCGCCGCGTAGAGCGAGAACGACGGGATGTGCAAGCCGAGGATGTCGACCTTGTGCTCGGTGTTGGTCGGCAGCGGGATGTAGCCGACGAGGTTGGAGAACATGATGAAGAGAAATAGAGTGCCGATGAACGGGAACCAACGCTTGGCCATCTTCTCGTCGAGGTTGCCGCCGGTGATGTTGTCGCGCATCAGCTGGTAGAGCACCTCGACCGCCGTCTGCACCTTGTTGGGTCGCGCCTGCATGCGCCCGGCGATGTAGATCATGCTCACGCACGTCGCGGTCGCGGCGAGGAAGAGGTACAGCACCGCCTTGTTGATCGAGAAGACGCCCAGGTGGATCCAGTTGTCGAGCTTGAACTCGTTCTGGGGCTGGTAGACGTTGTTGCGTCCGCCGCTGCCGAAGACGACGAACAGGACGATCATGCCGCCGATCCAGATCCCGACGGCGATCAGCAGCTTTGCTTTCGTGCTCAGCCCTCCGCCGGGGCTCGCGCTCGCGGGCCCCTGGGGCGCTCCGGCGGTGTCGACGGCGGCACTCACGGGGTGCTCGGCCTTCCGGGTGCGCGATGCGCGCCCTGGATCGGTCCGTCACGCGTCACGAATGACATCGCCAGGTAGACGGTGAAGGCCGCCAGCAGGAGGACCGCGGCCATGATGCCGTCGTCCTTGCCACCCGTGTAGCGGGCGAGGATGATCGCCAATGCGACCAGCCACACGCGTCCGAGCAGCGCGGCGACCATCAGGCCGGCGCGAACCCTCGCGTCTCCCGCGCGGCGAGCCTGGGAATGCAGGAAGGCAGCGCCGGCTCGCGTCAGGATCCAGGCGCCGGCGCCGATCAGATAGCCGAGCGTCGGCATGTCGCCGAGCAGAACGAACGGGGCCGTCGCGAGCACCAGGCACACGTCGAGGTAGCGCAGGTAGAACACGTCAGCTTCGAGGTCCGGGGGGCTGCCGGTGGCGGAGGGCCCATATTCTCCGTCTACGAAAGGCCTGCCCGTAGTGCGAGCACGGGCGCCCCGCCCTCGGGCAGGGACCGGCCGGCAGTGCGCCTCGCCGCGTCCACGAGGCCTCGCTCAGACGGGCGAAGCGACCGCGGGCGGGACGTGAGAACGAGCGCGCGATCTGTCGATCTGCGCGCGCATCCCCCTGCCCGGACCCGGGCAGGCGTGTCACGTCCTCGTTGGCGTCGAAGTCTTGCATGTGCGTAGGGCCACCCTACAGACGAGATAATCCCCGCGCTGTGTTCCGGCGGGGCCGTCGAAGTGTCCCTCAACAGTCTGCGGCGGCGGCGCCAGTGTACTTGGTCTCGCACTTCGTAACGAGTTTGTGACATGCGGTACGGGGATAATCCCCTGCGGTACACCAGCGCATGTCCGCGCGAGCGCGCCGGTCAGGCCTAGCCCGGGACCGCGGCAGCCGGGCGGCGGGCGCGGCGGAGCCGCTGGGCTAGCTCGACGATCGCGAACGCTGCCGCCATGACCGCCACGCCGCCGATGATGTCGAGCACGAAGTGGTTGCCCGTCGCCAGCACGGCGATCGCCGTCAGGTACGGGTAGAGGATGCCGAGTGCTCGCAGCCAGATGTCGCCCGTCGCCCGCCACACGGCCACCGAACACCACACCGCCCAGGCGATGTGCAATGAGGGCATGGCCGCGAGCTGGTTCGCGTCGGAGGCCAGGGCGCCCGTGTGCCACGAGCCGATCGCGTGTGTTGTGGCGACCACGTCGGTGAAGCCGTCGAGCATCCGCGGGGGCGCGACCGGATAGAGCCAGAAGACGACGAACGCGATCAGGTTGACGAGCACGAGTGAGTTGCGCAGCGGCCGGTATATGTCGGCCCGCCGCCACCACAGCCAGCCGAGCAGCGACAGGGTGACGATGAAGTGGGCGTTGTCGTAGTAGTCGGAGATGGCCAGGCCGAGCGTGTGATGTCCTGCCAGCAAACGATCGAGCGTCAGCTCGGGATCGATGTGCAGCGACTGCTCGAGCGAGAGGATCCCTTGGGCATGCCCGATCGCCGCGTCGATGCGCAGGGGCGGGAGGTTGGCGACGGCGTCGTAGACCCAGCCGAGCCACAGGATCGTCAGACCCTCCAGCCACCAGCGTGTCCGTCTCGGGATCTCGACGATGGCCTGCATAGCAGGCAGCGCAGCCGTCGATCCGCCCGCATCGATCGATACCGCGGTCGTCAAGCCCTCGATGTTATCTGCATCTGCAGACCCTGCCCAGCCGCCGAGGGCGCCGGCGGCGCCGTCAGGGCGCGACCGGACCGAGGCCCCGAGCCGCCATGTTCTCGAGCACGCGCGGGAGCGCCAGCGCAGTCCGACGCCACGAGCCCGGGGACGAGTAGTCGTCGGCGTCGTGCAGCAGCAGGACCGCGCCCTCGCTCGCCTCGCCGCTGACGCGGGCCGCGATCGACTCGGGGGTTGCGCGTGCCTCCCAGTCGCGACCCCAGTCGCTCCACAGCAGCGTCCGCCATCCGCGGCTGCGCGCGAGCGCGAGGGCGGCGGAATTGAGCACTCCGTAGGGGGGCCGGTATAGCTCGGTCGGTCGACCGGTGTGCTCCTCGATGACCGCCTGGGCGCGGTCGATGTCCGCGCGCACCTGAGCCGGGCCGAGGCGAAGCAGGTTGCGATGGCGGTCGCAGTGGAGCCCCACGTCGTGGCCGGCCGCGAGGATCTCTCCGACCAGGCTCGGGTTGCGCCGAACCTGCTCGCCGACGAGGAAGAACGTCGCAGCAACGCCCTCGCGACGCAGGATCTCGAGGACCGCCGGCGTGCCCTCGGCATGCGGCCCGTCGTCGAACGTCAGCGCGAAGCCGCGGCCGCTTGCCGTGCGGTCCTCGATCCCCAGCGGGCCGCGCAGCGGCGGCCAGGCGCCTGCCAGCCCCGGGAGCAGGTAGCCGACGAGCGCTGCGCCGGCGAGCGCGCCAGCGACCGGCGCCGCCGGACTGCGATGATCGGATACGGACATGGTTGATCTTTTGCTGGGAATCGCGGCTGCTGTGGGAGCCTCCACGCTCTACAGCCTAGGGATAGCGCTCCAGGCGATGGATGCCAAGGAGGCGCCCCACGACGAGCATCTGCGCCTCGCCCTCGTCTGGGGACTGATCCGGCGGGCCCGCTGGCTGCTCGGCACGGGCCTCTCGATCCTCGGCTGGCCGCTGCAGGTGATCGCGCTGCTTCTCGCCCCCCTCGTCGTCGTCCAGCCGGCGCTCGCGGCCGGGCTGCTGGTGCTCATGCTCCTCGCCGAGCGGATGCTGGGCGAGCACGCCGGCAAATACGAGTACATGGCCGTGACTGCGATCGTGGTGGGGGTGGTCGGCGCCGGCGTCTTCGCTCCGCCGCGCAGCGACAGCCACACCGCCGAGCAGCTGACGATCACGCTCGTGCTGGTCGGCCTCGGCCTGGCAAGCCTGCTCCCATACCTGCTGCGCGCGCTCGGCCACTCGCGCGCCGAGATCACGATGGTCGGCGCCGGCCTGGCGTTCGGCTGGGGCGGGGTGGCGACCAAGCTCGCCGCGGATGATCTGTCGAGCCACCATCTGCTGACGGCCGGACTCTGGGCTCTCTCAACCGCCGCCGCCTCGGGTGTCGGCGTGCTCAGCGAGATGAGCGCCCTTCAATCGCGGCCCGCGATCCAGGTCGCGCCCGTCGTGTTCGTGACTCAGACGGTCGTGCCGGTCGTGCTCGCGCCGTTGCTGCTCGGTGAGCGCTTCTCCGCGACGCCGCTCGGCGGGGTGCCCCTGTGCATCTCGCTGGCGATGCTCGTCGTGGGCGCTGCGCTGCTCGCGAGGTCGCCGCTGCTGCTCGCGCTGATGGAAGGTGAGCGTGTCAGCGACGCCAGCGGCTCGGCCCCCAGCCTTTCCGATCCCAGCCAGGCGACGATCCGCTCGAGCCCGGCAACCGACGACGGCGAGCCGTCGAGTTCGACCACGAGCACGTCGCCGGCCCGCATGTCGCGCTGAGGCAGCGGGCCGGTCGCGCTGATCCTTCCCACGCCGGCGACCGGGGTGGCGCCGGCGGTCCGTGCGAGCACGAGCTGTCCAACCGACAGACCGCCGCGGGGCTCGAGATAGTAGAAGTGGTGGCGCAGCCCGAGCGCACGCGCCTGGGAGCGCAGCGTTCCGCGGGTCCTGACCCAGCGAAGCACGGCGGAGCCGGGAACTTCGGGAAGGATCTCGTCGCGCAGCGCGTGCATGCTGGCCACGCGGGCGGTGCTCGGTACGCCCGCGTCGTCGGCGAAGGTCACGTGGATTCCGCGCCGAGCCAGTTCGCCGGCCACGCGCTGGATTGCCCCCGACGGGGTCCTCACGACGATGCCGACATCCGGCTGGCTGGTGCTCACGTGCGTCAGCGGATGCACATGCAGAACCTTGGAGGCGAGTGCCGTCACCTCGTCGGTCGACATCATCCAGGAGCCGACCCCGAACAGCAGCGCAGCCTGCGTGGCGAACGCGGCCGTGCGCATCTGCCAGACGGGAATCGGCCGCACCCGGCGCGGAGCCTGGAGCACGATCTCTCCCGCGGCCGGCCCGTCGGGGACGAAGACCTCCTCGGCGCGGCGCGCATCCGGCGCATCCGGGTCGCCCGCGAAGGAGGCCTGGACATGCTCGCGCAGCTCGGCGGTGTTGTTGGCAAGCAGCAGAAGGTCGAGTGCGGCCATCGCGCGGGTGTTCAGACGCGCGTGCCCGACGGGCAGACCGTAGGAGACGACGGGCGTTCCCGCCGCCTTGGCCTCCAGGCAGGTCACGCCGCCGGTCGAGTGGATAAGCACGTCGGCCGCCGCGAGCAGGTCGGGCATCTTGTCCGTGAAACCGAGAACGTGGACGCGCGACTCGCCGGCGAAGGTGCTGCGCAGCTTCTCACCGAGTTGCTCGTTGTGCCCGGCGAGGCACACGATGCTGCTGACCTCGGGTGCGCGTGTGAACTCGCGCACCGCCCCGGCGATGTCGCCGACCCCCCAGCCGCCGCCGGAGACCACGACCATGCGCCCCTCCTCGGGGAGCTCGAGCGCCCGCCGCGCCTCTGTCGGGCAGCGCGGCTGCAGGAACTCGGCCGAGATCAACGGGGGCACGAGCTGGACGCTCCCGCGGCCGGCGATCCTCTCGACCGAGGGCATCGACTCGTCGTACATGACCAGATGTGTGTCGATCCCCGGCTGGGCCCAGAAGAACAGGCCCGTCAGGTCGGTGATCGTGGCCACCGTCGGACAGGTCACCTCGCGGCGGCGTCGCAGCCGCGCCAGCACGACCGTGACAGCCGGATAGGTCGAGACGATCACGTCGGGGTCGCGTTCGGCGATCACCCGGGCCAACGGCCTCGACCCGAGCAGGCAGAGCAGACGACGTGCGACCATCCGGACCGGCAGGACGTGCTCGAGGAGCCAGTAGATGACCGTGTATGTCCACGGGAAGAAGCGCAGCTGGACCCGGTATCCATCCTCGACGACCGGCCGCAGCAGCGGCCCCATCGCCGCGAGCCCGTCGATGATCTCGACTTCGGCGGGCCGCTCGGATGCCTCGATCTGCTGCGCCAGCGCTCTGGCCGCGGCCGCATGGCCCTCGCCGACGTCAGCCGAAAGGATGAGGACGCGGCGCGGCCCATCGGCCCGGCGCGTTGGACGTTGGCGTTTGCGACGTCGCATTTATAGTCTTAGCGCCCGCGGTGCGGGTGCTAAGCGGAGGCCTGCGTCCGCGCCCGGGGGCCCCCGGCGGGCACAGCTCTACTCACAGGGTAGCGAGCGGCCAGGACACCCGCGCGCAGGGCAGACGTAACAATGGGGTTCATACAGGCCACAACTCCCATACCCCGCGGCCCGGCAAAGGGCACAGCGCCGGAGGGGACCCGTGGCGCCGACGGCCCACCGGCGGCGAGGACCGCCCTCGGCGCTCTCGGCGCGCTCGCCGTCCTCGTGAGCCTGTTCCTGCTGGCCGCCGGAGCCGCCGGGACGCCGTCGCAGTACGTGCCGGCCCGTACCAGCGGCTGGCCCGATTGGCTCGCCGGTCCCCTCAAGGGACTCGGGCTGGGGCTCGGCAGCTCGAGCTTTCAGACGCTCATGCTGATCATGTGCGCGGGCTACCTGCTCGTCCTCGCCACCTCCCGGCGCCTGCCGGTGGGCCTGCTGATCGGCGCGATCGCCCTCGCTCACCTGATCCTGCTGCTGGGGCCGCCCCTGATCTCACAGGACGTCTTCGGCTATCTGGCGTTCGCACGCATGGGTGCGCTGCACGGGCTGGACCCCTACACCCACGTGGCCGCCGAAGCCCCCACCGATCCCGCCTTCGCCTTCGTCGGCTGGCCCTTCAAGCACTCGCCCTACGGCGCCGTCTTCACGCTCGCCAGCTATGCGACCGTCCCACTGGGCCTCGCCGGCGGCCTGTGGGCGCTCAAGGCGACCGCCGTCGCCGCCAGCCTCGGCGCGATCGCGCTCGTCGCGCGGGCCGCCGGGCGCCTTGGCGAGAGCCCGCGCTTCGCCGCCGCCTTCGTCGGCCTGAACCCCGTCCTGCTGGTCCTCGCGGTCGGCGGCGCGCACAACGACACGCTCGTGATCCTCTCGCTCGCGCTCGCGCTCTCGCTGACCGCCGGCGCCAGCCCTCGCCTGCGGGCCGGAGCCGGCGCGCTGGCGGCGGGCGTCGGCGTCAAGGTCACAGCCGGGCTGCTGCTCCCGTTCCTGGTGCTCTCCTCGCCCCGGCCCCGCGAACGGATCGACACCGCGGTGAGCGGCGCGATCGCACTCCTCGTGGTGGCCGCTCTCGGGATCATCGGCTTCGGCGTCCACGCGCTCGGGTTCCTGAACGCGGTCGGTGAGCAGCAGCAACTGGTGGCCACCCACAGCATCCCCGCCGAGACGGCCAGGCTGTTCGGGCTCTCGGGCACGCCGGCCTGGTGGCGCCACCTGTTCGTGGCGGGCTTCCTGGCGACCCTCGCGGCGACGCTGTGGCGCACATGGCGGGGCGCCGACTGGCGCGTGGCAGCGGGGTGGGCCACCCTCGCGCTGCTGCTTTCGACCGCCTGGCTGCTCCCCTGGTATGCGATCTGGCTGCTGCCGCTAGCGGCCGTCGGCCGCGACCGGCGCCTGCGTGCCGCCACGCTCGTCTTCTGCGCGTACGCGGTCCTGATCCACCTTCCGCTCGCCGACGGGCTGCTCAGTCCGCCCCGCGCCCAGGTCGCCCATCACCTCCACGTCGCTGTTCCCGGCCTTGTTCACCGCCTCGAACTCACCGGTTTCAAGGTGCTTGGCGACGTGCAGGTCGACTTCCGCTGGTGAGGCCTCCGGGCGCGCCAGGCGCACGCGAACCGCGTCGAGTCCGCGGAACTTGAGGATCTCCAGTACGTAGACGAGGTAGACGCTCGCGGCGATCACGAGCAGGCCGATCGCGATCATCACGAGCGTCCAGCCCGTGCGCAGATGACCTTTGTGGTCGCTGTAGGGAACGAAGCGCAGCGACAGCGCAAGCCCGGCGAGCATCAGCGTCCAGGCATACAGGTAGGCGATCGTGCGCCGACTGCTGAAGCCGATGCGCGCCATTCGATGATGGAAATGCTCGCTGTCGGGCCGGTAGATCGGCTGTCGGTACTTCAGGCGCTTGAGCACGACGAAGGTCGTGTCGAGGAACGGGACCGCCAGCAGGATCAGGGGCAACACGAACGACACGACGGCGGCCGTCTTGACAGCCGCCTCGAGCGTGATCACCCCCATCAGGAAGCCGAGCAGGTTCGCGCCGCAATCGCCCATGAAGCTCGACGCGGGCGGGAAGTTGAAGAACAGGAAGCCCAGCGCCGCGCCGGCCGTGATCGCGGCGAGCACGGCAGGCTGCTGGCGGCTGAGGTCGAAGGCGATCACCGCCATCGCGGCGGCGATGATCGCGCACACACCTGCGGCCAGCCCGTCGACGCCGTCGGAGAAGTTGACGACGTTCATCATCACCACGAGCCCGAGCACGCTGAGCACCGGCCCGGCGTTCGTCACTCCGGCGTTGGGGAAGTGTAGGAGTCCGACGAACGGAAGCGTGATCGCCTTGACGGCCACGCCGAAGTGAACGACGAGCACAGCCGCGAGAAGCTGGCCCGCGAGCTTGGCGGCGGGAGGCAGGTCGAAGCGGTCGTCGAGCGCGCCGACGAGCGTGATGATGCCCGCGCCGAGCAGCACGCCATGCCACAGCTGGTGATCCTTCCCATACCCGGCCGGAAGCCACACGAGCGCCGCGACGAAGGCGCCTGCGAAGATCGCGAGCCCCCCCAGGAGCGGCGTCGGGCGATCTGAGAGGCCGCGCTGACGCGGTTCGTCGATCGCGCCCACCCGCGTTGCGAACCGCATCGTCAGCGGCGTCAGCACCGCGGTCACGGCCGCGGCGAGGAGGAACGCATAAAGCGCTTCGAGCTCGGAAGGTTGCGCCATCGACTCGCCAACAGCATCGCAGGCGCAGGGGTCGAAAGGGCGGGGCCGTACATGTACGGCCCCGAAGGACGGTGCATGCACCGTCCTTCGATCGGGCGCATGCGCCCGATCGGGCAGGCGCGCATGCGCGCCTGCCC
>DAIRTT010000080.1:0-11426 GCA_036803745.1 Solirubrobacteraceae bacterium | reverse complement strand
CCCGGTGCCGAGACCGGCAAGGCGCTGGCCTCCAACAAGCGCATCGCGAAGATCGCTTTCACCGGCGAGACTGTCACCGGGCGGCTGATCATGCAGTACGCCGCCCAGAACATCATCCCCTCGACGACCGAGCTCGGCGGCAAGTCCCCGAACATCTTCTTCGAGGACATCATGGCCGCCGACGACGCGTTCTTCGACAAGGCCATCGAGGGCCTGGTCCTGTACGCCTTCAACAAGGGCGAGGTCTGCACGTGCCCGTCCCGGGCCCTGATCCAGGAGTCGATCTACGACGAGTTCATGGCACGCTGCCTGGAGCGGATCGGGGCGATCAGGCAGGGGCACCCGCTCGACGAGGCGACGCAGCTCGGCCCGCAGGTGTCGCGCGCGCAGCTCGAGAAGATCGAGAGCTACGTCCAGATCGGACGCGACGAGGGCGCCGAGCTGCTGATCGGCGGCGAGCGCAACATGCTCGCCGGCGAGCTGGCCGGCGGCTACTACCACGAACCGACGGTCTTCAAGGGCACCAACGACATGCGCATCTTCCAGGAGGAGATCTTCGGTCCGGTGCTCGCTGTCACGACGTTCAAGGACGAGAGCGAGGCGCTGCGAATCGCCAACGACACGATGTACGGGCTCGGTGCGGGCGTGTGGACGCGCGACGGCGCACGCGCCTTCAGGATGGGCCGCGCGATCAAGGCCGGGCGGGTGTGGACCAACTGCTACCACCTCTACCCGGCACACGCCGCCTTCGGCGGCTACAAGGTCTCGGGCGTCGGCCGCGAGAACCACAAGATGATGCTCGACCACTACTCGCAGACGAAGTGTCTGCTTGTGAGCTATGACCAGAACGCGCTCGGGTTCTTCTAGGCCGCCGAGCCGATGACCGAGGCGAGCGTGAACGGCACAGACGCGGCGATCGAGGCGATCGAGCGTCTGCGTGCCAAGCATGGCCCGCTCGCCTTCTTCCAGTCGGGGGGCTGCTGCGATGGCAGCCTCCCGATCTGCCTGAAAGACGGCGAGCTGCCGCCCGGCTCGGGCGATTCGCTGCTGGGTTTCGTCGGCGGCGCGCCGTTCTACGTCGACGCCGATCAGCACCGGCGCTGGGGGCACCCGTCGTTCCTGCTCGACCTGCGCCCCGCGCCGGCCGAGGGCTTCTCGCTGTCGCTGCCCGACGCCCACTTCGTGACGTTCCAGGCACAGTAGGTGGGCGCCGGGAGCATCGCCGGGCCGCAGCCGGGCAGGCGCGTTGCACGCCGCCGGGCATCGCAGGAGAATGGCTGACCATGCTCGATGCCGGCGGCTACACGGTGGAACGCGATGGTCTGGATGAGCTCTTCGCGGCTCTGCGCCGCCGCGGGTACACCGTCGTCGGGCCGACCGTCCGCGAACAGGCGATCGTCTACGACGAGATCGAGCGCTGCGCGGATCTGCCGGTCGGCTGGACCGACGAGCAGGATGGCGGGCACTACCGCCTGCGGCGCCGCGACGACGAGGCACTGTTCGGCTACAACGTCGGCCCGCATTCCTGGAAGAGCTACCAGCTGCCCCCGCAGGTGCGGCTGTGGCGCGCGCACAAGGGTCCCGACGGCGAGCTCACCCAGATCGCGCAGGAGCCGACCGAGGCGCCGCCGCGCTACGCGTTCGTGGGCGCGCGCTCCTGCGAGCTCCACGCCATGGGCGTGCTCGACACGGTGCTGCTCGGCGGCGCCCACCCCGACCCCGGAGACCGCGCACGCCGCGAGGGGATATTCGTCGTGGCCGTCCAGTGCGCACAGGCCGGCGGCACCTGCTTCTGCGTCTCGATGGGAACAGGCCCGACCGCCGAGAGCGGCTATGACCTCGCCCTGACCGAGGTGCTCGACGGCTCCCGACACTACTTCGTGCTGGATGTCGGCAGTGAGCTGGGCGCGGACGTGCTCGCCGAGCTCCCGCACGCTCCGTCGGCCGCGCCGGAGCGCGACGCCGCCGGCGCGGCGCACGCGCGCGCGACCGCACAGATGGGCCGGGAGATGGAGGTCGGCGACATTCGCGAGCTGCTCTATCGCAACCTCGAGAACCCGCGTTGGGACGACGTCGCCGAGCGCTGCCTGTCGTGCGGGAACTGCACGATGGTCTGCCCGACGTGCTTCTGCACGACGGTCGAGGACGTGACGGATCTCGCGGGCGAGACCGTCGAGCGCCAGCAGCGCTGGGACTCGTGCTTCACCGTCGACTACTCCAACATCCACGGAGGCGCCGTGCGCGGCTCGACCCGCGCGCGCTATCGGCAGTGGATGACGCACAAGCTCGCAACCTGGATCGACCAGTTCGGCAGCTCCGGCTGCGTCGGCTGCGGACGCTGCATCACGTGGTGCCCGGTCGGTATCGACATCACCGAGGAGGCGCGGGCGATCCGCGCCAGCGACATGGCCGGCGATGCAGACGCTTGAGCAGCTGATCGGCGCATCGAGCGTGTTCGCGGACTTGGCGAGCGAGCATCTGGCGCTGATCGCCGGCTGTGCCGTCAACGAGCACTTCGCGGCCGGCGAGCGGCTCTTCCGTGAGGCCGAGCCGGCCGATCGCTTCTTCCTGATCCGAGACGGCGCGATCGCGCTCGAGGTCGACGTGCCCGGTCGCGGCGCCCTCGTGCTCGAGACCCTCCACAGGGGCGAAGTCGTCGGCTGGTCGTGGCTGTTCGAGCCCCACCGCTGGCAGTTCGCAGGGCGCGCCCAGGAGGCGACGCGCGTGGTCAGCTTCGACGGCGCGTGCCTGCGCGCCAAGTGCGAGGCCGACCACGAGCTCGGTTACCAGCTGATGCGCCGGTTCGCGGCATCGCTGGTCGATCGCCTGCAGGCGGCCCGCCTCCAGATCCTCGATGTCTACGGCAATGCCCGCGTCGACTGACCCGGCGACCGTCGCAGCGGCCCCGATGCTGCCGGCGCAGTACGCGGTCGCCGCTCGGCGGCAGGAGACCGCCGACACGTGGACGCTCGAGCTCCTCCCCCGCGCGGGCGCCGGCCTTCGCTTCGCGCCGGGCCAGTTCACGATGCTGTCGGCCTTCGGCACCGGAGAGGTGCCCATCTCGATCAGCGGGGATCCGGACGCGTCGGGCCCACTCGTTCATACCGTCCGCGCGGTCGGTCTCGCCACGCAGGCGATCTGTGGCTCGGAGCCCGGCACGGTGCTCGAGGTGCGCGGGCCCTTCGGCCAGTCGTGGCCGGTGGAGGAGATCGAGGGCCGCGACGTGCTGGTCGTCGCGGGCGGTATCGGCCTGGCGCCGTTGCGCCCGGCGATCCTCGCGCTGCTCGCCCGCAGGGAGCGCTACGGACGCCTGCTGCTCCTCTACGGCGGGCGCTCGCCGAACCAGCTGCTCTACACGGCCGAGCTGGAGGACTGGTCGGCTCGCGGCGTGGAGGTCATGGTGACGGTCGACAGCGCCGGCCCCGAGTGGATCGGACACGTGGGCGTCGTGCCGCGACTGGTCGCTCGTGCGAGCTTCGATGCGGGCAACGCCGCGGCCCTGCTGTGCGGGCCGGAGGTCATGATGCGCTTCGCAGTCTCCGCGCTCGCGCAGGCGGGGGTCGGCGGAGACCGCGTCCATGTCTCGATGGAGCGGAACATGCAATGCGGGATCGGCCACTGTGGACACTGCCAGCTTGGACCGACGCTGATCTGCCGCGACGGCCCGGTCTACCGCTGGAGCGAGCTCGAGCCGTGGCTGGCGATCCCCGAACTCTGATGGACGCGCCCAGGCAGACATTGGCGGTATGGAAGTTCTCGTCCTGTGACGGCTGTCAGCTGAGCCTGCTCGACTGCGAGGACGAGCTGCTGATGCTCGCCGACCGCGTCCAGATCGCATACTTCCTGGAGGCCACCAGCGCGACGCTCGAGGGGCCGTATGACATCTCGATCGTCGAGGGATCGATCACCACCGCTCACGACGCCGCGCGAATCCAGGAGGTGCGGCGCCTCTCGCGCGTGCTGATCACGATCGGCGCGTGCGCGACCGCCGGCGGCATCCAGGCGCTGCGCAACTTCGCCGACATCGAGGAGTTCACGGCCGCCGTCTATGCCTCGCCGGACTACATCAGCACGCTGAGCACCTCGACGCCGATCAGCGCCCACGTGCCGGTCGACTACGAGCTCAACGGCTGCCCGATCAACAAGCACCAGCTGCTCGAGGTGATCGCGGCCCACCTCGCGCGGCGGCGACCGCGCGTGCGGGCGCACAGCGTGTGCGTCGAGTGCAAGCGTCGCGGGACCGTCTGCGTGACGGTCGCCCACGGCACGCCGTGCCTCGGCCCGGTCACCCATGCAGGCTGCGGCGCGATCTGCCCCGCCTCCGACCGCGGCTGCTACGGCTGCTACGGGCCGATGGAGGCTCCCAACACCACCTCGCTGAGCGCCCGAATGTCCGACCTCGGCTGCGAGGATGTGGACCTCGTGCGCGTCTACCGCACCTTCAACGCCGCCACGCAGGCGTTCACGAGTGCCTCCGAGGACCGCCGGGCGCAGGAGGGCGCCCCATGAGCGCCGCCGGCGGCTCGCAGCCGGGTGGCACCCGCATCATTCGGACCGACTACCTGGCGCGCGTCGAGGGAGAGGGGGCGATGTTCGTGAGGCTCGAGGGCCGGACCGTCGCCGAGGTCAAGCTGCGCATATACGAGCCGCCGCGCTTCTTCGAGGCGCTCCTGCGCGGTCGTGCCTTCACCGAGGCTCCCGACATCACCGCCCGGATCTGCGGGATCTGCCCCGTGGCGTACCAGATGAGCGCCGTGCGCGCGATGGAGGACGCCTGCGGCGTCGCGATCGATGCGGGCCCGCTGCGAGATCTGCGCAGGCTGCTCTATTGCGGCGAGTGGATCGAGAGCCACAGCCTTCACGTCTACATGCTGCACGCTCCTGATTTCCTCGGATACTCCGGTGCCGTCGAGATGGCTCGCGACCATCGCGAGATCGTCGAACAGGGACTTCAGATGAAGAAGGCCGGCAACGCCATCCTCGCCGTCGTCGGCGGACGCGAGGTCCACCCGATCAATGTGCGCGTGGGCGGCTTCTACCGGGCGCCGACCGTCGCTGAGCTGCGCACCCTCATCGAGCCGCTGGAGCGCGCGCGGGAGACGGCGCTGGCCACCGCCGGATGGGCGGCGCAGCTGCCGTTCCCCGACGTCGAGCGCGCCCCCGAGCTGGTCGCGCTGGCCGATTCCGGCGGATACCCGATCGACCTCGGTCGCATCGTCTCCGACGGTGGCATCGACATCGCCCCGGCCGAGTTCGATCGGTACTTCGTCGAGGAGCAGGTCGAGCACTCCAACGCGCTGCATGCCCGCATCCGCGGGCGCGGCAGCTACCTGACCGGGCCGCTCGCGCGCTACGCGCTCAGCTCGCAGTCGCTGCGGCCACTCGCGCGGGAGGCCGCGCGGGATGCCGGTCTGGAGGCGGTCTGCCGCAACCCCTTCCAGAGCATCGTCTTGCGGGCGGTCGAGCTGGTGCAGGCATGCGACGAGGCCATCGCGATTATCGGCGACTACGAGCAGCCCGACGCGCCCGCTGTCGAGGTGCTCCCGCGCGCGGGCGTCGGTCACGGCGCGACCGAGGCTCCGCGCGGGATGCTCTACCACCGCTACGAGATAGATGAGGCAGGCACGATCCTCGATGCCGAGATCGTGCCCCCGACCTCGCAGAACCAGCTCGCGATCGAGGAGGATCTCCGGGCGGTGGTCGAAGACGGCCTCGATCTCCCCGACGAGCAGCTGTCGCTGCGCTGTGAGCAGGCGATCCGCAACCACGATCCCTGTATCTCCTGCGCGACCCACTTCCTCAAGTTGACCGTCGAGCGTGCCTGAGCCGACCGACCGCTCGGCGGCGGCTCGGCGAGGCCCCTCCCCGCCACGCGCTCCGGCTTGGCGCGTCGTCGTGATCGGGGTCGGCAACGCCCTGCGCGGCGACGACGCCGCTGGCCTGGAGGTGGTCCGGCTGCTGTCCGCGCGGGCCGCCGCCGCGGGGGTCGTCGTTCGCGAGCAGGAGGGAGAGGCGCTCGGGCTGCTGGAACAGTGGGACGGAGCGGACGTCGCGATCCTCGTCGACGCGATCCACTCAGGTGCCCCAGCGGGGACGGTGCACCGCGTGGATGCATCCCGCCGGCCGATACCGGCGCGCCTGGGCAGCTCCTCCTCGACGCACGCGATCGGCGTGGCAGAGGCGGTCGAGCTGGCGCGTGCGATGGGACGGTTGCCGGCGCGGGTGATCCTCGTCGGCCTCGAGGGCACGCGCTTCGACACCGGCGCCGCGCTGTCGGCGGAGGTCCGCGCGGCGGTCGGCGAGATGGCTGAGGCGGTCCTGCGCGAGGCGCTTCGTCAGGCCCGCAGCCTGGCTGCTGCGACCGCCGCCTGCCCGTAGGGGATCGCGCGTCGGGTGCGGCTTTGCACGGATGTTCGTCGGCTGTGTCGATGGTGGAGTCAGTGTTGGAATCCCGCCAGCCCTCGATGATGCAAGCGAACCTGAAAGCCACCCCCGTTTGGACCGCCATGCTCGAGCGTGTGGGCGCTGAGAACGGCCCCCTCGCTCTCCTCTCGGATTGGCATCTGGTGACCGGCACGCCCCCGGAGGCGGCCGCCTCCTAGGCGGCGAGCGGCTCGTGTTCCAGGTACGCATCCACGGCCGAGGCGGCCAGGGCGTCGTCACGGCCGCCGAGCTGCTCTCGCTCGCGGCCTTCAAGGAGGGCCGGCGCGCCCAGGCCTTCCCGAGCTTTGGCTCGGAGCGCACCGGCGCTCCGGTCGTGTCCTTCTGCCGCATCGACGATCAGGAGATCCGCACCCACGAGCCGGTGTCCGAGCCGGACGCCCTGATCGTCCAGGACGCCACGCTGCTGCACCAGGTCGACGTCTTCGGCGGCCTCGGTCGCGACGGCTACGTCCTGATCAACTCTCCCCGAAGCTTCGACGAGCTCGGCCTCGCCGAGTGGACAGCCGACTTCCGCCGCGAGCGTCTGCTGACCGTCCCCGCGGGGGACATCAGCCGCGCCCGAATCGGCCAGATGCGACCCAACGCCGCGCTCCTCGGAGGACTGGCGGCCTTGACCGGGATCGTCGCGCTCGACTCGGTCTGCAAGGCGATCGAGGACCGCTTTGCCGGCCGCGTCGCGGCCGGCAACCTCGCGGCGGCGAGGGACTGCTTCGATCACGTCCGCGCGAACCTGGGGGTGAACGTCGGTGCTTGAGCAGCTCGAGGGATCCCGGGCCGTCGCTCGCGCCGTGGCGCTATGTCGCCCGGAGGTCATCCCCGCCTACCCGATATCACCGCAGACCCACATCGTCGAGGCGCTCTCGGCGATGGTCAAGGGCGGCGAGCTGTCGCCCTGCGAGTTCATCAACGTCGAGTCCGAGTTCGCTGCGATGTCGGTCGCGATCGGGGCCTCGGCGACCGGTGCGCGGACGTACACGGCGACGGCGAGCCAGGGCCTGCTCTACATGGCCGAGGCCCTCTACAACGCATCCGGCCTCGGGCTTCCGATCGTCATGACCGTTGCCAACAGGGCGATCGGCGCCCCGATCAACATCTGGAACGACCACTCCGACTCGATGTCCCAGCGGGATTCCGGCTGGATCCAGCTCTACGTCGAATCCAACCAGGAGGCGCTGGACACGCACGTGCTCGCGTTCAGGCTCGCCGAGGAGCTCTCGCTCCCGGTGATGGTGTGCATGGACGGCTTCGTCCTGACCCATGCCTACGAGCGCGTCGACATGCCGAGCCAAGAGCTCATCGACGCCTTCCTGCCGGAGTTTGTTCCGCGCCAGGTCCTCGATCCCGGGGATCCGGTCACGATCGGCGCGATGGTCGGCCCGGAGGCCTTCACCGAGGTCAAGTACCTGGCCCACGTCAAGCAGCTGCAGGCGCTCGAGCTGATCCCCGAGCTCGCGGGCGAGCTCGGCACGGCACTGGAGCGCGAGCAGGGAGGACTCGTGCGCGGCTACCGCTGCGAGGACGCTGAGATGGTGGTCGTCGGGCTGGGCTCGGTGCTCGGCACGATCGAGGACGCGGTCGACGACATGCGCGATCGCGGCCTCAGCGTCGGGGCGCTGGCCGTCAAGGCTTTCCGCCCCTTCCCCACCGCCGCCGTCGCGGCCGCCCTCGAGCGCGCGAAGCGGGTCGTGGTGATCGAGCGCGCACTCGCGATCGGCGTCGGCGGCATCGTCTCCCAGGATGTCGGCGCGGCTCTCGCCTCGGGAGACGTGCCGGTCCACACGGTCGTCGCGGGCCTGGGCGGCCGACCGATCACCAAGGCCTCCCTGTGTGGACTGTTCGCGGACGCCGCCGCCGGGGCACTCGAGCCGATGACGTTCCTCGACCTGAACCACGAGCTCGTCGAGCGTGAGCTGGCGCGCACCCGGGAGAGCCGGCGCTCGGGACCGCACGCCGAGAACATGTTGCGCGACGTGGGCGTGGTCGCCGCGGGACCGGTGTAGGCGATGACCAGCGGACCGGCGATCAAGTTCTACCAAGTGGGAAGCCACGCGGCCGGCAACCGGCTGCTCGATCCCGAGCTCGCCTCGGTGCAGGCCGACCCCAACCGCAGCAACTCGATCACCAAGGGTCACCGCGCCTGCCAGGGCTGCGGCGAGGCGCTTGGGGCGCGCTACGCGCTCGACGCCGCGATGCGCGCTACGGGCGGCCAGATGATCGCGGCCAACGCGACCGGGTGCCTGGAGGTCTTCTCGACGCCGTACCCGGAGTCCTCGTGGCAGATGCCCTGGCTGCACTCGCTGTTCGCAAACGCGCCATCGGTCGCCAGCGGCATCGCGGCGGCGCTGCGCGTCAAGGGCCGCTCGGAGGTCCGGGTCATCGGCCAGGGCGGTGACGGCGGGACGGTCGACATCGGCATGGCGTGCCTGTCGGGGATGTTCGAGCGAAATGACGACGTGCTGTTCATCTGTTACGACAACGAGGCGTACATGAACACCGGGGTGCAGCGCTCGGGGGCGACGCCGCCGGGCGCGCGCACGATGACGACGCAAGCCGTCGGTGCCGATCCCGGCAACGTCTTCGGCCAGGGCAAGGACATGCCGCGGATAGCGATGGCCCACGAGATCCCCTACGTGGGCACCGCCACGGTCGCTGAGCCGCGGGACATCGAGGCGAAGGTCGAGCGCGCGATGACCATGCGCGGGGCGCGCTACCTGCACATCCTCGTGACCTGCCCGCTCGGCTGGAGCTGCGCGGCGGCCGACAGCATCCGCGTTGCCCGCCTCGCCAAGGAGACCGGTCTGTTCCCGGTCTTCGAGGCCGAGCGCGGCGAGGTGGTCGGCGTCTCGAAGATACGCAGCCGGCGCCCGGTCGAGGACTACCTCCAGCTGCAGGGACGCTACGCGCACCTGTTCAAGCCGGAGCGACGCGCGGACATCATCGCGGGCATCCAGGCCCGCGCGAACCGAAACATCGAGCGCTACGGGCTGACGTGATGGACAAGCCTTTCGCAATCACGCTGGAGGTCGGCTCGAGCTTGGCGAACAAGACGGGTGCATGGCGCGACGAGCGCCCGGTCTACGTCGACCGCCTGCCGCCCTGCAACCACGCCTGTCCAGCCGGCGAGGACATCCAGGGCTGGCTCTACGCCGCCGAGGACGGCGACTACGAGGGCGCCTGGCGCAAGCTCGTGCGCGAGAACCCGTTCCCCGCGATCATGGGTCGCGTCTGTTACCACCCGTGCACGACCGCCTGCAACCGCGCCGAGCTCGACGAGGCGGTCGGCATCAACTCCGTCGAGCGCTTCCTCGGTGACGCTGCGATCGAGCACGGCTGGCGTCCGGACCCGCCGTCGGCGTCCACTGGCAAGCGCGTACTCGTGGTCGGGGCGGGACCGTCGGGCCTGTCGGCCGCCTACCACCTGAGGATGCTCGGACACGAGGTCGTCATCCGCGACTCGGGTGAGCGCCCCGGAGGGATGATGCGCTACGGCATCCCGGCGTATCGGCTTCCGCGTGATGTGCTCGACGCCGAGATTCAGAGGATCGTCGAGATCGGCGTTCGCATCGAATCGTCTCGCAAGGTGACCTCGGCGCTCGAGGCGATCCGCGACGACGGCTTCGACGCCGCCTTCCTCGCGGTCGGCGCTCACATCGCCAAGCGCGCCTACGTCCCGGCCGGGGAGGCGGCCCACATCCTCGACGCCATCTCGCTCCTGCGCGAGATGGAGGGCGAGGAGCGCCCGATGCTCGGTCGCCGCGTCGTCGTCTACGGCGGCGGCGACACGGCCATGGACGCGGCCCGGACGGCCAAGCGCCTCGGCGCCAGCGACGCGATCGTCGTGTACCGACGGACGCGCGAGCGGATGCCTGCACACGACGTCGAGGTCCGCGAAGCCGAGGAGGAGGGCGTCGTGATGAAGTGGCTCTCGACCGTCAGGCATGCCGACGCGGGCAGCCTGATGCTCGAACGGATGGAGCTCGACGAGGACGGCTTCCCGCGCCCGACCGGGGAGCTCGAGGAGCTCGAGGCGGACTCGCTGATCCTCGCGTTGGGCCAGGAGGCCGATCTGTCGCTGCTCGAGGACGTGCCCGAGCTGGAGGTCGAGAACGGGGTCGTGAAGGTCGGCCCGAACATGATGACCGGCCACGCGGGGATCTTCGCCGGCGGTGACATGGTGCCCGCCGAGCGGACGGTCACGGTCGGAGTCGGCCACGGCAAGCGCGCCGCTCGCCACATCGACGCATGGCTGGGCGGGCGCGAGCTGGCGCCCGCGGCCGAGCGCCAGCCGATCGGTCCGGAGGGCCTCAACACCTGGTACTACGCCGACGCGCCCAGGCAGGTGGCACCGCGGTTGGACGCCGTGCGCAGGCAGTCCAACTTCGCCGAGGTGCAGATGGGGCTGGACGAGCAGAACGCCCTGTTCGAGGCCCGGCGCTGCCTGTCCTGCGGCAACTGCTTCGAATGCGACAACTGCTACGGCCTGTGTCCCGACAACGCAGTGCTCAAGCTCGCCCGGGGCGAGCGCTACGAGATCGACTACGACTACTGCAAGGGCTGCGGCATCTGCGCGCAGGAGTGTCCCTGCGGTGCGATCGAGATGGTTCCCGAGCCGAGCTGAGGGCTGCGCGCCTGCATCAGTCGAGCGTGATCGCGCGCATCGTGTGTTCGTCGGGGAGCTTCCCGAGAATCGCGCGCAGCAGCTCGCGCTCATCCGCCTGGCCGCGCTGAAGGTCGTTCAGCAGCAGCCTCGCGGCGCTGTGTGTGATCTTCATCTGCGGCGGCGAGAGCGCGACGCTCACCAGGCCACGCTCGTCGGGCACGCCCTCGAGTGCGGCGAGCACGTCTCTGGCCAGGCCGCGGATCTGCGGCTCGTGCGCCTCGTCGGAGATCAGCAGGCGCAGGGCGCTCGCCGCCGCCGGTACCTCCTCGGTGGACAGCCGGAGGTGAAACGGGGGCGCCGGCTGCTCGGTGGTGTCGCTCAT
>DAIRTT010000079.1:0-11514 GCA_036803745.1 Solirubrobacteraceae bacterium | reverse complement strand
GGGCTACGCACCGGCGGGGCCCTCTTCGGCGGCATGCCCTGACAGGCTCTGCACGGCGGCCACGACTTGCTCGGGGGTCGCCGGTGCTGGCAACCGGTGGCAGCCGTCCAAGAGCTCTCGCAGGTCCGCGTCTATGTCCGACGGCACCTCGACCAGTAGAGGCCTGTCGGGATAACGCGTGCGCAGTTCGCGCAAGACCTCTCGGGCCACCTCGCGCTCGTAGCCCAGGGAGCAAACGACGAGATCGGCATCGTGAGCTGGGGCGCACCCCGCGGGCCCGGTCAGCGGACACTGCCCGTGTCCCCGGGGGCCGGGACAGAGCGCGACCGCGTAACCGGCGAAGCGCAAGCCGGAGGCGATCGCAAGGCCGGTCGCCTCGTCCGGGTGCTCGACAAGCACCCGCGGATGGCTCCAGCGCCAAGGCTGCGGGCTGATGTTGACTGCTCGCGCGTGCGCCGTGGAACCTCCGGAGAACATGCCCTCACGCTAAATCGCGGCTTGCTCGAAGTCCTCCGGGTCAAGCCGCGTTCAGCTCCGTAGAAGACCGCTAATGACGCCACCGAGCCGGGGTCGACCCGAGACGCGTTGGGAGTGAGCCGTGTGGCTGAGGGCATGGCACTTCAACGAGGGCGTCCGAGCTGTGTCGGCTCTAGGCCCCTATGTGTCGGTGACCGCGGCGAGCTCGCGACCGGGTGACAGGGGTATCACGGCGGGCAGTTCGGCTGCCGTCGCAGAACCGCCAGAACAAGCCCCGCTACCACCCGCCGACGCGCTGGTCTTGAACAGCGCTTGCGACGCACTCGTGACCTCTACGAGCTGGGCGATCCCAAGCGCCAGTTCCTCGGCCTCGTCTTCGCGGGCGTCTGGCTGGACGAGCTGCGTGTCGTCGCCGTCCAGCCCAGACCCTCGTTCCTGCCCTTCTTCGAGGACCGGCGCGAATGGTCAGGGTCAGAAGCGGGGGTAAATGACGGGAGCGACGGGACTCGAACCCGCGACCTCTGCCGTGACAGGGCAGCGCTCTAACCTACTGAGCTACGCCCCCGCGTCGCCCGGGACACCCGGGACGCGGGTTCCGCGCCCCACCAGTATGCCAAGGCGGGGCCGTCGTCCTCTCGCCGAGTAGAACTGGCCGGACGGCCAGCTTTCGATTACGCTCACTGCGTGGCTTTGGTCGGACCTCCCCCGCTGCTGAACTCGAGCCCGTTCAAGGTGCTGGTGAGCGACCTGCGCGACGAGCGTTCGGCGACGGTGCGGTTCCCGATCGGCGAAAAGCGCCTGTCGCTGTCGCGGACGCGGCGCTTCGCCGCCGAACCGCTGCCGATGCTGCTGGAGTCCTATGAGCGCTTCGGGCCGATCTTCACCCTGCGCCTGTTCCATGGCAACGTCGTGTTCATGCTGGGGCCGGAGGCCAACCACTACGTGACGGTGTCGCACGCGTCCAACTTCACGTGGCGCGAATCGCACTTCAGGGACCTGATCGGCCTGATGGGCGACGGCCTGCTGACGATCGACGGGGACTTCCACAGACGCTCGCGCCTGATCATGCTGCCGGCCTTCCACCGCGAGCACATCGCCGAGTCGGTCGAGATCATCGAGGAGGAGACCGGCCGCGCCCTGGATGCGTTCACCCCCGGGGAGACGCTCGACGTGTACGCGTGGACACGGCACCTGGCGCTGCGGGTGGCAATGCGGGCGCTGTTCGGTCTCGATCCGGACGGGCCGCGGGCGCGGGCGATCGACGCTGCCGGCCTGTTCGAGGAGGCGCTGTCGTTCTACTCGAGCGACTACTTCCTGCGCGTGCTGCGCGGGCCGGGCTCGCCGTGGGCGAGGCTGCAGCGCGCGGCGCGCAAGCTCGATGTCCTGATCTACGACGAGATCACGCGGCGGCGCGGCTCGGGCGAGCGCGGCAGCGACATCCTGAGCCTCCTGCTGGACGCCGAGGACGAGGACGGGAACCGCCTGACCGATGTGCAGATCCGCGACGAGGTGATGACGCTGATGTTCGCCGGCCACGACACGACCACCTCGACGGTGTCGTTCATGTTCTACGAGCTCGCCCGCCACCCGGACGTGGTGGCGCGTCTGCTGAGCGAGCAGGACGCGATGCTGAGCGATGGCGGGGCGACGAGCGCCCAGCTGCTGGGCGGCGAGCTGCCGGAGCTCGAGATGGTCCTGGAGGAGACGCTGCGCAAGTATCCGCCGGCGTGGGTCGGGCCGCGCCGGGCCCTCGAGGCGTTCGAGTTCGCCGGCCAGACGGTGCCGGCGCGGGCGTTCGTGAACTACTGCTCGTGGGCATCGCACCACCTTCCCGACGTCTTCGAGGACCCTGAGGCGTTCCGCCCCGAGCGCTTCGCGCCCGAGGCGCGGGCGGCGCTGCCCAAGGGCGCCTACGTGCCGTTCGGCGGCGGCTCGCGAACGTGCATCGGTATGCGCTTCGGCCAGCTCGAGGTGCGAACGATCGCGACGATGATCCTGTCGCGCTGCTCGCTGTCGCTGCCGGCGGACTTCGAGATGTCGATCCGCCAGATGCCGACGATCAGCCCGAGCGAAGGACTGCCGATGAGGGTGGGCCCACGGGCGAGCGTCGCGGCGGGCGAGGTCCCGGCGGCCGCCTGAGCAGGACGCTGGGCCGCCGGCTCAGCGCAGACGTGCGTCCATCGAGAGCCGATAGCCGGGGGGCGAGGTGTCCTCGAGGCTGGCGCCGATGCCCTCGACGTAGACGTGTGGGTCGGCGAACAGGGTCAGCTGGAGGGCTTCGATGAGAGGGCCCACGGGATGGGCGAGGAGCCTGCCTTCGCGGGCGAGAGCCACGGCCGGCACGGAGGCGCCGATGCCGAACAGCCCGCCGCTCGCCTGAACCTCGACCTGCCCGCCTCCGCTGGAGAGCAGGCGCAGGCCGAAACCGGGCGGGAGGGCGGCGGCGACGTCGGCCTGGGTGGCTCGCGCGTGCGCGCTGAGCTCCTCGCCGCGCTTGGAGAGGACTGCTTCCTCGACGCGCAGCGGCCCCACGGTGACCCTCGCGGCGCGGATGTCCATGCGCGAGACGTCCCGCGATTGCGACAGGAGCTTGGCTGCCTGGGCGGGCGAGAGCGAGAGCGAGCCCGCCTCGACTGAGACCGACTCGGCGCTGCCCCACAGCAGCTCGACGGCGGGGAACGCGCTGACGCGGACGCTGTCGACGTGGCCGTAGCGTCCGACCCGCGACGAGATCGTGTGGGCGGCAAGACGGGGAAGCAGCAGTTGGGCCAGGGCGAGCGCGGTGAGGAGGCCCGCGGCGAGTGCCACGAGGACCCGTGTGCTCTTGCTGCTTGGAACACCGAGGCGCCGCATCTCCGCCAGCTTGGCAGGAGATGCGGCGCGCCGGGCCGGCTCGGGCTAGCCGAGGCCGTTGGCGGTGAGGAACTGCTTGGCGACGCCGGCCGCCGACTGCTTGTCGATGCTGACGGCCTTGTTCATCTGCTGGATGGCCGGGATGGTGAGCAGGGCGCTGACCTTGTTGAGGGTTTCGGCGAACGCCGGGCCCTCGGCTGCGAGGACCGTCTTCTTGACGACGGGCGCGACGTTCTGGAAGCCGAAGACGTGCTTCGGATCGGCGAGGACCTTGAACTTGCCGCCGAGCAGCTGGGCGTCGGTCGTGAACACGTCCTGGACGTCGACCTGACTCGTTTCGAGCGCCTTGTAGGACAGTTCGATTGCGATCGCCTTGAACGTCGGGTCGAAGCCGTATTCGGACTTCAGGCCGAGCAGGCCCTGCTGACGTCTCGCAGCTCGAGCTCCGCGGCTTGCGAAAACGCCGACGGCCCCTCGCTATGGGCAGTGTCTTCGGTGTTCAAGAGGAGCTCCCGGCCGGGTCCGTGAATCGTACCCGACCGCCCGAGTCGACAAACGTCTCCGCTAGCCTTGAGATCCCCACCGCGGGCGCGTAGCTCAGTTGGCTAGAGCACCTCGTTTACACCGAGGGGGTCGCCCGTTCGAGTCGGGCCGCGCCCATCCCTCCGTCCGTGCGACGGCCTTCTGAGGACCCCTCGATGACCGCAGACTCCCCCACACGCATCGCCGTCGTCGGCTCGGGTCCGGCGGGCTTCTACACGGCCGGGCACCTGCTCAAGGCGGGCGGGGAGCGCGTCGAGGTCGACATGATCGAGCGACTGCCGACGCCCTGGGGCCTGGTGCGCTCGGGCGTGGCGCCCGACCATCCCAAGATCAAGTCGGTGACCCGGGTGTATGAGAAGACGGCGGCCCACCCGGGCTTTCGCTTCTTCGGCAACGTGACCTTCGGCGTCCACGTCTCGCGCGAGGAGCTGCTCGAGCGCTACCACGCGATCGTCTACGCGACCGGGTCGCCGTCGGACCGGCCGCTGGGCATCGAGGGCGAAGGTCTGCGCGGATCGCACGCGGCGACCGAGTTCGTGGGCTGGTACAACGGGCATCCCGACCACACCGACCTCGAGTTCGACCTACTGTCGGCCGAGCGGGCCGTGGTGATCGGCAACGGCAACGTGGCGATCGACGTCGCCCGCATGCTCGTGCTGGCGCCCGAGGAGCTGGCGCCAACCGACACGGCCGATCACGCCCTCGAGGTTCTCGGCCACAGCCGCGTCAACGAGGTGATCGTGGTGGGGCGGCGAGGCCCGGCACAGGCCGCCTTCACCAATCCCGAGCTGCTCGAGCTGGGCGAGCTCGCGGACGCCGACGTGATCGTCCACGCGGAGGAGCTCGAGCGCGGACTGGCCGTCCACGACGCGGGCGCGGAGGAGGACGTGACCTCGCGGCGCAACGTCGAGATCCTGCGCGAATACGCAGCTCGTGAGCCGGCCGGGCACGCCAAGCGGATCGTTCTGCGCTTCCTGCTCTCGCCCACCGCGCTGATGCCCGGCGCCTCGGGCCATCTGGGCTCGGTCGAGCTGACGCGCAACGAGCTCGTCTCCTCGCCCGACGGGCGCCTGAGCGCGAAGGCGACGGATGAGCGGGAGACAATCGAGGCCGGCCTGGTGTTCCGAGCGATCGGCTACCGCGGGCTCGCTCTGGAGGGCGTGCCCTTCGATGAGCGGGCGGCCGTGATCCCCAACGAGGGCGGCCGCGTGATCGACCCGGACGGTGGCGGACAGCTGGCGGGCGAGTACGTGGTCGGCTGGATCAAGCGCGGCCCCTCTGGCGTGATCGGCACGAACAAGCGCGACGCACAGGAGACGGTCGACGCTCTGCTCGCCGACCTCGGCCTGGCTGGGGACGAGAGCCCCGTAGCCGCGGTCGCCCACAAACCCTCGGGGCCCGACACGGCCGAGGTCGAGCGTCTGTTGCGTGAGCGCCAGCCCGATCTTGTGACCTACGCCGGGTGGGAGGCGATCGACCGCCACGAGCGCGCCCTCGGCGAGCCGGCGGGACGCCCGCGGGTCAAGCTCACGCGGATCGACGAGCTCCTCCGCGTCGCCGCCGCTGAACGGCCCTAGGCCTCTCACCAGCCGTGGCCCCCACGCGGCCGGTCTGCCAGACTGTCGCGCGCAGGGCCCCGTTAGCTCATCTGGTAGAGCGCCGGACTTTTAATCCGGTGGGGCGAGTTCGAGTCTCGCACGGGGCATCAACAGCCGCTGGGCTGCCGCGCCAGGCCGCGTTCCTGGACTGGGAAAGGCTGCGGTGCGGCGGGCAGCGGATAGCCCTGGACGGATGGGAATTCGGCGCTGCCGGTGTCGGGCGCCTGCGTGGGACAGTCGCTCCCGAGGACCCGCGGATCGGCGAGCGTCGGCGCCGGCAGGGAGGGAATCGACGGGTCGGCCGTCGCGGCGAAGTTGAACGCCTGGGTCATGTCTCCCGTGTGTCCTCGGCGCCAACGGCTGAGGTTGGGGACCTCCGGGCCGAACCGCCGCTCGAGAAAGCGCAGCAGCGAGGTGTGGTCGAACGTTCGCGAGCAGACGAGGCCGCCTCGCGAGAAGGGCGAGATCACGAGCATCGGCACGCGGAAGCCCAGGCCGATCGGCCCGCGGATGCCCCCGGCGATGCTCGGGAGCGGATCGACCGTCAGATACTCCCCGGGGGTGCCGGGCGGCGGCACCGGCGGCGGGACGTGGTCGAAGAAGCCCCCGTTCTCGTCATAGGTGGCGAACAGGGCCGTCTTGGCCCACACCGCGGGGTTGGCCGTCAGGCCCTGGAGGACCTGGGCGAGCGCCACCTCGCCGTAGGACACGGGCGCGGGTGGGTGCTCGCTCTGCACCAGGGAGGCCAGGACCCATGAAACCTGCGGTAGCGTCCCGGCCGCGCAGTCGGCCAGGAAGTCGACGGGGAATTGGGGGCCGAATGCGTTGGCCGCGAGCAGCGGGTTGGTCTGGTAGGACTTGAAATAGGGCAGCACGTTGTCGCCGTAGTCGCCGTCGGGCGTGGAGTAGATCTTCCAGTTCACCCCCGCCGCCTGGAGCTGCTCGGGGTAGGTCGGCCAGGTGAACTTGCCGTACTGCTGGGCGCGGTTGGTGACGAGTGTCTCCAGTGACGGTCCACCGTTCTTGCCATCAGGGTCGAGCGTCGCGCTCATCGTGTACATGCGGTTGGGGTCGGTCGGCCCGATGACCGAGCAGTGGTAGTGGTCGCAGATCGTGAAGGCGTCCGCGAGCGCATGGAAGAACGGGAGGTCTTCCCGCGTGTAGTAGCCCATTGTGTTCGGCCCGTCACGCAGCCCGTTGGATTCGAGGTGGGCTGACACGAACCCGTCGAGCGCGCCCCCGTTCCAGCAGCGGTGGAGCGTGGTCCACTCGTGAGAGATGTCGTTGACGCACTCGCCGCCGTGATTGGTGTCGAAGCGGAAGGGGAGCAGGTGGCCGCCGTAGGGTTCGGCGGCGGCCCCGGGGAACGGCTGGTAGAAGTTCGATTTTCCGCTCCCGTCCGTGAGGAGCGGCGCCTTTCGGTCGCGGAAGCCGCGTACGCCCCGATAGCCGCCGAAGTAGCTGTCGAACGAGCGGTTCTCGTTGATGAATATGACGACGTGCTCGATGTCCGACAGCGCGCCGCAGACGGTCGGCGCGGCGAGGGCGCGCTCCAAGACCTTCGCCGGCGCCAGAAGCGACTCGACGCCCGCGAGGGCGCCGGCGGCCGCGCCCGCCCGGAGCAAATCGCGACGTGTGATCCCCCCGTGCGCCATCTCACCGGGACCACTACCCCGCATCAGCCGTGGGCAATCGCCGCGGCCCGATCTCGGGCTGTCACACCATCCAAATGGATAACCCCTGGGCCGCTCTCAAGCGTTTCTTCACATTCATCGAGTCCTTTCTTCAGCCGGTTTGTGCTTAGTACGGATGCGTTGACACCTTGCGATGGCCATGATCGCGGGGTGAGCGAGATCAGCGAGAGACAGCGTGCGGATGCTCGGGCGCACATCCGAGACCACGCGCTCGGAGAGGCAGCTCGCATCGGGCGGCTCTCGCGGATACGTGAGTTCGTTCTGGGGGCACAGGACGGTCTCCTGGTACCGCTCGGCGTGGTGACGGGCATGGCGGCCGCCAACCCCGGGAAGGCCGCCATCCTGGTCGCCGGTCTCGCCGAGGCAGTGGCCGGGTCGATCGCGATGGGCGGCGGCTCCTATCTCGCCAGTGAGGCCGAGGAGGGCCTCTACGTGGCCGAGATCCGCGACGAGGCCCTCGAGATCGAGTCCGACCCGGAGCGCGAGATCGCGGAGCTCGCGCTCATCCTCGAGGACGAGGGGCTCGACCGAAAGGCGGCCGAGCAGGTCGCGCAGGGTCTGGCGGCCAACGACAACGTGTTCCTGCGCACGAAGGTCCAGAAGGAGCTCGGGCTCTCACCCGACGCGGGCGGGGCCGCAATCGGCGATGCGCTCGTAGTCGGCGCCACCTACCTCGGCGCCGCGGTCATCCCGCTGTGGCCGTATTTCCTCTTCTCGATAGGGGTCGCTCTGCCGATCAGCCTCGGCTGCACCCTCGTCGCGCTGTTCATTCTCGGTGTCATCAAGGGGACCGTCGCCCGCCAGGGACTCCTCAAGGCCGGCCTTCAGGTTCTGCTGATCGGTGGGGTCAGCGCCGGCATCGGATGGATCATCGGACACTTCGTCACCAAGATCGTCGGCTAGGAACGGCGATCGGTCCTCGGCGGCCCGGGTGGGTGTCCCCTCACACGGGGAGAGGACCCGGACGCTCAGCGCCTCTAGAGCGATGCGCCGCTGAGCGACGGCGGCCGGCGCTCGGCCCAGGGCCGGGCCTGCTCGAGCTGGGCGCACAGAGCGATCAGCTTCGCCTCCTGCCACGGGCCGGCCGTCAGCTGGACGCCGACCGGCACGCCCTCCTCGGTCCACGACAGCGGCAGACTGGCGGCGGGCAGGCCGGTGACGTTGCCGAAGGCCGTGAACGACACGCTGGCGACGACGTCGAAGAGCGGCTGGTCGGGGGCCGCGTGCTGGGCCGCGAGGACCGAACCGGCCTGCGGCGGCAGGATCGCCGACACCGGCGTCACGAGGATGTCGAAGTCGCGTCCCCAGCGGGCGACCTCGCGCCGGCTGAGCAGCTCGAGCGCGCGTGCGGCAAGGACGTAGTCGTAGGCGCCGGTTTCGCCGCTCAGTTTGCGCTGGTGGGCGATGTGGGGCTCGACGGCCGACCAGTCGACACCGTCGTAGTCGGCCAGCCCACCCTGGGTCAGCACGATGAACGGCGGCACCATCTCTTCGGAGATCGTCGGCACCTCGACCTCCTCGACCGAGTGCCCTAGCTCCTCGAGGGCGGTTGCCGCGGAGCGGGCGGCGGCGACGCAGGCCTCGTCGGTCGGGATCCCGAGCGGCGCATGGGCCATCAGCCCGATGCGCAGCGCGCCCGGCTGTGCGCCGAGCTCCTTTGCGAACGGGCGCGCGGGTGCCGGCGCGTTATACCAACACAGCTCATCGGGCCCGCTGATCGCGTCAAGGACCGTCGCCGAGTCGGCGACGGTGCGGGCGACGACGCCCTCGACGACCGCGCCGAGCCAGCTCTGGGCCAACCGGGGCACGCGTCCGCGGCTCGGCTTGAGGCCGACGAGCCCGCAGTAGGAGGCCGGGATCCGGATCGAGCCGCCGCCGTCGTTGGCGTGGGCGATCGGGAACATGCCGGCCGCGACCGCCGCGGCAGCGCCGCCGCTGGAGCCGCCCGGCGAGCGGTCGGTGTCCCAGGGGTTGCGCGTGATCCCGTGGCGGCTGTTCTCGGCAACCGTGATGACGCCGAACTCGGGGGTGTTGGTGCGCCCGCAGAGCACGAAGCCGGCGTCGCGCAGCGCATCGACGACCAGCTCGCTCTCCTCGCTCGGACCCTCGGGCGCGCCGTTGGAGCCGTAGGTGATCGGCCACCCCGCGACCGGGGTCAGGTCCTTGATCGGCAGCGGCACTCCCAGGAACGGCGCCTGCTCGCCCGCCGCCAGGCGCCGATCGGCCTCGGCGGCCGCCGCACGCGCCTCGTCGTCGTTGCGCCACGTGACCGCGTTGATCTGCTCGTTGCGCTCGTCGGTGGCCTGCAGGCACGAGTCGAGCAGCTCGATGGCCGAGAGCTCACGGCTGCGCAGCGCCGCGGCGAGCTCGAGGGCCGATGAGGACGGGCCGAGCGGAGCCATGCGCCGACCCTACCAGGGTAGGCTGCGCCCGTGTCAACGATCAGCCGGCGTGCTCCGGCACCCGCCGGGGCGCACCCATCGCGGCCCTCGAGATCCGATTTCCGACCCGCCAGACCTGGAGGTCCACAGCGTGAGCTCGAGCAGGACAGCGTCATACGACGTCAGCGGCCGCACCGTCTTCATCACCGGCGCCGCCCGCGGGATCGGCGCGGCGGCGGCTGAGCGCCTACACGCCAAAGGTGCCAACGTCGGGGCCTGCTCCAGCCGCTGATCGAATGGCGGACCCTCAAGGATCCGTCGGCGCTGGCCGAGGGAATGCGCATGGCCGAGGGCGAGGGCGAGAGCGAGGAGGGAGTCCTCGGAGTCGCCGCCCGCGCTCTCGACTAGCGCACCGGTCGCGCTCAGCCGAGCGCCCGCCGCGCGGCCCGTGGGCAGTGCGGCGGGCGATGAGCTGTCGGCTAGCTCTCCTGCTCGGGCTCGCCGTCGGCGAGGATCCGATACAGGTCGCGGCGGGTGTTCGCGAGCACCTCCTTGGCGCTCACGATCTGTGCCTCGCTGCCGGTCCGCATCACCTGGCTGAACGCGAACGCGACCTCGCGCATCAGCTTGCCCAGCTCGTGGGCACGCTTGCTCACGTCGCCGCTCATCTCCTCCCAGGGCGCCGGGCGCTCGGAGTCACGCTCGGCGACGAAGGCCCGGCCCTCATCGGTGAGGAGATACTGCTTGCGTCCGTCCTGCTCCTCTGAGCGGATCAGACCCTCGTCCTCGAGCTGCTGGAGCGCCGGGTAGACCGACCCCGGGCTCGGGCGCCAGACATCGCCGCTTCGCTCCTGAACCTCCTGCATGATCTGGTAGCCGTTGCGCGGCTCCTCGGCCAGCAGCAAGAGCGCCGCCGTCCTGATGTCGCCGCGGCGGGCCTTGCGTCCGCGTCCTCGCGGTCCGCCGACGCCCGGGAAGCCCCCGAAGGGACCACCGAAGTCGCCGCGCGGGCCGTGGGCGTAGCCGCGCCCGCGGGGCCCGTGGTGGTGGCCCGGCCCACAGCCGGGCTTGTGTGAATGAGTCTCGCTTCCAAACATATTTACTCCTATCGTGAACTATCTAAGTACCGTCACGATATATCGTTATCTTCAATTCTTCAAGTCCCCCCCTCCCGGGCGACGGCGAGCGCGGCGGAGAGCTAGTGGCGGAAGTGGCGGCGGTCGGTTGCGACCATCACGACGCCGGCGGCATCGACGGCCGCAAGGACTTCCTCGTCGCGGACAGACCCACCCGGCTGGATGATCGCCGTGACGCCCGCGTCGATCGCCAGCTGCGGACCGTCGGCGAACGGGAAGAACGCATCGGAGGCGAGCGCCGAGCCGGCCAACTCCTCGGGGCGGAACTCGCGGGCCTTCTCGATCGCGATCCTGACCGCGTCGACGCGGCTCATCTGCCCGGCGCCGATCCCGATGGTGGCGCCACCGGCTGCGATGACGATCGCGTTGGAGCGCACGTGGCGGCAGACGCGCCAGGCGAACTCCATGTCCTGCCACTGCTGCTCGCTCGGCTGGCTCGCACTCATGACCCGCATCTCCCCGCGGGTCTCGGTCACGACATCGCGCGTCTGCACGAGCTGCCCGCCGATGACCGCCTTGGACTCCACCTCGCGCGAGGCGGCCGGCCATTCGGCGAGCTCGAGCAGCCTCACGTTCTTCTTGACCTGCAGCACCTCGAGGGCGTCCTCGTCGAAGCCGGGGGCGAGCAGGACCTCGATGAACTGTTGTGACAGCGCCTCGGCAAACGAGCGGTCGACCCGGGTGTTGACGGCGATGACGCCGCCGTAGGCGCTCAGCGGATCGCACGCGAAGGCCCGCTCGTAGGCGTCCTGGCCGCGCTCGGCGACCGCGCAGCCACACGGGTTGTTGTGCTTGACGATCGCGCACGCCGGCTGATCGAAGTCCTCGACCA
>DAIRTT010000078.1:0-11695 GCA_036803745.1 Solirubrobacteraceae bacterium | reverse complement strand
GATCGCGTGCGTCCCGAGCCAAAGGCCCGAGCACGGCGCGCGGCCGGATTCGCCCTCCTCGGCTACGCGGTTCTTGCAGTAGCGCTACTTAGCAGGACGTGGTTCGGCGGGAATGTATCCGAGAACCTTGTGGGGGGCGGGAATGATCCGCTGGGACTCGTCTGGTTTCTTGCGTGGCTACCACACGCCGTGGAATCCGGCCATTCCCCCCTGTTCAGCGTGGCGGTAATGGCACCGCAGGGTGCGAACCTGCTCAACAGCACGTCGATCCTTCTCCCAGCCCTGCTGTTCTGGCCTCTGACAACTCTCGGCACTCCGATGCTCAGCTACAACGTGTTGGCGACGCTGGCCATCGCTGGTTCGGCTTGGGCTGCGTACTTTGCAATGCTGCGCCTCTCGCCGCACCGATCCTCTGCTTGGATCGGCGGAGCGCTCTTTGGGTTTGGTGGTTACATGGTCGGCCAGACCGCGGCCCATGCCAACCTGCTCGTAGTCATCTTCCCGCCGTTGGTGGCCATTATTTTCGATGACGTACGGAAAGATGCACGCTCGGCACGCCGCACGGGATTACTGCTGGGACTAGCGGCGGCTGCTCAGGTGTTCATCAACGAGGAGATCCTTGCGACTACCACGATCATGGCGGGCTCGGGTCTCTGCTGCGCGGCGCTCCTGTATAGACCAAACCGTGCAACTGTTGACAGCTACCTGCGCGCGCTTGCGATGGCGCTGCTCGTGTTCGCGCTCGTCGCCGGTCCGTTCCTCGTTTACCAGTTCTTCGGGCCCCAGCATGTCTCCGGTGTAATTGTCAGCTCCGGGAAGTACGTAAACGATGCCTTGGGTTTCATCGTCCCCAGCGCGTTCACCCTCGTGACCACGACTGGGGCCGAACATTTGGTGGGGACTTTCTCGGGCTATGACGGCGAATTCGGGGCGTATTTTGGACTTCCGCTGCTCGCCCTCGTCGCATTCGCCGCCTGGCGACTGCGCGGCCGCGCGACCCTCTTGCTCATGTTGATGCTGACCGCGGCGGTGTTCAGCTTGGGCCCACACCTGCGGGTGGACGCGCACGACACTGGAGTACTGCTGCCGTGGGTGGTTCCGAGCCACCTCCCGCTTCTTCAGAACGTGGTTCCGAGCCGGTTCAATCTGTTCATATGGCTTGCGGTTGCCGCCATCGTCGTCCTGCTCATTGACGAGTTGCGTCGTAGGCCGATTCTCGGGCACACGAGCCTCAGCGCCGCTGTCTGCGTGGTAGCCCTTTTCCCGGTCATCCCAAAGCTGGCTGGGACGGAGAGCGTGACCGTTCCAGCTGTGCTCGTGTCGTCCGCGAACCTGCACAAGATCGCACCAGGCGCGCGGGAGGTGCTAGTCGCGCCCTCACCAAACGGGCAGTTCGGTATGTACGCGGAGGCTCGGGCCGACTTCGGCTACGTGATCCCCGAAGGCGGCGTGTTTGTGCCAGGCCCGTCTTACGGCATGCGTCATGGTCCCTTGCTATACGCGCTAGCGCTGCTGGGGAGGCATCCGAGCACGCGCGCGGGGCGTACGGCCACCGACGAACAGTGCCTCCGAGAGCTGGCCCTCCAGCCCGGCCCAGTCGGCAGGTGCGCGAGGCATTATCGCCACGCTCTGCGGGATCTCCGCGTGGATGCGGTGGTGGTCACGGGACGTAGCGACGAAGTCCGAGTAAGACGCTACACAGCGTTTTTCACTGCTTTGCTTGGTGCGTCGCGCAACGCTGGCAGGGCGAGCGTGTATCGGGTTCGTAGCGGCGGCTCATGAGTTCAGGCGACACAGTACGATCAACCATTCGGGAGGCCGAGGCAAACAGCGCATGCGGCGAGCGCAGCGTCAATTGAGCAAGGAGCACCGATGAGAGCGCGCCGTGGAGTCCTGGGAGTGGTGATCACTGTTGCGGTCGCGGCAGCCGCGCCGCAAGCCCAAGCCAAGATTATTGAGGGCCGCAGTGTCGCTGCCGTGAAGCTGGGCGAGACGCGAGCTGGCGTGCGTGCGCGGTTAGGGAGACCAACTCACAGCAATGCGGAAGCAATGACGTATGCGGCCACGGGTCTCAGCTTCCACATCAGCAATGGGCGAGTAGACCAGATGCTGTCGACCTCAAAGCGGGAAGTCACGACTAAGGGCATTGGGATCGGCGCTTCGCGCGCGAAGCTCATGCGCGCGTACCCGACAGCGCGATGTGCGTCGGGCTTCTTCGGCCCCAACACCCTGTACTGCCTCGTCTTCACGCATCTGCACGGGCAGGTGTCACGCACCGGCTTCTTGTTCGAACCGGAAGCGAAGGGCGTTAGCGAGATCGAAGTTGGCGATGGCCCTGGCAATGTCCAGATCGGTGGATAGACGGCGGGCGAAGCGACGCGACTCGGCTCCGTCCCGACGAACACCGCCCCGGCTCCCGAGTTGGACGAGAAGCGAGAGCCAGCATCAGCGCCTTCCGGCGTACACGTGTTTGCGACCTTGGGAGCGCTCAGGAGGGAGCTGACAATGCTCGCTGCGCTCCCTTGCGACATTTGGCGCTGCAGTAACGGGCGTCGGATCACGATCTGGCTGGGAGCCGACTGCCGCACCGCCGGCAGCGCCTGACCTCTTCACCTCGTGTGGCGCGCTCTCGCAGATAGGCAGCGAGCTGCGCCAGAAGTCGGGTCGGGGCCTCTACTTTCCAGGCTTTGAGGCGTGCATCGACGTACTCGCACACGACAGCGAGGTAGACGTCGAGGTGCCGTGTGGGCCGGGTGCCCCGGAGCGCGGCGCTCGTCGCCTCACGATCCGACGGCAAGGTTCCTGGTCACGGCGCCTGTTCCGTCCGCTGGCTGTTCTCGGCGTCGCTGATCACCCAGCCGAGCCGTTCAATGAGCTGTGCCGCCCAAGCCGCCCGGAACGCGTCTATACGAACTGACAGACGTGGCTAGGAGCTACAGCTAGCGGCCGTGGTGTGGGGCGAGGCGGATCGTGACGATCGCCGTCTCGGTGTGCCGCAGGCCCGCGCTTTCGTGCGCCGCCACGAGGGCCCGCAGGCGCAGCTGGTGATGGCGGGCGAGCAGTTCGCGCGCCACCCGCGAGAGGTGCAGCCGCACGGCCGTGACGTGGCCGGCGACGACGGTGAAGGACGCGCTGCCGACGGTGAGGATCGCCGCGTGCTTGGAGCCGCGCAGACGGATCGCGCTGAGCGTGCGCAGCGAGACGGTGCCGACGCAGGCCGTTTCGCCGGCCGCGCATCGCACCAGCAGCGTCAGCACGCCCGCCTGCGACGCGGTCAGCGACGTCGAGGCGAGCGTGGCTTCGGGGCTGGCCGTCTTGAACGGCAGCACGCGCAGTTCGGGCGGCGGCGGCGGCGGCGGCGGCGAAGAGGAGCCTTTGCCCGGGACGCCTTCGCCGGTGAAGGTGACCTCGGCTTCGCGCAATCCGGTCGCGTCGTTGTAGGCGATCACCCAGGGGGCGGCCGCCGGGCCGGGCGCTGTGGGAGCGAACGCGACTGTCTCGGCGATGCTTTCGCCGGGCGCGATTGCGGTTTCTTCGGCCAGTTCGGAGGTGGCGCGGAAGGCGCCGGTGGGCGGCCGCGATTCGAAGACGTGGACGGGCACGCCGCCGGTGTTGGACAGGACGAAGGTCCGGGCTTCCGACCCGCCCACGGCGACCGGCCCGAATTCGACGGTCGCGGGGGAGATCTGCAGGTGGCCGGGCGTCGCAGCGCTGCCGGTGAGCTTGATCCTGGCGTTCCCCCCGGTCGATTCGATCACCAGTTCGGCGCCGAAGCTGCCGACTTCGGTGGGCGCGAATTCAAGGGGTATCTCCCGTGATTCGTGAGGCGGGATCTGGAGTTCCCCTTTGGGCAGCACCGCTCTGAATTGGGAGTTCGTCGGCTGCAGTTCGTTGCGCTTGATCGTCAGGGTCCCGGCGCCGACGTTCGTGAGCGTCGCCGGTTGCGATGGGGCCTTTCCGCCGACGGTGGTCCCACCGAAGCTGACGACCGGCGGGGAGACTTCGAGCTTCGGTTCAGCGGCCTCGCCGGCGCCGGAGAGGGAGAACTGGACTTCCCTTTCTTTGCTCTTGGCCGTGTCGATGACGGCGGTCAGGACGCCGGCGTGCAGCCCCGGGGTGGTCGGAGTGAAGGTGACCGGCACTTCGCGTTTTTCGCCGGCGTGCAGCGGGATCGGCTGCGAGGTCACCCCGAACTGCGAGGTTGTCGTGAGCCGCACGATCTCGAGTTCTTCGTTGGCCGTCAGTGTGACCTTGCCTTCCGAGCTCTGGCCGACGATCGTGGGCGGGAATTCGGTCGCGTTGCCGGTCAGGGGCGGCGGGACCGGCGAGCCGAACGCCAGCACGTGCCCGTCGCGGGTGCCGACGAAAATGCGCCCCCCGCCGACCCCGGGGATGGCGAACTTGGCCGAGGTGCCGACCGGCGCGCTCCAGCGCAGGTGCGGTTCGCCGCCGACGGGCACCGGGTCGTACGCCCGCAGCTGGGCGCCTTCGCCGCTGCCGTTGGGCGCCCACACCAGCCACACGAGCGCCGACCCTTTGACCGTGCCGTGGGAGGTGATGACCGGCGCGCTGGAGGAGAAGCCAAACGCTTCCTTGGAGCTCGCGTCCAAGGACAGGGTTGGCTTCTCTTCCCCGGACACGCCGTACTTGTAGACCCGCAGGTAGCCGGAGGAACCGCCGGCGGTTTCACCGTCGGAGGCGGTTGGGATGTAGACCCAGCCGCCTTCTCCGGGCCACACCCCGGGGCGGGACCAGACGCCGCCGTAGGGGCCGAGCCGCTGCACGACGTGTTCGGCTTCGCCCTGGGCCGCGATCCCGCCGAGGTTGTCGCGGTTGACCAGGTAGACGTAGCCGTCCTTGCCGACCGCGACCGCCAGGTGGGGGATCGAGCTGGTGCCGAAGTAGTCGCTGGGGAGCCCGGTCACGCCGCCGGAGGCGAAGTCGGCGTCCCAGGAGGCCAGTTCGGCGGCGTCCGAGGGTGCGAAGAAGTCGGTCGCCTTCAGTTCGCCGTTCCCCTGCACGCGCAGCCGCACGATCGACTGCCCGAGCGTCCCCGGCGGTATGTTGCCGGGCGTGCCCGGTTCGGGCGTGGAGCCGTTGCCGGTGCTCAGCAGGATCGTGCCAGCGCCGTCGGAGGTCAGCCCCGCGCCCGACTGCCAGATGCCGCTCCCGCTGTTGGCCGTTTCGGAGGTCCAGCGAGCCGTCACCTGGTGCGCTTTGGCGGAGCCGACGGCTCCCACGCCGAAGACCCAGCCCTGGTAGGGGTCGATGTCGCAGTCCGAGCCGAACGCCGCATAGACGACGCCTTCCATCAGCAGCAGCCCCGGGCGCTGGAGCTGATCTCGGGCATAGAAGGTGTTGCCGGAGGCGTTCTGGGCCGAGCCTTCCAGCGGCACCGGAAAGCCTTCCTTCTCTTTGCCCGTCGCCATGTCGATCGCGTCCACGTAGTAGGCGACTTCCGAGCCGCCCGACTTGTAGGTCTTGTGCGTCATGTAGGCGGTGTTGGTCGAGGTGTCGATCACCGGCGTGCCGGTCACCCCGATCTCGGGCGTCAGGTCGTTGCAGCCGATTTCGGCGGGGTTCCAGGAGGGGCCGAGGCTGGTAGACCATTTCGGCGCGCCGGTCGCCGGGTCGAGCCCGTAGACGATGTTGTGCTCGGTCGCGACCAGCAACGTGCCGCCGGTCAGCAGCGGCTGGGCGTAGACCTGCCCTTCGACGCTCGCAGACCACTCCTGGCCGAAGCTGCCGCTGCTGACCGATTCGGGGCTGATCGCCGATTCGTTCGGGTACCAACCCGTGCGCAGGTTTTCGCTCGAGTTGGTGACTTCCGCCGCGGCCGCCCCGCCGGCCGGCGCAGCCAGGATCAGCGCGCAGAACGCGATCGCCATTCCACCCCTCGTGCGCATACTGCGGCCTACCCTCCTTGGAGCACGGCGGTCCCCTCATGCCTACCTCCGGCGGCGAGACGCAGCCGGTGAGCGATGATTGGCTGGCTGGCCACTTTATGCGGGTGATCTACCTGGCACGTCCGCTGGAAGCACCTGTCCCCCTCAGTAGTCCTCCGCGCGAGCGCTTGCAGTGTGGGCAGCGATCAATCGCAGTTGCCCGTAGGGCCGGGACGGCGAGCCCTGCAATCGGCCACGGTGTCAGGATCCCGCGCTCAGTGCGACCTTCTGCCAGCGACGCAGGAGGTCACTCGATCTGGACCCGCCCCGGCGATCCGAGTCGCAGTCGGCGATACTGGGCTCGAAACCGCCGCAGGCCCCCGGATCGAGCACATCTACAGCAAGTCCGGGGCAGCTGCTCCCCCCAAAGAAACCACGCTCCCCAAGGGCAGCGACAGCATCGAAGGCGTCTACCCGCGCGGCACAGCCTTCATCGGCTCGACGTCGAACAGCAGCCCACTCACAGTCAACTAGAGCCCTGGCCCGGGCGAACCGGGGTACCTGCACTTGGGAACTCGTCGGCCAGCCGGAGTGGGCTTGGGGGTTGAGGGTGTCCGACTTCGAGGCGCTCCCTTACTCCCCGTCAAACAGCCAGCGCGACGTACTTCGTCTCGAGGTACTCGCCGATTCCCTCGAAGCCACCCTCGCGGCCGAAGCCCGACTGCTTGACGCCGCCGAAGGGCGCGGCGGGGTTGGAGACGACGCCCTGGTTGACGCCGACCATCCCCGTCTCGATGCACTCGGATACGTGGAAGGCGCGGTCGAGGTCTCGGGTGTAGAGGTAGGCGACGAGGCCGAACTCGGTCCTGTTGGCGGCGTCGATGGCCTGCTCGTCGGTCGAGAAGGTCGCGATCGGCGCGACCGGGCCGAAGATCTCCTCGCTCAGCAGACGGGCGTCGCCGGGCACGTCGGTGAGAACTGTCGGCTCGAAGAAGTAGCCGGCTCCGTCTGGGCGGCCTCCGCCGACGAGCGTTCGGGCGCCGCGCTCGACGGCGTCGCCGACGAGCTCGGTCACCTTCTCGCGCTGGGCTTCGTCGATCAGCGGGCCGATGTCGACGTCGGACTCGGTGCCGCGGCCGACCTTCAGCGCGCCCATCCGCTCGGCCAGGCGGTCGGCGAACTCGCCGGCGACCGATCCGTGGACGTGGAAGCGGTTGGCCGCCGTGCAGGCCTCCCCGACGTTGCGCATCTTGGCGAGCATCGCCCCCTCGACGGCAGCGTCGATGTCGGCGTCGGCGAACACCAGGAACGGCGCGTTGCCACCGAGCTCCATCGAGACCCGAAGGACCTGCTCGGCCGACTGTTCGATCAGCTTGCGCCCGATCTCGGTCGAGCCGGTGAACGACAGCTTGCGCGTGCGCGAGTCCTTCAACAGGGGTTCGATCACCTCGCCCGAGCGCTTCGCGGTCAGGACGTTGAGCACGCCCCCCGGCAGGCCGGCGTCCTCGAGGATCTTGGCGAGAGCGAGCATCGAGAGCGGCGTCTGCTGCGCCGGCTTGACGACCATCGTGCAGCCCGCGGCGATCGCCGGTGCGATCTTGCGCGTGCCCATCGCCGTCGGGAAGTTCCACGGCGTCACGAACACGCACGGCCCGACCGGCTGGCGCATCGTGATGATGCGGCCCTTGCCCGTCGTGTTGACCATGTAGCGGCCGTGTATTCGCACCGCCTCCTCGGAGAACCAGCGGAAGAACTCGGCCGCGTAGGCGATCTCGGCCTTGGACTCGGACACAGCCTTGCCCATCTCGAGCGTCATCAGCAGCGCGAGCTCGTCGGTCTGCTCGACGATCGCCTCGTAGGCGCGTCGCAGGATCTCGCCCCGGTCACGTGGCGCGCAGCGCGCCCACTCGCCCTGTGCGCGGCAGGCCGCGTCGAGGGCGGCCATCGCGTCCTCGGGCGTCCCGTCGGCGACCTCGGCGATCGGTTCGCCCGTCGCGGGGTCCTCGACCGCAAGCCTGCCTCCCCCGGTCGCGGCGCGCCACTCGCCGCCGATGAACAGCTCACCCGGCGCCCGCGCCAGCGCCGCCTGCTCCCGATCGGCGCCAGTCATCGTGCAGCCCTCACGCGGCCCGTCCAGATGCCCGACCGATAAGACATGGGAGCTCCCTGCCTCGAGCGCGACCGCAGCGGTACGCGCGTGTTGGAGTCGGCACGAATGCCGCTCATCGCCCCAACCTATCACCGCCCCGCACGCGTCCCGGCGCGTCCCCGGCGCCTGCTCGCGACGCTCGCGGCAGCGCTCGCCGCGCTCGCCTGCAGCACGTCCGCCGCGGGCGCCTACACCCTCATCGTCGAAGGCGCCGGGGACGGGGACGGTGTCGGGATGAGCCAGGTCGGAGCCCTCGGATTCGCCCAGCACGGCGCCTCCTATACGACCATCCTCGCCCACTACTACACCGGAACCACGATCGGGCTGGCACCCGTCAAGGCGGTCGTCCGCGTGCTCGTCGGCAGCCACGTCATGCGCGTCCCGCTCGAGCGCTACGTCCGCGGGGTCGTGGCCGCCGAGATGCCCTCGAGCTGGCCGGCCGCCGCGCTCGAGGCGCAGGCTGTCGCCAGCCGCACCTACGCGCTCACCTCACACGCCGGCGGCAGCCGATTCGACGTCTACTCCGACACCCGCTCGCAGGTCTATGCCGGCAAGGCGGCCGAAACCGCGCAGACCAACGCCGCCGTCCGCGCCACCGCCGGGCAGCTCGTCGACTACAGCGGCCGGCCCGTCGCGACGTACTTCTTCGCCAGCTCCGGCGGGCAGACCGAGAACATCGAGGACGCCTTCCTCGGCGCCGAAGCTGAGCCCTGGCTCAAGGCCGTCGCCGACCCCTACGAAACCAAGGCCACCTCGGCCTGGAAGGTCACGATGTCCTTCGCCGCCGTCGGCGCCCACCTGCAAGGACACCTGAAGGGGACATTCCGCGGGATCGAGGTGCTCACACGCGGCGCCTCGCCGCGGGTCGTCTCCGCGCGCGTGCTCGGCTCGCGCGGCACCACGCCGATCGACGGTCCCGAACTAGCCGGGGCCCTCGGCCTCAACTCGACCTGGGCTTACTTCGGCGTCCAGTCGCGCCGCGGCATCAAACGCGAGCCCGACCACAGCGGCCGCCTCTCGGCGGGAGCCGCGCCGGTCCCGGCCTCGCCGCCGGCGGCACCCGCCGCGACCGGTCCCCAGGGCGGCGCCCAGGCTCCGGGCAGCACCGGCGCCGCGACCGTCGCGGGCGGCGTGCCCGCTGGCTGATCCGGCTCATCGGAAGCGTAGATTCCTGGTAATCCGCTCATGCAACGCCACCCCCGCGCCGACATTCACCTCATGAGGCTTCCACGCGCCGTCGCGATCATCCTCGGGGCTGTCTCGCTGGCGCTGCCGGCGAGCGTACTCGCGACCGAGTACTCGAGCGGCACGCCGGAACAGATCGCCTGGGTCAGGCGCGCCGCCACCAACTTCGTCGCTGCCGAGCTCGCCCGTAACGGGGAAGCAGCCTGCGCGATCCTCAACGCGCCTCTGCGCGTCACCCGGCGGCACCGCACGTGCGCTCAGCGGATGGACGAGCGGATCGCCGCGGCCATGCGCGCGCCCGGTGGGCGAGCACGACTGCGCGTGCAGCGCAGGGAGATCCAGTCCGCAGCCGTCGTCGTCCACGGCCGCGTCGCCGCGATCTCGCTCCCGGGCCCACTGATGGCCGGTCCCAATCGCTTCCTGTGGACTGAAAACTGCTGGATGCTCGAGGGCTGAGCACCTCCCCGGCCGAGCGAGCTGAAGGCTCGTCGGCCGCCGTCCACCCGTAGGCTCCTCCTCGATGGTCGCCCCGCTGCTCGTCGCCGACGTTCCCTGGCTGCTCTACCGCTCGTTCTTCGCCCTGCCCAAATCGATCACCGACGAGGCCGGACACCCCGTCAACGCGCTGCTGGGGACGGTCAACGCGATCCTGTCGCTCACCGCGGACGCGCCGCCGCCCTCGGGCGCGCCGCGCGCGATCGTGGCGTGCATGGGCGCCGAGCAGGCCGACTACCGCGTCGGGCTCTACCCGCCCTATCATGCGCACCGCCCACCGATGCCGCCCGAGCTCGCGTGGCAGTGGGAGCGCGCGGGCGCCCTGCTCGAGAGCCTCGGCTGGGAGGTGCCCGCGAGCGAGAGCCTCGAGGCCGACGACGTCATGTACTCCTACGCGCTGGCCGAGTCGGCGCGAGGGGGGCGCACGCTGCTGCTGACCGCCGACCGCGACCTCTACGGCGCGGTCGACGAGCGCACGGCCGTGCTCGAGCTGGGCAAGGGCGGCTCGAGCGCCGAGCTCGGGCCGCCCGAGGTTCGCGCCCGCTACGGCGTCGACCCGGCGCAGGTGCCCGACTTCATCGCTCTGCGCGGCGACCCCTCCGACGGTCTGCCGGGCGCTCCCGGCATCGGCGCCAAGACGGCGGCCGAGCTGCTGCGCGAGCACGGCTCGCTCGAGGCGCTCCTGGACGCCGCCCACGCGCCCGTGCCACCGCTGCGTCCTCGCGTGGTCGGCGCGCTGCTCGACAACGAGGAGCTGCTGCGCGCCTTCAAGCGGATCGCAACGCTCCAGCAGCTCGACGTCACGCTGCCGACCGAGGACCGCACCGACCACGCCCGCGGCGCCGTGAGCGCCCGCGCGCTGGGCATGCGACGACTTGCCGAGCGCCTCGAGAAGCTCGCTACGGCGTGAACTTGACCGTGATGACGTCGCCGTCGGCCATCACGTAGTCGCGGCCCTCCAGGCGCAGCGTGCCGCGGTCCCGCGCGCCCGCGTACCCGCCCGCCTCGACCAGCTCCTTCCAGCCGATCACCTCGGCGCGCACGAAGCCCTTCTGGATGTCGGTGTGGATCTGCCCGGCCGCGTGCCACGCGGTGAGACCCCGCCGCAGGTGCCACGACTGCGCCGGCTTGCCCTCCCCGGCCGTGAAGAACGCGTTCAGCGCCAGCAGCTCGAACGCCTCGCGCACGACCCGCGCGAGGCCGGACTCGCCGGGTGGGCGGGCGAATAGTTCCTCGCGCATCGCAGCCGCCTCCTCGTCGTCGAGCTCGGCCAGCTCGGCCTCGATCCGCGAGGACACGGCCACCGCCCTCGCGCCCTGCGAGGCAGCATGCTCGGCGATCGCCGCCGGCACCTCCTCAGAGCCCTCGTCGACGTTGGCCACGAACAGGACCGGCTTGCTCGTGAGCGAGCCGAGGTCGCGGGCCGCAGCCGGGGCCTCCTCGGGCACGGGCACCCCGCGCGCGGGCCGGCCGGCCTGCAGCTCCTCGATCACGCGGCGCAGCCACGCCTCCTCGGCGACAACCGCGCGGTCGCCGCTGCGGGCCTGACGGGCGATCCGCTCGACCCGTCGCTCGGCGGTGTCGAGGTCGGCCAGCACAAGCTCGGTCTCGATCGTCTCGATGTCGGCCAGCGGGTCGACGCGGCCCTCGGGGTGGATCACGTTCTCGTCTCCGTGCGCCCTCACGACGTGGACGATCGCGTCGGTCTCGCGGATGTTGGCGAGAAATTTGTTGCCGAGCCCCTCGCCCTGGCTCGCGCCCGCCACCAGGCCGGCGATGTCGTGGAAGTCGATCGTGTCCCAGACGATGCTCGACGCGCCCACGGTCTCCACGACCGCCTCCATGCGCTCGTCGTGGACGGGCACGACCGCCACGTTCGGCTCGATCGTCGTGAAGGGATAGTTGGCCGCCTCGGCGCCCGCTTTGGTGAGCGCGTTGAACAGCGAGGACTTGCCCGCGTTGGGCATCCCCACGATGCCGA
>DAIRTT010000077.1:9043-11925 GCA_036803745.1 Solirubrobacteraceae bacterium | reverse complement strand
CCTTGACCTGCCGGTAGGCGTCGATCACGCCCAGCGGGTCCTTCCACGGGTCGAAGCGCGAGACCTGGCACATCAGCGGGCGGTCGACGTCGATGCCGAACTGGCCGCAGACGAAGGCGCCGTCCTCGGGTGAGAGGGCCATGTTCTTCGGAGTCAGCGGGTCGATCGCCGGCGGTACGACGTTGACTTTCCCCTTCATCCCGTCGGGTACGTACTCGCGCATGTGGAACAGGGACTGCGGATAACTCTCGATGTAGGGGAGCAGCTGGCGGATCGTGTCCGGGTTGGGCGTCGAGACGTCGATGTGGCAGCGCCACACCCATCCCTTGGCCTTCTCCGGCACGAGCTGGTGCAGGGCGGCCGGCTGCGGGTCGTGGACAAGGCACACGTCCCAGCCGTCGGACAGCTCGGCGGCGTTTATCTCGTTGTAGCGGCGCCAAGTCGCCCACTGCTCCTCGTCGAGGTCCTGCGGCGCTCCCTGGAGGGCGTTGTGCATGAGCTTGGTCGCGTTGAAGAACTCTTCGCGCCCGTAGATCACGTGCCACTCGCAGTCCAGACCGACGTCGCGCATCAGCGGGACGAGCGTGTAGAGGATCTCCGAGACGCCTCCGCCGAAGGCCGTGGCCGAGATGTGCACCACGCGCTGGCCCTGCAGCGGCTCGGCCAGCTCACGGACTTCCGCGATCAGGTCGCGTCCGCAGATGTGGGTGTAGTCGGCGAGCGTCTTGCTTCCGACTGCGACGGGCTGGAGCACGCGGCGGCACGATATCTCACGTGGGCCGGGAAATGGGGGGCGAATCGCCGGTTATCGCCCGGCGAGGGTCGTGCGGCGTCGGGGGGGTGCCCCGGCGGGCTGCCCGCGCGGCGAACCGGCGCGCGAACTATGGTCTAGGCGGATGCTCAACGGGCGCCTCTACCGTGCGGCCTTTGCGCCGTTCCTCCTCGTCCTGGCGGTGGCCGCCTTCTCGCTCGGCCCACGTCCGCACCCGCTGAGCTCGACGCTCGCACCCGACGCCTTCGAAGGCGCCCGGGCCTTCGCCGGACTCAAGGCTCTCGGCGCCGCGTATCCGGTGCGCCGCCCCGGCGGCAGCGGTGATGAAGCGCTCGCCAAGCACATCGCGAGGAGCATCGGAGCGCTGGGCGGGGCGGCCGGCGGCGGCTTCTCCGTCAGGACCGAAAGCGCCGCAGGCCAGACGATCGACGGACAGCGCTCGCTCAGCACGGTCGTCGCCGAGCGGCCCGGATCGACGAGCGCCACGCCGATCGTCATCCTCGCCCACCGCGACGCCGCCGCGCGCGGCTCGCTGGCCGAGCTCTCGGGCACTGCCGCGCTGGTCGAGCTCGCACGCGTGTTCGCCGCTCGCGAGACCAAGCGGACGATCGTGCTCGTCTCGACCTCCGGCGGCAGCGGCGGTGACGCTGGTGCCGCTGCGCTGGCCGCCCAGCTTCACACCCCCCTCGACGCCGCCATCGTGCTCGGCGACCTCGCCGGCACCTCGAACATGCGCCCGATCGTCGTGCCGTTCTCCGACGGGCTCGGCTCGGCGCCGCTTGCGCTCCAAAGGACGGTCTCCGACTCGATCACGCACGAGGTCGGTGCCGACCCAGGCGCGCCCAGCTCCCTCGGCCAGCTCGCGCACCTCACGTTCCCGCTGGCGGTCGGCGAGCAGGGCGTGCTCGATGCCGGCGGCGTGCCCGCCGTGCTCGTCCAGGTCTCCGGGGAACGGGGCCCCTCGCCGCATGAGGCGATCAGCGCCGAACGCCTGAACGTCTATGGGCGCTCGGTGCTCGGCGCCATCGACGCGCTCGACGCGGCACCCGACGTCACGCAGGCGATGCAGACGAGCGTTCCGATCGCCCACCAGACGATGCCCGCGTGGGCCGTGCGCCTGCTCGTGCTCGCGCTCCTGCTTCCGCCCCTGATCACCGGGGCCGACGGTCTCGCCCGCCTGCGCCGCCGCCGCCGGGCGAGCGGGCCGTGGTTCGTGTGGAGCATCAGCTGCGCGCTGCCCTTCTTCACGGCCGCACTGTTCGCCTTCCTGCTCGGCCGCCTCGGCATCCTCGGCGCGGCGCCCTCGGTGCCGGTGCTGCCCTCGGCCCTGCCGCTCGATGGACCCGCCGCCGCCGCGACGATCGCCGTGCTCCTGAGCCTCGCGCTCGCCTGGCTGCTGTGGACGCGCCTGGTGCGCCGGCTCGGCTGGAGCGTGCGGCCGGACCCCGACGCGAGCGGCGTGGCGATCGTGATGGTGCTGCTCGCGGTGGCGCTGCTCGTGTGGGTCTCCAACCCGTTCACCGCCCTGCTGCTCGTCCCGGCTATCCACCTGTGGCTGCTGCTCGCCTCGCCCGAGCTGCGTCCGCGCCGGGCGGGCGCGTTCGCGCTCGTCCTCGCCGGCCTGTTGCCGCTCGGCCTCCTGATCGCCTTCTTCGCCCATCAGCTCGGCCTCGGCCTCGGTGAGATCGGCTGGACGGCCGTCCTGCTCGTGGCCGGCGGTCACGTGGGCATGGGCAGCGCGGCCCTCTGGAGTCTCGCGCTGGGCTGCGCCGCTGCGGCTGGCCTGCTCGCCGCCGCCCCGGGCGCCGCGCCGCCCAGGCCGCCGAGCGAGACAGGCCGCGAGGTGACGATCCGCGGGCCGATGTCCTACGCCGGGCCGGGCTCGCTCGGTGGTACGGAGTCGGCTCTGCGACGATAGGTGAGCGTGCCCGATCTACTGTTGACACCGACGGCATCGTGCTCGCCCGAGCGGCGACGGCGGGCGTCGGCGCGGATGGCGCGGGCGCTCGCGATCCTGTTGATCCTCGCCGGCGGACTGGCGATCGCCGACGCGATCGTGACGCTCGTGTGGCAGGAGCCGATCTCGGCGCTGTATGCCCAGCTCAAACAA
>DAIRTT010000077.1:0-9033 GCA_036803745.1 Solirubrobacteraceae bacterium | reverse complement strand
GAGCCGCGCCCTCGCCCGCCGAGCAGCGCACGCTCGCGAGCCTCGGCGACGAGCGCCGCCGGATCGCCTACCTGGCCGGCGAGCTCGAGCGCCACACCCATGACGGCAGCCCCGTCGGGCGCATCGTCATTCCGCTGATCGGGGCGAGCTTCGTGATGGTGAGAGGCACGAACACCGAAGACCTCAAGAGCGGGCCGGGGGTGTTCCCCGAAACGGGCCTGCCGGGCATCTCACGCACGATCGCCGTGGCCGGGCACCGGACGACCTATCTGGCGCCCTTCCGTCACATCGACGCCCTCAGGCGCGGCAGTCGCATCCTGCTCGAGATGCCGTACGCGCGCTTCACCTACACGGTCATCGGCGAGCGCGTCGTGGCTCCGAACGATGTCCAGGCAGCGGTCGGCGACCTCGGCTACAGCCGCGTCGTGCTGTCCGCCTGCACGCCCCTGTTCAGCGCCGAAAACCGACTGCTCGTGTTCGGGAAGCTCACCCGCACGGTGCCCGTGGGCGCCGCCCGCGAGCTTCCCGGCGGTGCGATCGTGCGTCCGATCGAGGCTCAGTCCCACCACGCGCCCGCCCGGCCCCCGCTACCACCGGTGCTCGAATCCCTCGACCCGCAGAGGGTCGCTCCCCTCAGCTGAGACCGTGCAGCCCGGCGCTCCCTCGCCGACCTCGCCGATCCAGCTGACGCCCGCTCCACCGGTCGCCGTGAGCGCCCGCTCGACCGGCCCGCGCTCGGCGGACGAAACGCAGAAGCACAGCTCATAGTCTTCGCCGCCGACTGCCGCGAGGCGCCACGGCTCGAGCGACAGCGCGGCGGCCACCTCAGCGACGCCGGCCGCCAGCGGGAGGGCGGCCGCGTCGATGCACAGCTCCACGCCGCTCGCCCGGCCGATGTGCCCGGCGTCGGTCGCGAGGCCGTCGGAGAGATCGATCATCGCGTGCGCGCCCGCGCCGGCCAGCGCGCGACCCTCGCGCAGCCGGGGCACCGGTTGGCGCGCCCGCGCGAGCGCCGGCTGCGCGCCGGGGCTCCGGGGGGCGCGGCCCTCGAGCACGGCCAGTGCAGCCGCTGCGGCGCCCAGCTCGCCGGTCACGCCGATCGCGTCGCCGACCTTCGCGCCGTCGCGGCGGACGAGCTGCTCGGGCGACTCGGCCCAGCCGACCGCCGCGATCGTGATCATGAGCGCCGGCGCGGCGACCACGTCGCCTCCGGCGATCGTCGCGCCCGTCTCTTCGGCGAGGTCGGCCGCCGCTGCGATCAGCGCGAGCGCTTCATCCTCGGTGAAGCCCTTCGGCAGGCCGAGCGCCACGTAGGCCTCGCCGGCCTCGGCGCCCATCGCGGCGAGATCCGAGAGGGCGCCCGCGAGCGCACGGTGCCCGACCTCGGCCGCGTCGGCCCAGTCTCCGCCGAGATGGAAGTGGACACCCTCGACCATCGTGTCGATCGAGGTCACGCACAGCGGGCGCGCCCGCACGACGGCAGCGTCGTCGCCGACTCCGAGGATCACGCGCGAGGGACGGTCTGCGCTCGCGCGGGCGAGGCGAGCCGCCAGCTCGGCGGCGATCGAGTCGATCAGGGACCGCTCAGCGATGCCGGCGCTCAGCGGTGTCTGTAGACGATCCGCGCGCGGTCGAGGTCATAGGGAGAGAGCTCGCAGCGGACGCGGTCGCCCGGCAGGATGCGAATCCTGAAGCGCCGCATCTTGCCGGCCACGTGCCCCAGGACGACGTGGTCGTTGTCGAGCTTCACACGGAACATCGCATTCGGCAGGGCCTCGATCACCTCGCCCTCGAATTCGACCTTGTCCTCCTTCGCCACGTTGCATCCAATCTGGTCGCCGCACCCCTCGGGGGCGACCGCTAGCTCATATCGAGAAGTCAAACTACCAGCGCGCGCGCCACAGAGGGAGCTGGCGGCGCCGGCGGCGCGTGCCCTACCCGGGCGGGGCGCCGCCCGTGTTGCCCGGTGAGCTCGGCGCTGGAGCCGCCGGACCACGTTCGCTCGCCGGGCCCTTGGGCGCCGCCGGCGTCGTGCCCTTGCTCTTGCCCTTCTTGTGTTCGCCCTTCGATGCTTGTTCTTCGGTGCCGCTGAAGGCCTGCCCCGTGGAGGCGAATTTGCCGTAGAAGGGCTGGTAGGAGATCTGTTCCTTGGGCTGCGGGAATTCGACGCACGACTTGCCTTCGGTCACGCGCGACATGTATGCGTGCCAGATTTCGGCCGGCAGATAGCCGCCCTGCTGGGGCTGGCCGTGGACGTCGGTCATCGACACGCGCTTGCTCGGGTAGCCCATCCACACGACCGTCGAGTAGTTGGGCGTGTAGCCGTCGAGCCAGGCGTCGACGAGTTCGCTCGTCGTCCCCGTCTTGGCCGCCGTCGGGCAGTTGATCGCCGATCGCCCGGCCGTGCCGCCGAGCACGTTCTGGTGCAGGATGCTCGTCTCCTCGGACGTGACGCCGTCGCTGAGGACCTTGACGCGGTGCGGCTGGCCCCAGTTGGTGTCGACGCGGCCGTCCGGGAACGTCACCTTGGTGATCGCGATCGGCGTGTTGCGCCAGCCGCCGTCGGCGAGCGTCGCGTACACATCGGCCATTTCAAGCGGCGTCACGCCGAGCGTCAGGCCTCCGAGCGCTTCGGCGGGGAAGCTGCTGAGGTGCGTTGTGACGCCCAGCTTGTAGGCCATCTGGGTGACCGTTTCCTCGCCCAGGTCGGCGGCGAGCTGGGCGTAGACGGTGTTGTCGGACGCGAGCGTCGCCTGGACGAGGTTGATCGACTTGTTCAGCGAGGTGCCCTCGAAGGTCTTGACTTCGTAGGTCGGGTAGCCCTGCAGCCAGCCGGGCGAGAGCGTGTGCGACAGATAGGAGGTGCTGTTCGGATCGACTCCGCGCGAGAGCGCGTCGGCGAGGTCGATCGCCTTGAACGTCGAGCCCGGCTGGCGGTGTCCGTCGGCGGCGAGGTTGTACTGGGATTCCTCATAGCTCTTGGACTCGGCCATCGCCTCGATCTCGCCGTTGGTCGGGTTGATCGTGACGATCGCCGACGCCGGGTCTTCGTGTTGGTTGAGGATTTCGGCGATCGCTTCACGGGCCTGGCGCTGCATGTTGAGATCGATCGTCGTGTAGACCTTCAGCCCGCCCTGCTGCACGGTCTTGCTGCCGTAGCGGTGGACGAGCTGCTCGCGCACGTATTCGAAGAAGAAGTCCTCGCGCCGCTGTGAGTAGAACGTCCCGTGGTGGACCTCCAACGGTGCCGCCTCTGCCGAGGTCGCGCGGTCGGCGGTGATGTAGTGCAGTTCGGCCATCTTGGCGAGCACCTCGTTGCGCCGGCGCCGGGCGGTCCCCGGGTCGAGGAACGGGTTGTATTCGGAGGGCGCCTGGGGCAGACCGGCCAGCAGAGCCGCCTGCTCGAGACTCAGCTCCGAGGCCGGCTTGTTGAAGAAGATCCGCGCGGCCGCCTGGACGCCGACGGCCGTCTGCCCGCCGACGGTGCCGTAAGGGACGCTGTTGAGATAGCTCGTCAGGATCGAGTGCTTGGAGTGGTGTTTCTCGTAGTCGAGCGCCAGCTTGGCCTCGATGATCTTCTGCTTGAGCGTGCGCTGGTCGCCGCCGAGGTAGACGTTGCGGATCAGTTGCATCGTCAGCGTCGAGCCGCCCTGGAGCGCGGCGCCGTGGGTGATGTCCTTGATCGCCGCGCGGAAGATGCCCGTGACGTCGACGCCGTCGTGTTTGTAGAAGCGCTGGTCCTCGATCGCGACGGTCGCGTTCTTGAGGTTGGTCGGGATTTCGTGCCAGCCGACCGGGCTGCGCAGCTGGTCGGCCTGGATGAAGCCGAGACGTTCGCCGTTGGAGGCGAAGACCTGAGAGGAGCCGCCGGTGATGATCGCCCGCAGCGACTTTTCGCTCGGCGCTTCGTCGGCCACGTGGATCACGTAGGCGACCGCCGCGACGGCGCCGATGATCAGAGCGCTCGCGAGCAGCACGCCGCCGATGATCAGGATTCTCGCGCCCCCGCCGCCTCCGTGCCTGCGCCTGCGCTGTCGTGCTTGCCGGGACATCTCTCGCCCCGAGATTACCGTGCCGGGTGTGATTTCCTGCAGCTCTCACCGCGCCTGTCTCTACGCTCGGTGGCGACGCCATGAACCCCGACACCGCCGAGCTGACGATCCTCGAGGCCGCCGGAGAGCTGACCGTCCCGCTCGAGCGCCGGGCGACACTCCCCGCGAGATGGCTGGCCGAGCTGCGCGCCGACCCGCAGCGCATGCTCGCGCTGCGCACGAGCGCCTCGGCGCTGTGGCGCTCGCGCCTGCTGATCTGGTCGAGCGTGATCGCCGCGATCCTCGCCTTCGGCTTCGGCCCCGTGCGCGGCGCCTTCGACCCGCCGGGCCTGACGCGGGGCTTCGGCCGCCTCGGCGACCTCCTGGCCGCACCGGCCGCCCGCTGGGACTCCTCCTGGTACCTCGTGATCGCCCACTACGGATACCGGCCGGACCTCGGCTCCTTCACGGCGCCGCGGACGGCCTTCTTCCCCCTCTACCCGCTCGGGCTGCGCGGGGTCTCATCGCTCGGCTTCGCGCCGATCCTCGCCGGGGTGCTCGTCTCACTCGCCTCTCTGGCCTTCGCGCTCTACGGCATCCACCGGCTGACGACGCTCGAGCTCGCCCGCACGCGGGTCGCAGGGTCACGGGCCGCCGAGACAGCGCGCCTCGCGGTCCTGCTGAGCGCCTTCGCGCCGATGGCCTTCTACCTGTCGGCGGTGTACTCCGAGTCGCTGTACCTCGCGCTGTCGGTCGGGCTGTTCTGGAGCGCGCGCCACGGCCGCTGGGCGTACGTGGGCGTGCTCGGCGCTCTGGCGGCGGCCACGCGAAGCACCGGCCTCGTGCTCGCGCTGCCCGCGCTGATCATCTACCTCTACGGTCCGCGCGAGGATCGGCCGGCCGACTTCCTGCGCGGGCAGGCCGAGCGTCTGCGCCCGCGTTACCGCGTTCGGGCCGACATCCTGTGGCTCGCGCTGCTGCCCGCCGGCGTGGCGCTCTACGGCGTGTTCCTGGCGATAGGCGGCGGGGACCCGTTGGCACCGCTGCACGCCCAAGAGGTCTGGGGCCGGCATTTCGCCGGGCCGCTCACGGGCGTCTGGGACGGAACCGTGGCCGCCTTCGACGGCGCCCGCCAACTGTTCTCGATGCAGAGCACGCACTCCTACTTCCCGGCCGCTCCCGGCGACCCGTTCGTGAGCGCCGGGCACAACGTGGTCCTGTTCGCGTTCCTGGCGCTCGCGGTGCCGTCGCTCGTCGGCGTCGCACGCAGGCTGCCGGCGGCCTACTTCGCCTACGTCCTCGCGGCGCTCGCCCTGGCGCTCTCCTATCCGGTCTCGGCCCAGCCGCTCATGTCGCTTCCGCGCTTCCTGCTCGTGCTCTTCCCGCTCACGATCTGGCAGGCCGACTGGCTCGCCCGCCATCCGCGCGCGCAGCGTCCGCTGCTCGTCTCCTCGGCCGTCCTGATGATCGTCTTCGCGTCCGAGTTCGCGACTTGGCACTGGGTGGCCTAGGCCGATGGCGAGGATCGACCCCTGCGGCGGCGCGCAGCCGCCCGACGAGCGCCCGCCGGAGCACGGCCCCGCGCCACTGGCGATCGAGCCCGTCGAGGGCGAGACCTCGCATTCGCCGACGACGGCGTGGCGCCCGTGGACGGCGCCCCTCGCATTGATCGCGGGCGTCGTCCTGGCGGCCGTCGGTGGCCTGGTCGTCGATCTGCCGGCGCTCGCTCTGGGCGCCGAAGTGACGAGCTCCCACACGCCTCCCGGGCTGGTCATCCTCTACACCGTCGTCCAGGACGTGGCCTTCGTGCTGGCGGCCGTCTACTGCGCCAAACTCGCCGGCTCGGCCGTCCGCTCTTGGCAGTTCGGTCTGCGCCCCCCGGGCGTCGGCTGGCGCTCGGCGGCGTGGATGGTCGTGCTCCTGCTGATCGTGTTCGTCGTCCTGAGCGTCGCCTGGACAGAAGCCGTCAGCCCGACCAAGGAGAAGCTGCTCGAACAGCTCGGCACCCACGAAGGCACCCTGCTGCTGATCCTCAGCGCGGCGCTGACGTGTGTGATCGCGCCGATCTGTGAGGAGCTGCTGTTCCGCGGCTTCATCTTCACCGCCCTGCGCAACTGGCGGGGGACGCTGAGCGCGGCGACGATCACGGGGCTGCTGTTCGGCGGCGTGCACGTCGGCTCGGCACCCGTCCTGGACCTCGTGCCGCTCGCGATCCTCGGCTTCGGCCTGTGTCTGCTGTATCGGTACAGCGGCTCGCTGTACCCGTGCATCGCCGCCCACTCGATCAACAACTCGATCGCCTTCGCCAGCCTCGAAGAATGGAGCTGGCAGATGCCGCTCCTGGTGCTCGCGGCCCTGCTCGGTGTCGGCGCCGTCGCGCTCGCCGCTCGGCGGGTCGGGCTGATCGCCTCCACGCCGCCGCTCCCCCGCCTGGGCGCATAGGATTCACACCATGAACCGATCCCTGCGCCTGCTCGCGACGTGTGCCATCTCGACGTTCCTGATCGCGGTGCCCACAGCAGCCGCGGCGGTGCCGACCGCGCCCGCGCCCGTCGCGGGCTTGATGAAACTCACGCTGCAGCGGGTCGGCGGCAGCCCTCCGTTCGCGCTGGTCGGAGCGCGGATCGTGATTCGCGGCGTCGTCACGCCCTACGTGGGCGGGCAGACGGTCAAGGTCAGCTTCTACCGCGAAGGCCGCAAGGTGGCCGTCAAGCGACTCAGCGTGCTCGCGATCGGCAACGGCGCCGGCCAGTTCCACCTCAGCTTCTCGAGCGCCGACGCCGGGCTCGTGCAGGCCCGGGCCGCGCACTACGCGAGTGCTCAGCAGGGCGCCTTCGGCGCCCGCTCGCCGGGAGTGAGGTTCGTCAACACCAACCTCGGCCTCGGCGCGAGCGGCCAGTCGGTGCGCCTGCTGCAGTCCGAGCTCAACGTGCTCCACTACGCGGTGCCGCTCAGCGGGATCCTCGATGAAGGCACCGGACGGGCGCTGGTCGCCTACCGCAAGATGACCGGCCTCGAACGGATCCCCTACGCGGGCAGGCGGGTGTTCGAGCTGCTCGGGCGCGGCGCCGGCTCCTTCCGCGTGCTCTACCCCCATGACGGCCGCCATGTAGAGAGCGACCTCACGCGCCAGGTGCTCGCCGAGATCGAACCGGGGGGGCGCGTCAAGAGCATCTACACGATGAGCTCGGGCAAGCCCTCGACGCCCACGGTCATCGGCCGCTTCAGCGTCTACCGCAAGGAACCGGGGACCAACTCGCACGGGATGGTCGAATCGAGCTACTTCATCAGCGGCTATGCCATCCACGGCTACGCCGAAGTGCCGACCTACGCCGCCAGCCACGGCTGCCTGCGCGTACCGATCCCCGACGCGGCCGCGATCTACGGGTGGGCCCACGAAGGGACACCGGTTGACGTCTACAACGAGGGCGGCGGCGGCAGCCACACGGTCCGCGGCAACGCCGGACCGTAGGGGATCAGACGCGCACGCGCAGCATGCGCGCGACGTAGCCGAGCGCGAAGCCGTAGACGAGCAGCGAGAGAATCAACTTGACCGAGCGGATCGCCCATTCGCTGGATGAGCTCGAGACGATCCCCGAGAACGGGGAGGTGAATGCGTCGGAGGCTTCGTCGAGCGCTTTGTGGACGGCGCCCTTCTTCGGCTTTGACGGCGACGTGGGCGCCGAGCTCGTGGGCGTACCGGCGCTGAGTGCTTCCTGCTGGCCGCTCGAGGCGCCTTTGGTCTGCTGGATGACGAAGGTGAGGAACGACGCCGCGACGATCAGACAGATCACGATCGAGGCGAACCTCAGCAGGCGGGCGAGGGCGGCCACAACGCTAGATTAGGTTGCTCGGTGGACGCCCCGGACACATATACGGCGACCGTGCCCGACGCCCGCCTGCGCCTGATCGAGCAACTGCGTGAGCACGCGCTCGTGATCGGCGAGGTCACGCTGACGAGCGGAGCGACCGCTCAGTACTACGTCGACGCCAAGCGCGCCATCCTGCGCCCGGCCGGCTTCGCGGCTCTGGCGACGCTCGTGGCTGCCCAGGCGGCCGACTGGGGAGCGACCGCCGTGGGTGGCATGACGATGGGCGCCGATCCGGTCGCCTGCGCCGCGCTCGCCGGCGGCGCGCAGGCCAAGGCCTTCTTCGTGCGCAAGGACGCCAAGGCCCACGGCCTGCAGCGGCGCATCGAGGGCCCGCCGCTTGTGCCCGAGGACCGCTGCCTCCTCGTTGAGGACGTGGTCACGACCGGCGGCTCGACGCTCGCTGCGATCGCGGCGCTGCAGGAGGCCGGCCAGGAGATCTGCGGGGTGATCAGCGTGCTCGACAGGCTCGCCGGCGGCGGCGCGGCGATCGAGCGCGAGGCCGGGGCGCCGTATATCGCACTGACGACGATCGACGACATCTATCCCGAGCGCCCGGATCGCCCCGACGGGACGAGGAACTGAGGCGATGGCCGCTGCGAGCTCTCCGAACGTCGCCGTGAGGCCCGCACGGCCCGATGACGTGGGGCTGCTGCTCAAGATGTTCACCGAGCTGGCCGTCTACGAGCACCTCGAGCACCTGCTCGAGGCGACCGAGGAGCGCATCCACGAGGCCCTGTTCGGCGCACGCCCCGCAGCCGAGGGGCTGATCGCCTGGGTCGATGGGCAGGCGGCCGGGTACGCGATCTTCTTCCCCACGTTCTCGACGTTCCTCGCGATCCAGGGCGTGTGGCTCGAGGACCTGTTCGTGCGGCCCGAGCACCGCGGCGCGGGCGTCGGCCGCGCGCTGCTCGCCACCGTCGCCTCACGCACACGCGAGCGCGGCGGCGAGCGCCTGGAATGGTCGGCGCTCGAGTGGAACGAGCTCGCGCTCGGCTTCTACAGGGGGATCGGGGCGGAGCCGATGAGCGACTGGATCACCCACCGTCTGATCGGCGATCCGCTGCTCGTCCTCGCCGCGGAGGCGGCGCCCGGCACGGACCCCGGGCGCCCGTAACCTTCCCCACAGCCGC
>DAIRTT010000076.1:0-11983 GCA_036803745.1 Solirubrobacteraceae bacterium | reverse complement strand
CGAAGCGCTCCTCGCGGATGACCCAGGCGGCCATCGTCTTGGGCAGCTCGCCCGGGTCGACGTCTACGGATGAGACTTGTTGAAGATCGATCGCCACGTGCTCTGGAACCTCGTCGGTCGGGGGTCGGAAGACCCCAATCCTATCCCGGGGTGGCTCGCGAGGCCTGCCGGCGCCCGTCAGTCGCGCCCGGCCCAGTAGCTCTCGGCCTCGGCCTCCATCTTCGCGAGCCGGGTGTAGTAGTCGGGGAACTCGTTGAGGTGCGCCCGCGCGATCTTGCCGGTCGTGTCCTCGTCGTCGTCGCTCACGTTCGTCTCGGGATCGCGCGCGCCGTGCTCGAGCTCGACCTCGAGGCCCATGCGGAACTGCTCGACGTCGAACCGTGAGGCGCCCCAGTCGATGCCCACGCGCTCGCCGATCGCGCGGGCCTGCTCGGTCGTGAAGCCGCTCGTGGCACCCATGCATGGAGTGTCGCGCATCCACCGCGGAGATCGCCGAGCGGAAGCGCGGCTGCGCGGATGTCGTTCTCGGCGACCTCGCTGTCGTGGCTGCCGGCGCGCCGCGATGATGAGATCGCGGTCGAGTCACCGGAGCCGCGGCTCTCTCGGTCGACACTAACGTCCTCGGGCGGCTCGGGGACCGACCAGCCCGAGGGCGCGTCGAGCAGGACGAGGCGGGCTCCCGGGCGCAGTCCCAGCTTCTTGGCGAGAGGTGTCCTGGAGTAGCCGGCGGCCACGGCGGACATCGTCGCAGGCGTCCCCCGACCTACCCCCGTCAGAGCGTGGTGCTCAGACTTGGACGGGCTCTGAGGCCCGGTCGCCTGCGGCCCGGGGGAGAGGCTCGGACTCGCGCGCCGGACTCGGTGCGCCGTCGGAGATGCGTGTCGGCGCGGTGACCGAGCCGTTGAGGCCCTCGCCCGACACCTGTGCGGGGGCGGAGGTGTCCTCGAGGGGTGCCTCGCGGCGGCCGACCAGCGACCACGCGGCGACGGCGCCGATGAGCGCGACAGCGGAGCCGAGGCGCAGGCCGTTCTGGAGCGCGTAGATAAAGGCGCTGCGGCCGGCCTCGAGGATCTGGACGGGCATGCCGTGGGGGGCCGCTCCGGAGCCGAGCCCTTCGGCGAGGCGAGAGCGGGCCGCGGCGGGCACCGAGGGGAGGAGTTCGTCGAGCTTGGAGCGTCCGAGCGTGGCGACCATCGCGCCGAGGACCGCGACGCCGAACGTGCCGCCGACCATCCGGTTCATCGAGAGGATGCCCGAGGCGACGCCGGCCTTGGCCTGCGCGACGGAGTTCATCGCGGCCATGCTCATCGGCGACATGACGAACGCCATCCCGACTCCCATCAGCACGAAGCCCGGTAGCAGCGTGCCGTAGCCGCTCGTAGCGGTCAGCTCGGACTGCCACAGCAGCGCGCCGGAGACGCACATCAGGCCGAAGGTCATCAGCGGTCGCGGGCCGACGCGGTCCGCAAGGCGCCCGGCGACGGGCGCTATGAAGACGATCATGAGCGTCGAGGGCAGGAAGCGAAGGCCGGCCTGCAGCGGCGAGTAGTGGAGGACGTTCTGCATGTAGAGAGCCATGAAGAAGAACATCGCGAGCATCGCGAAGCTGACGATGAAGGCGACGATGTTGGCGCCGAGGAACGTCCGCGAACGGAAGAAGCCGAAGTCGACCATCGGGGAGGACTGGCGACGCTCGACCGCCACGAAGGCGCCGAGCCCGGTGAGGGCGACGGCGAGCAGGACGATCTCGCGGGCCGAGCCCCAGTGCCAGCTGTTGCCCTCGACGAGCGCGAGCACGAGCGCGGCGAGGCCGACCGTGAGCGTCGCGACGCCCGGCAGGTCGATGCGCTGCGCGACGGTCTCGTCGCGGGACTCGCGCACGGCGAACAGGGCGACGATCACGGCGCCGACGGCGACGGGGAGGTTGAGGAAGAAGATCGACTGCCAGCTGACGCTCTCGACGAGCAGGCCGCCGACGACCGGTCCGATCGCGAGGGCCATCGCCGAGACGCCCGCCCAGGTGCCGATCGCCTTGCCGCGCTCGGCCGGGGGAAAGGCGTTGGTGATGATCGAGAGGGTGGCGGGCATCATCATGGCCGAGCCGACGCCCTGCACGGCGCGCCAGGCGACCAGCCACGTGTCGCTCGTCGAGAAGCCGATCGCGGCGCTCGACCCCGCGAAGACGACGACGCCGGCGATGAAGATCTTGCGGCGGCCGAAGAGGTCACCGAGCCGTCCGCCGGTGACGAGCAGGACGGCGAAGGAGAGGGTGTACGCGTTGACCGTCCACTCGAGCGAGGAGGTCGAGGCGTGGAGGCTGCGCTGGATCGACGGCAGCGCGACGTTGACCGCGGTGTTGTCGAGCATGATCATGAACAGCGCGAAGCACATCGCCCCGAGCGCCCACCAGCGGCGGTTGTCCTCGTTCATCTGCAGCGAGCGGATCTTCTCGGTCATACGGCGGCTCCCTTGCCGGTCGGGCGGTAGGCGGCGATCTCCTCGCGGCGCTCGAGGATCAGGTCAAGTGCGCTCTGCAGTGCGCTCGCCTCGTCGTCGCCGAGGGAGTCGATCAGCTCGGCCAGCGCGGACAGGCGCGCCTCGTTGAGGGCCTGGGGCACCCGCGCGCCGGACTCCGTCAGGCGGACGCGTCTGACCCGGCGGTCCTCGGGATCCTCCTCGCGTCCGACCAGCCCGCGCTCGTAGAGGCCGTCGACCGCCCGGCTCATCGCCGGCATCGACACGCCGAGCGTGTCGGCGAGCGCCTTGACCGAGCTGCCGGCCTCGTCGCGCTCGAGCGAGCACAGGGCCTTGATCTGGGTGAACGAGAGGTCGAGCCCTGCGATCGCGTTGAACGTGCCGAGGGTGGCGGTGCGCATGAGGTAGCTCGCGAGCGCGTACATGTCGCGCGTCAGATCCGGGCGCTGGCCGGCGCCGGCCTCGAGATCAACTGTTGTTGCTTGCACAACCGGAACTATATCGCCCGCGCAATGGTTGCCTGTGTGTCATGCATCACAGATGTCGCTGCGCCGCTCGAGAATGGTCAGTCGAGGGGCAGCTCGAGCACCTCGGCGCTCGCATCGGAGCCGCCGAGCTCGAGCACGGTGCCGGGCGGCGCCTCGCGGCGCACGAGCGCCAGGGCGATCGGCCCGAGGCGCGGCGAGACGACGCTGCTCGCGACCCTCCCGACGGCCCGCTCGCCGAGTCGCAGCTCGGCGCCGGGCGCGACGGGCTCGGACAGCCGCAGACCGCGCAGGTGCCGGTTGGGCTTGCCGCGCCAGTGGAGCCGGGCGACGGTCTCCTGGCCGACGTAGCAGCCCTTGGTGAAGCTGACGGCGCGCTCGTTGAGGCCGGCCTCCTGGGGGATGACGGAGTCGTCGAGGTCGACGCCGTAGCGCGGGCGTCCGCGCTCGACGCGCAGGCACTCGGCGGCATCCTCGCCGACCGGCTCGGCGCCGTGGGCAAGCAGCGCTTCGGTCAGGGCGCCCGTCCGATCGGCGTCGCAGATGAGATCGACACCGACGTCGGTGCGCACGGCGCGAGCATCGACTCCCTCGAGAGCGACCCTCCGGTGGCTGTGCTCGGCCTCCCCGAGCCCGTCGGCGCCGGCCACGCGGGCCGCGTCGGGGCCGATCAGCGAGAGCAGGCCGCACTCGAGTGTTCGCTTGCCGAGCTCGACCTCGAAGCCGACCTTGAAGCGGCGGATCATGTCGAACAGGGACTGCAGCGCCGAGCGCTCGGTGTCGAGCAGCAGCTCGGTGACGGCGCCGGACTCCTCGGTGCCGCCGCCGACGGCGAGGATCCGCAGGTCGCCGAGCATCTTGCCCTTGTGGGTCAGGAAGGCCGCGTAGCAGCCCTCGCCGGGCCCGAGCGTGGTCAGCTCGTTGGTCACCTGGCCGTTGAGGAACTCGACGGCCCCCGCGCCGGTGAGGGCGAGCTTGCCGCGCTCGGAGCGGTCGAGCAGGCCGCAGCGCTCGCGCAGCGTCTCGTAGTCGCGCTGGAGGGCGCTTGTGCCGGTGGGCGCCATTGCTTCGAGAATAGCCGCGCTAGGCTTGCACCCGATGGCGCTCGCCGACACCTTCGACAAGATCATCGCGTCGCTGCCGGAGGATTGGACCGACCTGGAGATCGACGTCCGCATCGCCGATGAGACGCGCTACGTCGAGGCGGCGCTGTACCTGGCGACGTGCAACGCGCGGCCGTACTCGCACCACGACTGGCACTGGCGCCTGCTGATCGCTCACCGCTTCGGACACGCCGCCTCCGCGCAGACGGTCCACGGCGCCCTCGGTCTGCTCGACGACGCCGGCATCGAGGCCGAGATGGTCCTCCGCGAGACGCGCAGCGGCCGCGTCGAGGTCACGCAGATGTGGGGCCGGCCGCAGTCGGCGCGCGAGGAGTTTCGCCGCCTGCGCTCCCAGTAGCCGTGGCTCGGGTGATCGCCCTCACGGCCGACCTGCTGTTCGGCTCGCGCGTCCAGGGCGACCTCGCGGCGGGCGGGCACGAGGTCGAGCTGATCGGCGCGGAGGCCGAGCTGCGGGCGCGCCTCGCAGACCGCGCGGCGCCGGCGCCGGCGGTCCTGGTCGTCGACCTGACCGACGATCGCCTCGACGGCGCGGCGGTGCTCGAATCGCTGGCCGGCGCGGATCTGCTGGCCGGCATCCCCACGCTCGCCTTCTACTCGCACGTCGACGTCGCCGCCAAGGAGCGCGCCGAGGCGGCCGGCTTCAGCCGGATCGTCCCGCGCTCGCGCATGGCGCGCGAGGGCGCCGCGCTCGTCGACGGTCTGCTGAGCGCCTGACGGCCGCGAGCCCGCGGCTCCTCGTCCGACGGTCGCCTGCTCGCCCACGCCACGACCGGCTGTGTGATCTTCCGCTGCGCGGCGTCGCTCGCGGCGTAGGCTCCAAGCGCCGGAGCGCTCATGCCGCCTCGACCGCGGGAGAGACGCGCCCGAGGAAGGCAAGCAGGTGGGCGGCGAAGCCCTGCGGGTCGGAGGTGTGGGGGAGGTGGCCGCTGTCGAGCACGACCAGCTCCGACCCGACGATTGTCCGCTCGATCCGGCGTGCGAAGCGAGGTGGGATGACGGGATCGCGCCGGCCCCAGACGAGCAGCGTGGGGGCCGTGATCGCCTGTGCCTCGCGGCGCAGGTCGTGCTCGGGGGAGGCGAAGCTCTGCCACAGCTCGCTGACCGCCTGCAGCCCCGGGCTCTGTCTGGTCGTCGCGATCGCCGCATCGCGTGCCCGCCGGTCGGCGTCGGTACGCGCCCGCATGTACTGTCGCGAGAAGGCGGGATAGACGGCGCGCAGGAACGACCGCCTGGCCATCAGCGCGCAGAAGGCGCGGACGTGGGGAGGGCGCCCGGCGAAACCGCCGCCGTCGACGATCACGAGCCCCTTGACGAGCTCGGGGCGACGGATCGCCATGCGGGCGGCGGCGAAGCCGCCGACGGAGTTGCCCAGCACGATTGCGCCGCCCGGCGCCAACTGCTCGACCGCCTGCTCGGCGACATCGGCCAGGCGCATCGCGCTGGCGGGGCCCGCTCCGGGCGGTGACTGGCCGTGAGCGGGCCAGTCGAGGGCGACGGTTCTGATCCCCGGAGGCATCAGCGCTCTGATCTCGTCGAAGTCGTGGCGGTCGTGCGCGCCGCTGGGGAGCATGACGATCGTGTTCCCGGGGCCGCCCTGCTCGTCGTAGGCAATCGGTCCCGTGGACGTCTGGAGTAGTGGCATGGACGGCAAGCTAGCACATGACTGACCGGTCGGTCACTTAGAATGACCAAGCGGTCATCTAAGGTGTCGGGCGAGATGGCCACCGAAGCTCGCTCTCCAGCCGAGCCACCCCTGCGCGGGGGGCGCCGCACGCACGAGCTGCTGCTCGACGCCGGGGTTGCGGTCGCCGAGCGCGACGGGCTGGCGGGCCTGAGCGTCAACCGGGTGGTTGCCGAGGCGGGCGTGGCGAAGGGCACCTTCTACGTGCATTTCGCCGACAGGGAGGCGTTCATCGACGCGCTCCATGCGCGCTTCCACGACCGCGTCCTCGCGGCGGTCGCCGCGGCGACCGCAGGGACCGAGCCCGGGACCGAGCGGATCGTGCGCGGGGTGGAGGCCTACCTGGACGTGTGCCTGGCCGACCGGGCGATCAAGGCGCTGTCGCTGGAGGCTCGCACGGACACGGCGCTCACGGCGTCGATGTCGGCGAGGCACGAGCGCTTCGCGGCCTCGGCGGTGCCGAGCTTCAAAGCGATCGGGTGGCCCGACGCGAGGGCCGCGGCACAGCTGCTTGCGGCGATGACCTCGGAGATCGCGATCCGCGAGCTCGAGGCCGGCAGGCGCCTGCCGGCGGCGCGGCGTGCGCTGCGCCGCTTCCTCGACGCCTAGCATCCAGGACGATCGCGAGCTCCGGTACAGCGGAGGGCACGGCCGGAGCGCTTCGACCGAGAGGAGGAGAGACCGATGAGGTACTACGCGGTGGCGCAGCTCGATGTGACCGATCCCTCGTGGGTCCGCGACTACGTGAGCGAGGTGACGCCGATGGTCGAACGTCGCGGCGGACGCTACCTGGCTCGCAGCGCGGGGGCGCGCAGCGAGTTCCTGCTCGTGGCGGGCAAGGACGTAAACGGGGTGGCGCGGATCCCCGCCTAGCCCCGATCAGCGGCCCGCGAGGGGCCGGGCGCATCCCTCAGGTGGCGATCGTCGCCCGGCCGCCGTCGAGGTCGGCGCGGCGGGCGGCGATCGGGTCGAGCGGCACGAGGGCGGCGTTGGGCACGCGCTCGAAGCGCTCGGAGCGATGCCCGGCGCGGTGGGTGAGGGCGGCGCGGATGACCATCCCGTGGCAGACGATGAGGGCGGGAAGCTCGCCGGTCTCGATCTCCGCGAGGGCGGCGTTGACGCGCAGGTCCTGTTCGACGAAGGACTCCCCGCCGGGAAAGGCGAAGGCCGGGTCGGCGGAGGCGAAAGCATCGAACAGCTCGGGGGCTTCGCCGCGCACGTCGATGAAGCTGCGATCGGTCCAGCGGCCGGCATCGGTCTCCATCAGACGCGGGTCCTCGCGGGGCTGCAGGCCGATCCGCGCGGCGACGATGTCGGCGGTTTCGCGGGCGCGCAGCAGGGAGCTGCACCACAGCACGCGGAAGTCGTGTTGGGCGGCGCGCTCGGCGAGATCGGCGGCCTGGGCGCGACCGGTGTCGTCGAGTGGCACGGGCAGGTGCCCCTGGAAGCGGCCCTCGAGATTGTAGGCGGTCTGCCCGTGACGGGCGAGGTAGACGCCGGTGGAAATGCGCTCGGTCAGGATCGCTCGAATCGGTCGAGGCTCATGACCTTCTCCCAGGCGGCCGCGAAGTCGCGGACGAACTTCTCGCCGGCGTCGTCGCAGGCGTGGACCTCCGCCAGCGCCCGCAGCTCCGAGTTCGAGCCGAAGACGAGGTCGACCGAGGTGGCGGTCCATCTGACCTCGCCGGTCCGGCGATCGCGTCCCTCGTAGAGGTTCGCGCCCGCCGGCTTCCACTCCGTGCCCATGTCGAGCAGGTTGAGGAAGAAGTCGTTGCTCAGCGTCCCCGGCCGCTCGGTGAGGACCCCGTGCGCCGAGTGCCCGAAGTTCGCATCGAGCGCGCGCAGGCCGCCGATCAGGACGGTCATCTCCGGAGCGGTCAGGGTCAGCATGTAGGCCCGTTCCAGGAGCCCATGCTCGAGTGGAAGATCCTCGCCCGCGCCGAAGTAGTTGCGGAAGCCGTCGATGGTCGGCTCGAGCACGGCGAACGAATCCGCGTCGGTCTGCTCCTCGGAGGCGTCGGTGCGCCCGGGGGTGAACGGAACGGAGATGTTGTGCCCGGCGTTCTTCGCTGCCTGCTCGACAGCCGCGCATCCGCCGAGGACGATCAGATCGGCCAGCGAGACCTTCTTCGGAGGAGCCTGCGAGCTGTTGAAGTCCTGCTGGATCTGCTCGAGCGCTCCAAGCGCGGCGGCGAGCTCAGCAGGTTCGTTGGTCTCCCAGTCCTTCTGCGGCGCGAGGCGGATCCGCGCCCCGTTGGCGCCGCCGCGCTTGTCGGTGCCGCGGAACGAGCTCGCCGAGGCCCAGGCGGTGGCGATGAGCCGCGAGATCGAGAGTCCTGAGGCGAGGATCTTCTCCTTCAGCGACGCGATCTCCGCCTCGCCGATCAACTCGTGATCGACGGGGGGAACGGGGTCTTGCCAGATCTGCGCCGGCGGGATCCAGGGGCCGAGGTAGCGCGAGAGCGGCCCCATGTCGCGGTGGAGCAGCTTGTACCAAGCCTTTGCGAACGCCTCCGCGAGCTGGTCGGGATTCTCATGGAAACGTTTCGAGATCGGTCCGTAGATCGGGTCGAGCTTGAGCGCCAGGTCGGTCGTCAGCATCATCGGCGCGTGCCGCTTGGAGGGGTCGTGAGCGTCCGGCACCGTGTCCTGGGCCTCGGGGTTCTTGGGGGTCCACTGCTGCGCTCCGGCGGGGCTCTTGGTCAGCTCCCAGTCGTAGCCGTAAAGGTTCTCCAGGAAGCCGTTGTCCCAGCGCGTCGGCTCGGTCGTCCATGCGCCCTCCAGCCCGCTTGTGAGCGTGTCGGCGCCGTTGCCCTTGCCCGCGCTGTTCTTCCAGCCGAGGCCTTGCTGCTCGAGCGGGGCGGCCTCGGGCTCGGGGCCGAGATTGCTCGGATCGACGGCGCCGTGCGTCTTGCCGAACGTGTGGCCGCCGACGATCAGCGCCACCGTCTCTTCGTCGTCCATCGCCATGCGGGCGAACGTCTCGCGGATGTCCACGGCCGCCGCGAGCGGGTCAGGGTCCCCGCCGGGACCCTCCGGGTTCACATAGATGAGCCCCATCTGAACGGCGCCGAGGGGCTTGGCCAGCTCGCGCTCTCCGCTGTAGCGCCCTTCCCCCAGCCACGTGTCCTCGCTGCCCCAGAAGATCTCCTGCGGCTCCCAGATGTCCTCGCGCCCGAAGCCGAAGCCGAAGGTCTGGAAGCCCATCGACTCCACCGCCACGTTGCCGGTGTAGATGAGCAGGTCGGCCCAGGAGATCTTGCGGCCGTACTTCTGCTTGATCGGCCACAGCAGCCGGCGCGCCTTGTCGAGGCTCGCGTTGTCGGGCCAGCTGTTGAGCGGCGCGAAGCGCTGCGCACCACTGCCGCCACCGCCCCGTCCGTCGGTGACGCGATAGGTCCCGGAGGCGTGCCAGCTCATGCGGATGAAGAGCGGTCCGTAATTGCCGTAGTCCGACGGCCACCACTCCTGGGAGGTGCTCATCAGCTCGATCAGGTCGCCTCGCAGGGCGTCGAGGTCGAGGGTCGCAAGTTCCTTCGCGTAGTCGAAGTCCTCGCCCATCGGGTTCGAGAGCGGCGAGTGCCGATGCAGCGTGCTCAGATCGAGCTGGTTGGGCCACCAGTCGTGGTTCGTCCTGGGACGGGGCACCTCGGGAGTCGGGCTCGGGATCGCCGGGTTCTCGCTCTCGCTGACACTCTCACTCATGTTGCTCTCGTCCCTTTCTGGTCAAAGGTGGCACTGGTGGACCGCTGCTCGTCGCCGACAGACCGGCGCCTCCGGTGAGCAACGAGGGTACTGATGCAAGCACGAATCCTGGAGTCTCCTGGGGCAGGGGCCGCACATGTGCGGCCCCTCGGGCGGCGCATGCGCCGCCCGCCGGACGGTGCATGCACCGTCCGGAACTACGTGGGAGGCTGAACCGGTGACCTCCGCGCTCGTGTTGACCGGTGCGCCGGGGGCCGGCAAGTCGTCGGTTCTCGATGCGCTCACGACGCTTCTCGAGCTCGAGGGCGTCGAGCACGGCGCGATCGAGAGCGAGCAGCTAGCTCGCGGGTTCCCGCCGCTCGCGAACGCCGTTCTCGCGGAGGCGCTTGCACGGACGCTGGCGGTGCAGCGGCGAGCCGGAAGACAGCTCCTCCTGGTGGCGTTCACCGCTGAAACCGCCGGCGAGCTGCGCTCGGTGGTTCGGGCGACGGGCGCCGAGCGCGTGCTGGTCGCCTGCCTGGCCGCTCCAGCGCAGGTTCTCGCCGCGCGCCTCCAGGACCGCGAGCCCGATCGCTGGCCGGGCAAGGCCGGGCTGATTGCACATGCGCACGTGCTGGCTTCGGTCGCGCCCGCGCTGGCCGGGATCGACATCACGATCGACACCGATGGCGCCGCCCCCGACGCTGTCGCCCACCGGTTGCTCTCAGCGATGCGTGACAGCGGGCTCCTCTAGATCCGGCCCAGGCTGCCGTCGGTCGCGTCATAGACTCCGTCCATGCGTCGCAGGGTCACGTTCTCCCGCAACCTGACGCTGTCGCTGTCGCGGACGTGCCAGTGCTACTGCAAGTACTGCGCCTTCGCGACCCACCAGGCGCACCTCTACTCGCCCGACGAAGTGCTCGAGATCCTCGACGGCGCAGCCAAGCGCCATGTCAAGGAGCTGCTCGTCCTGACGGGCGAGAAGCCCGAGGTCAACCCGGTCGTGGCCGCACGGCTGGCCGAGTACGGCCACGGGGACTTCACCGGCTACGTCGCGTGGGTGTGCGAGCGGGCGATGGAGCGGGGCCTCTTGCCCCACACGAACCTCGGGGTCCTCTCGCGCACCGACCTGGCGCGGCTGCGCGAGGTGACGGCCTCGCAGGGGCTGATGCTCGAGTCGATCTCCGAGCGGCTGATGGAGACGGTCCATGCCGGCTCGCCGACCAAGCATCCGGCTCGGCGCCTGGAGACGATCCGGGCCGCCGGCGAGCTGCGGATCCCGTTCACGAGCGGGATCCTCGTCGGGATCGGCGAGACCGAGGACGAGCGGATCGAATCGCTCGAGGCGCTCGCGGCGGTGCACGCCGAGCACGGCCACATCCAGGAGGTGATCCTCCAGAACTTCGTACCCCACGACCGCTACTACGGCCGGGAGCCCGCCGAGATCGCCGACGCGGCCGCCCGCGAGTACTGGCGCACGGGCGTTGACGAGGGTCCCGCCCACCCCGCCCGCCAACGCCCCGAGCTGTCGCTCCCGTCGTGGGCCTCGGCGGTGAGCATCGAGGACATGAAGCGCCTGATCGCCGAGACACGGCGGCTGATGCCCGACGTGGGCATCCAGATCCCCCCCAACCTGGCCGACTGGTGGAGCGAGCTGGTGGCGGCCGGGGCGAGCGACCTCGGCGGGCTGTCGGCCAACGGCGACCACATCTCTCCCGAGCACCCGTTCCCTTCGCCCCACCAGGTGCGCAAGCGCCTCCAGGGCGAGGGCTTCGCGCTGACAGAGCGCCTGTGCGTATACCCGCAGTACATCGACCAGGAGTGGATCGCACCGGCGGTAATGGACACGATCAAGGTCAAGTACTGGAGCTTCATTCCCCGGCGCGGCTCGGGGCGGACCGATCCGCCGGCGCCGATCCGCCCGGACCTCGTCGCGGGGGCGATCGAGCGCGGCCGCGACGGGCAGCCGCTGAGCGCCGAGGAGCTGACGGCGATGTTCGCCGAGACCCGCCCCGAGGCGATCGAGGACATGCGCCAGGCCGCCGATGAGCTGCGCGCCGAGCTGGCCGGCGAGACGGTCACGTTCGTGGTCAACCGCAACATCAACGTGTCCAACATCTGCACCGTCGGCTGCGCCTTCTGTGGCTTTGGGCAGGGCAAGCGCTCGCCTGACGCCTACGAGCACGACGAGGCCGAGTTCGTCTCGCGCATCCACGACGCGATCGCGTTCGGCGCCACCGAGCTGTGCATCCAGTCGGGCATCCATCCCGACTGGTCGCTCGAGGACTACCTCGGCTGGCTGCGCCTCGCCAAGGCCACCGCCGCCGCGGCACACACCGACCTGCACCTGCACGCCTACAGCCCAATGGAGATCGCCCACATGTGCGACATCTCCGGCCTGCCGCCCGCCGAGGTCTTCCTGCGGCTGCGCGACGCCGGCCTCGGCTCGACGCCCGGCACGGCCGCCGAGGTCCTCCATGACGGCGTGCGCGAGCGGATCTCGCCCAACAAGCTGCCCGTCGCCCGCTGGGTCG
>DAIRTT010000075.1:6919-12071 GCA_036803745.1 Solirubrobacteraceae bacterium | reverse complement strand
GTCGCAACGTCGAGCTCCCGAACTTCACCCAGGCCCTCTACGACGCGCGCGAGCTCGCCATGGAGAGGATGCAGGCCGAGGCGCTACAGGCCAAGGCGGAGGGGATCGTCGGCGTCCACATCGAAGAGAAGTCCCACGGCTGGGGCAGCCACGTGATCGAGTTCTTCGCCATCGGCACGGCGATCATCCCCTCCGAGGGGATCGAGGACCACGTCATTCCCGCCCCCCAAACCGTCCTGGACCTCAGCTGACCCCGATGTCAGCTGCCCCGGGGTGCCGTTGAAGTTCCGCTGACCCGTTGGTGGGCTCGTGGAGCACGGGCGTCTGAGCCGGGGCTGCGCGGCCTCATCAGCGATGTGATTGATGATCGTACGCGCCAGTTGAGCCCCATCCATCACGCTCGCCGCGGATCTGGCTGCTCGCTCGCTGCTGGGCATGGTCATGCTGGCGCGGACCATAGCGCCTGGCTGTGCTGTGCCCTTTCGGATCGCCCTTGATCTCCCTGTCCTAGGCTTCGAGGCGAGCGGCTCTTGTTAGACCACGAGGAGCGCAAGGAGCTTCTGCCGTACGCTGCCTCCAAGGTCAATATGAGCACAGATCACCTCAAGGCCGGGCAGCTCGGCCTGGTGGACGTGACAGCGTCCACTGTCGCCAACATCGGGCCCGGGATCGACTTCTACTTTGCCTTCGGGGTGATCGCTGTCACCGCCGGGGTTGCCGCGCCGTTGACGATCCTCGCGGGCGGTGTGGCGGTCGTCCTGCTCGCCTTCGTCGTGGCCGAATTCACCAAGGCGGAGCCCTCTGCGGGAAGCTTCATCACCTACGTCGAGACCTCGCTGGGAGCTAGAGCCGGCGTGGCCACGGCCCTGCTGGTCGCGGTGGGGTTCACCGTGGCCATAGCGGGGGTGTTCACCATGTCCGGGGGGATGGTGGCGCTGACCCTCGCCCACTACACCTCGTGGCACCCGCCTTGGGAGCCGCTCAGCCTCGCCATGACGGTCGGGGCCATATGGCTGACGGCGCGCGGCGTACGCCTTTCGACCGCTGCCGTGGGCCTCGCCGTCGTGCTCCAGGTCGCAATCATGCTCGTGGTCTGCGTCGTGACACTCGTCGACCGGCGTGCCCATCTCTCGGGCATACCATTCTCCTGGGCGCACCTGCCCGGCGGCCTGGCCGGCCTGTCGAGCGGCTTCCCGCTTGCCCTGTACATGTTCATCGGCTGGGAAAACGGCCCTGCGCTCGCCGAGGAGTGCCGAAATCCGAGGCGCACGGTCCCGAGAGCCCTGTACGTGTCGATCGCGATCGCAACGGCCCTCTTCGTCCTGTTCGCTTATGCCACGGTCACCGGCTTTGGCTACGACGTCTCCTCGATCGGGCGCTCGTCGGTCCCGTTCCTGACGGTCGCCGACCGCTACCTCGGCTCGGCAGCCCCCCTGGCCTGGCTCGCAGGGATCGTCTCGGTGCTCGCCACCCTCATCGCCGCCGTGAACTCCCAATCCCGCATGCTGTTCGACGGAGGCCGGTCAGGGCTCCTGCCGGGTTGGCTCGGTCACGTCCGCGAGCCTGCGGACACGCCGGCGAACGCCTTGCTCGTGATGGGCTGCGGGGGGCTCGGGATCGTCGCGGTCTGGTGGATGGCCCACCTCACGGGCGTAGCGACGGGGTCGACGAACCCCGTCAGCCTCTATGCGGAGTGCTCGACGATGGGCACGATCGTGATCCTGTTCGTCTACCTCCTGACAGCGCTCGCCCTCCCGATCTTCATGTGGCGCCGCCACCGGCCGTCGTTCTCAGCTCTTCGCCACGCAGCCGTTCCCGTCCTCGGGGCCCTCGCTCTCATCGTGCCGTTCGTCGAGCTGTGCAAGCCCGGGCAGCCCTGGCCCTACAGCGCGTTCCCTTACGTCGCGCTCGCCGTCGTCTCAGCGGCCGCCGTGATCGCCTTCGTCGTCGTTCGCCGCCACCCGTCCACCGGCTCGGGCGAGGGGAGCGCGTTCGCCAAACCGTGAGGGGAGAAGCTCAGCAGGAGTTCCACTACTCGCCTCCGGCCTTCCTATTCGAGAGCGCCGGTGCGGCGGGTATCTCCCCGGCGGCCGCTGCCTCTCGTTTGAGGAACGCCCCGAGCTCCTGGATCGTGCTCATGAGCGGGGCGGGAAAGACGACGGTCGAGTTCTTGTCGACCGCTATCTCGACGAGCGTCTGCAGGTTTCTCAGTTGGAGGGCGAGCGGGTGGTCCATCATCACGTCGGATGCGCGCGCCAGCTCGCCTGCAGCGAGCGCCTCTCCCTCGGCGGCGATGATCTTGGCGCGCTTCTCGCGCTCGGCTTCGGCCTGGCGGGCCATCGCGCGCTTCATCGAGTCGGGCAGCTGGATGTCCTTCAGCTCGACGGTCGTGACCTTGATCCCCCACTCCTCGGTCTGCACGTCGAGGATCTCGCGGATGTTCTGGTTGATCTTGTCGGTCTCTGACAGCGTCTCATCGAGCGTGTGGCGTCCGACGACGGCGCGGAGGGTCGTCTGCGCGATCTGGTTGATCGCCACTTCAACGTTCTCGATCGCGATCACGGAGCGGACGGGGTCAGCGACGCGGTAGTAGGCGACGGCGGACACATCGACGCTGACGTTGTCGCGGGTGATGATGCCCTGCGACTGGATCGGCATCGTGACGATCCGCATCGACACGCGATGGACCCGGTTGATGAACGGAACGAACGCGATCAGCCCCGGGCCACGCGGACCGTCGCGAACCTTGCCCAGACGGAACATGACCGCCCGCTCGTATTGCTTGAGGATCCGGATCGAGAGGGATGCTCCGACCAGCGCCACCAGGATGACCCCGGCGATTACGTAGGCGATCATGATTGTTCCTTCCACCGGCAATGCCGGGCAGTTTGGCTTGGATGCTCGGGTTGGGCGCCAGCTACGGGTTGACGAGGACGGCCAGCAGGTCCCCCACGCGCTTCTTTCGGGCGAGCGCCGGTTTCATCATGATCGCGCTCGGCGCGATCCTGCTCTTGCTCCCTCTCGCCAACTGGCAGGTGAACCTCAGAGGCAGACGCCCGGCCGCCGCCGTCGCCTGACCCACACAACTCGCTCCGGCCACCGCTCACCCCCTCGGGCGGCGGCCATCGCGCACGAGCCGCCGGCCGAGCCCGAACCGGCTAGGTGGCCCCGATCAAGCCCTGGTCGTGCCGACGGCCTTGTGCTTGCGCGGTCGCGCGCCACGCGGCTTGCGGCCCGACGCAAGCACCTGCTCGATCTCGGTCAGCGACTCACCCATGTACAGGGCGAGCCGCTGCAGGTGAGGAATGGTGTCCCGCGCGCCCGTGAAGCCGAAGTTGAGCGTGCCCGCATAGCTCACGCAGGTGATGTTGAGGGCGTTGCCGTGCATCAGCAGCGAGAGCGGGAACAGCGCGTCCAGGTGGGAGCCGTTCATGTAGAGCGGCTCGACCGGGCCCGGGACGTTCGAGATCCCGACGCTGAAGGGGACGGGCGCGTGGCGGCCGAGACCGCTCACCAGGCCGGCGATCCACGGCCCGTTGATGAGCAGCGTGTAGGACGTCCGAGCCTCGGGGGGCAGTCGACTCAGATGATGCTTGGCTTCGGCGGTCGACAGCGAGATCGCACGCAGGCGCTCGCGCGGGTCGGCCACGTTGGTGCCCAGCTCGGCGACCATGATGCCTATAGACGTACCCATCGACTGGTCGTCGGCGTCGCGTAGATTGACGGGGATCCCGGCCGTGAGGGGCCGCTCGGGGAGCTCGGCATGTTCGAGCAGATAGCGCCTGAGCGCGGTCCCGCTCAGATACAGGACGATGTCGTTGAGCCTGCAGTCCGCGGCCCGCGCCAGCGCTTTGATCCGCTCGAGCTCGTACTGCTGGGTTGCGAAGCGCCGCTGGCCGCCGAGGTTGCCTGAGAGCACCGAGGCCGGTGCTCGGTACGGAGCCTGCAGCCCGCGCTCGTCCACCGCGGCCAACGCCAGGTCGAGCGCCGCCCGCGAGAGGCCGCCGAGCGCGGCGGCGGCGCCGCGGATCGCCCCAATCGGAGCACCCAGCCGTCCCGAGGCGCGCGTGGCCGGATCGGGGTGCTCGGGACGCTCGCCGGCGCCGATCTCCCAGAAGGGCGCCGTAGTGCGGTCGGCAGGCTCGCTCGACAGGGCCCGCATCATCAACCGCATGCCGCTGACGCCGTCGACGAGCGAATGGTGGACCTTGCTGTAGAAGGCGAAGCGGTTGCCTTCCAGGCCCTCAATCAGATGGGCCTCCCAAAGCGGGCGGTGGAGGTCGAGCTGATAGCTGTGCAAGCGCGAGACGAGCACGCCCAACTCGCGTTGGCCTCCCGGATGCGGCAGCGCCGAGTGGCGCACGTGGTAGTCGATGTCGATGTCGCGGACCTCACGCATCAGCGGGATGCGGCCGATCACGGGAGTCTCGACGAGCTTCAGGTTCCACGGCGGCGGGACCGTCCGAGCCCGGCGCATCCGCTCGAACTGCTGTTTCAGATAGTCGGGCGGCGCATCGTCGGGAAGGGTGAACTCGAACAGGGCGCCGACGTGCATCGGCGTATCGCGCGACTCGAGCGCGAGCCACGCTGCGTCGAGTGGCGCGACCTGCCTCATCTCCTTCGCCTGCTCCCTCCCCGGAAACCCTCTCCAACGAGAGCCTACCCCCTCGCTACGCCTGCTGCTCCCCACCCGGGCCGGGCATTGACAGCGCTCAGAGGCACATCTGGCGAGTCGGGCGGTTCACGCGCCGCCTCATGGCGGCCATCGGCGGTCGAGGAGATCATCCCGGTCCCCGACACGGTCGTCATCCGCCCGACACCCAGCCGGTGGCATGGGCGCAGCGATGGTCCGCCCCCGTTATCCGGGCAGCCGCTACTCCCTCGCCCCAGGCCCGCTCAGCTTGTGGCGAGCCCGGCGGCCGGCGCGGTGCCGGCAACGTGGCGGTCGACGAACTCGGTGATCGTCCGGACCACGAGCTGAGAGTCATCCCACATCGGCACGTGCCCGCATCCGGAGAGGACGACGGCGTCGACTCCGGGGATCTCACGCCGGTAGCGCGGAGCGTGAAGCTCCGCCGGCAGCACGCGGTCGAACTGGGGCGTGGCGAGCCGCACCGGGCATGTGATCCGGTCGAGCTCGCGTAGGACGAGG
>DAIRTT010000075.1:0-6909 GCA_036803745.1 Solirubrobacteraceae bacterium | reverse complement strand
AGCGACGCCCGGAGCGCGCCATCGGCGGCAACGAGGTCCTCGCGATCGGCGGACAGTGCAGCGATGACCTCCGCCGAGACGGTGCAGCGCAGCGCCGACTGCGCGAGCTGGACTGCCTCGGCCGGCGAGACCAGCTCACCGTGGCGCATGATGTCTCGAAGCGCCAAGCGCCGGACACCTGGCCGGCGCGCGATCGTCGCCATTCGCGACGCCGTGGCCCGCGTCATGCGCAGCTGGCGCGTGAAGAAGCGCGCCAGGCGATGGGCCTCGCCGTCGCCGGGCGTCCAGCCGCCACCGGGCGCAAGCGCGACGACCGACCGGGCGCGGCCGCGCTTTGCGAGCTCGAGCGCGAGCGCTCCGCCCATCGAGTTTCCGACCACATGGACGGTGTCGAGGCCCAGTTCATCGAGGTGCTCTTCCAGCAGGTCCGTCGAGCCGGCGAAGTTCAGCTCCGTGCCCGCCGGCAGTACGCGGCCGCCGTCGTGGCCCGCCAGTGTCGGCGCGATCACCTCGTAGCGCGCGACGAGGTCGCCGAGCAGCGGGCGCCAATGGTGCCACGCGCCGGTGAAGCCATGCAACAGGAGCAGCGGCTCACCTGAGCCGGCGCGGTAGAGGACGGGCGAGATCTCGGCCATCGCGCATCAGGCTACGCCCTTCGGCTGCGGCCGGGTTGATCGCTGCTTGGCGCCGGCCCGCTACCCGTGTCACTCGCTCTGAGCGCGGCGCGCAAGGACGCCGACGCCTTCGCCGGACGGATCAAGCAGGCGATCGAGATGAGCTGACGCCACCCCGGCCCGCGACAGCACCGACATCAGCGCTCAGCCGTCTGCCGCTGAGCGCACGAGAGCGCGCATCAACCCGATGGCGGCGGAGTCGTCGAGGCCCTGCTCACGCACGAGCGATCGCCACGTCGAGAACGCGATCGCGTGGCCGATCGCGGCGTTGACCCGCTGCCTGCGCGCACCGCGCAGGCGCCGGCCCTCGATCAGCATGTGCTGCGAAGCCTCGAAGTAGCCGCGGAAGGCCGCGAAACGCTCACGTACGAGCGGCATCGTGGCCTCGTCTCGAAACAGGTTCTCGAACATCGCCGCCGTGCGGCCGTAGTAGCCGTATAGATCTGTCAGCGCGGCCGCCAGACGCTCTTCGGGTTCGGCGAGCTCCGCCCACACGGCGAGGTCGGGCGGCGGGTTGTCCCGGGCCCAGTGAGCTGTGCACGCGTCGAACAGGGCCGCCTCGTCGGCGAAGTGTCGGTACAGCGTCGAACGTCGAACGCCCGCGTGCTCGGCGATGGCGCTCATCGATGTGCGCGAGGGCCCCAGCGTGCCGTGCAGTGCGACCGCGCTCCTGGTGATGCGAAGTCGCGTCTCCTGCTGGGACTCGGCGCGGCGCTTCATGCGGTAGGGGCGAGATTCCTCGGTCATGGCCGTCGTCCCAATCTTGCCACGTGCCGGTGCCGCTGTATAGTTCACGCGACACCACTGTCTAATGAACTGAGGGACTGAGATGCAGGGGACGTCACCACGAGTCGTGGGTCCTAACGACGGCAAGGCGGGCTTCATGGGAAGCATCGGGGTGCGCTTCATGATCGACGGCGCAGAGAGCCGGGAGGGGTTCGCGCTGGTCGAACACCCGATGTCCGCGCGCGCCCTCGCGGCGCCGCTGCACAGGCACACGGGCGAGGACGAGTACAGCTACGTGCTCGAAGGTCGCATGGGCGCCCTGCTCGGAGACGCTGTCCTGGAGGCCGGACCCGGCGAGCTCGTCCACAAGCCCCGCGGTCAGTGGCACACGTTCTGGAACGCCGGCGAGGCACCCTGCCGGATTCTCGAGATCATCGCACCGGCGGGCTTCGAGCGCTTCTTTGCCGAGCTCGTCGACATCGGCGGCGTCGCTCAGGCCGACCCCGAGGCCTTGGGTGAGATGTGCCGGCGCTACGCACTCGAGATGGATCCGTCGAGTGTTCCCGGCCTCGTCGAGCGCTTCGACCTGCGCTTTCCGGGAGAGCCACTCGACTCCTGAGCGCCGGGCGCGGCTGCTCCCCCGCTGCCTAACGCGATCCATTCCTCGGCGCCGCCCGCCGAGTGGGCAGCTCTGGACCGTGTTCGCGCGACCGGTGCCCGGCGACTAGGCTCCGTCGCGACCAACCGAGGAGGACTCACGTGAAACCGACGCTGTACGTGTGCCATGGCGATGACGGCGGGCCGCGGATGCATCCGTGCCGCCGCGCTCAGGAAGCGCTGCGCGCCGCCGGTGTCGATTACGACAAGGTCGTCGCCGGCCACGGCAACCCGATTCCGTTCCTGCGGAAAGGCTCGCGCGACGATCTCCATGCGGCGACCGGAACGACCAAGCTGCCGGCACTCGCGCTACCCGATGGCACCGTCCTCGTGCAGTCGCGCGCGATCCTCGCATGGGTGGCCGAGCAGTCGGCCTAGACGGCGTGCGCCGCCGACCTGGGCGGCGCCGGGACACTCGATCGTCCCCGCGGCGCCGCCCCGACCCGCACCCGATCAGCCGCCGTAGGACGGCCCCTTGTATTTCAGTTTGAATGATTTGGTGGCGCCCGTTTCGGACGCGCAGTCGGCGGAGGTCGTCGTGATCTTGACGCTCCCCTTGACGCTCTTGCCGCGCGAGAACGTGCCGTTGAACTTGACCGCGACCGTCACGCTCTGACCAAAGCCGTTCGCGAACGTGAGGCTCTTGCTGAACGAGAACCGTCCGTTGTGAATCGTCACGAAGCCGGCGCGCACCAGCGCTTCGGCGCCGGTCGTGCAGAGTTTGCGCGCGCTGATCGCGATCTTGCTCTGGGCCGGGTTGGTCGTGCCTTCATAGGTGCACTGCGAGATCCCGCCGCAGTTTCCGTAGCGGTAGGCGAGCGGCTTGCGCGTTGCCGCTGAGACGGTGCCGGCCAGAACCGCCGCGAGCATTGCCGCGACCACCACAGCCTGTAGGAGCTTCTTCATCGATGACCTCCATGGCGCGGAACGCTCCGTCGCCCCCGTTTGCAGTTGCGTGTGCGCCAATCCGACTTGAGCCGGCCCGACGGTCGGCCGAGTCTAGCCAGCCGGTCCTGGGTGGCCATGCGTGCTTTCGACGTAGCCGCGTTCGAGCTCCACGAGCGGGACCGGCGAGGAGGGCGCGTCCGAGGGCACGGGAGCACCCCAGCCGTACAGGTTGACGTGCGCCTGCCGCTGGCGATGACGGGAGTTTCTCGCGCCCGCGCGGCGTGAGCGTGCTGTGATGTCGGCGATGAGAGCCGACGTCCCCGTTCTGCGCACGCCCGAGGAGCTCACCGCCGCGTGGCTATCGGACGCCCTCGGCGGACCCCGCGTCGAGGCCTTCACGATCGAGCCGATCGGCACTGGGCAGATGAGCGAGAGCCGGCGCATCGCGATCGACTACGCCCGCGGCGGCGGGGGCCGTTCCCCGCGCACGGTCGTGCTCAAGACGGCATCGGCCGATGAGAACAGCCGCGGCGCCGGGGTCGGGCTCGGGGTCTACGAGCGCGAGGTGCGCTTCTACCGTGAGCTCGCCCCACGCATCGGCGGGCCGCTCGCTCATTGCCACGTCGCGGTCATCGACCCCGCCGAGGGGTGGTTCACGCTGCTCCTCGAGGATGTCGCCCCGGCGACCCAGGGCGACCAGATAGCGGGCTGCGACATCGCTCAGGCGACCGTCGCGATCGACGAGCTCGCGCGTCTGCATGCGCCGGTGTTCGGCGACCCGCAGCTCGGCGCCACACCATGGCTGAACCAGGAGGGCATCCTCACTCAGGCGCTCGTATCGCAACTTCTGGACGGCTTCCTCGAGCGCTACGGCGACCAGATCGCGCCCGAGCACCAGGACGTCTGTCGCCGGCTCGTAGCGAGCCTCGACGGGTGGGCGGCGGACAGGCGCCCGCCGCTCGGCATCGTCCACGGCGACTACCGGCTCGACAACATGCTGTTCGGCGGCGCGGACACCGCCCGCCGGTTCGTGGCCGTCGACTGGCAGACGGTCAGCTGGGGACCGGTCATGACCGACGTCTCCTACTTCCTCGGAGCGAGCCTTCCGGTCGAGGAGCGCCGCCTCCACGAGCAGAACCTGGTGCGAAGATATTTCGACGCGCTCAACGACCATGGTGTGCGCGGGTTCTCGTGGGAGGAATGCTGGAGCGGCTACCGGTGCCAGAGCTTCCTCGGCATCCTCATGACCGTCGCGCCCGCGATGCTCGTCGAGCGCACCGACCGCGGCGATGCGATGTTCATGGCCTGCATGGCGCGCTACGCCCAGCAGGTTCTCGACCTCGACGCGCTCGAACTGCTTCCGGCGCCCGGGTCCGGGCGCCCTCCGGCCCTGCGCCCGAAGGCCGAGGACGAGGGCCGACACTCCGCGGGAGCAGAGGAGCTGTGGAACGAGAGCTGGTACTTCGACGCGATCTCAGACGACGGGACGCTCGGGATGTACACACGTCTGGGCCTCTACCCGAACCTCGGGGTCGCGTGGGTGACCGCGTTCGTCTGCGGCCCCGGACGTCCGACCGTCGCGGTCATCGACTTCGCCGCTCAGCTGCCCGACGGCGACGCCCTGGAGATCACGACCGCCGCGTTCACCGCCGAGCATCTGTGCCGAGCCGCGCTCGAGTCCTTCGCCGTGCGACTGCGGGGCACCGGAGCCGAGCACGAGGACGCCGCTGCCGTCTTGCGCGCCGAGCCCGGTCGGCCTGTCGCGGTCGGCTTTGACCTCGAGTGGACGACCCAGGGCGCCCCTTACGCCTACCGAGTGGCCACCCGCTATGAGATCCCCTGCCGGGTCGCCGGGACGATCGAGATCGGCGAGGAGCGCATCGCCTTCAGCGGCAAGGGCCAGCGCGATCACTCCTGGGGCACCCGCGACTGGTGGGCGGCCGAGTGGATGTGGTCGGCGGGGCATCTCGACGACGGCACCCGCTTCCACGGTGTCGAGTTCCGGCTGCCAGACGCGCCGGCCATCGGCGTCGGTTACCTGCAGCCGCCCGAGGACGGCGTCGTCGAGCTCGACCGGGTCAGCGCCGAGGAGCTCGTCGGCACCGACGGCCTGATCACCGAGGCGCGCATCGAATACGGCGAGCTGGCCCTCGAGATCGAGCCGACCGCCTTCGGCCCGCTGCTGCTTCTCGCCACCGACGGCAGGCGCTCGGAGTTCCCACGCGCCATGTGTCGTGTCCGCGCCGCGGATGGACGCGCCGGAGCGGCCTGGGTCGAGTGGAACCGCAACGCGTCACTCGGCGGCTGACCGCGCCCGGGCGGGCGCGGTCGCCCAGCGGATCGAACCTACTTCGGCTGCTTGACGATCCTGATGTAGGGCTTGGGCTCCTCCCACCCGTCCGGGTAGGTCTCCTTGGCCTCGTCGTTGGAGACCGAGCCCGCGATGATGACGTCCTCGCCCTGCTTCCAGTTGACGGGGGTCGCGACCTTGTGCTTGGCCGTCAGCTGCAGGGAGTCGATCACTCGCAGAACCTCGTCGAAGTTGCGCCCGGTCGTCATCGGGTAGATCAGGATCAGCTTGACCTTCTTGTCCGGGCCGATCACGAACACGTTGCGCACGGTCTGGTTGTCGGCCGGGGTGCGTTCGCTCGGCTCACCCTCGACGCTCGCCGGCAGCATGCCGTAGAGCTTTGAGACGTTGAAGTCGGCGTCGGCGATGATCGGATAGTTGGGTGCCGTGCCCTGGGTCTCGGCGATGTCCTGGGCCCAGCGCTCGTGGTCGCTCGTGCCGTCGACGGACAGGCCGATGATCTTGACCCCGCGGCGATCGAACTCGGGCTTGGCGTTGGCCATGTAGCCGAGCTCGGTCGTGCAGACCGGTGTGAAGTCCTTGGGGTGTGAGAACAGCACGCCCCACGAGTCGCCCAGCCACTCGTGGAAGTGGATCGGCCCCTCTGTCGTCTGCGCCTCGAAGTCCGGTGCGACGTCGCCTAGCTGCAGCGCCATTTTGGGTTACTCCTTTTCTAGATCAGCTTTGTGCGCGATGGCCCCCATGATCGCAGGCGTCAAGCGCTTCGCCGGCAGTATTCCGAACATGACGGCGCAGGGCGGGCGACCGGGGCCGATCGGGCGATCCCGCCGGCCTCCTCTGGGACCCCGATGCGTCGCCGAGCCGCGACGGTCGGGGCCTCACCCACGGTCTGAGACACCCCTTGCGTTTGCGCGAATTCTGGGTACTCTTCCAATCAGTGCCCCTAGGAGATGGACGGGGGGGGCAGCCACGGATGGAGGCTTTGATGCGACGGGTAGGGGCCGTATCGATTGTGTGCTTCGCCATGCTGCTTGCTTTCGCGGCACAGGCGATGAGCTCGGGGATCACGAACTCGAGCGACGATCTGCGCACCGGGTGGTACCCGAACAACTCGACGCTGACCCCGCAGCTCGTCAGCGGCGGCACCTTCGGCCAGCTGTGGTCATCGAGCCTTGAAGGTCAGATCACCGCCCAGCCGCTGCTCGCCGAAGGCACGCTCCTCATCGAGACCGAGAAAGACAAAGCGTACGGGCTCGATCCGGCGACCGGCGGGGTCAAATGGACGAAAAGCCTGGGCACGCCGTGGAACCCCTCCGACATCGGCTGTGGCGACATCACCCCCTCGATCGGCACCGTCTCCACCCCAGTCGTCGACCCGGCGACGAACATCGCCTACATGACGCACAAGACCTACGCGTCGGGCACGAGCGGCCCGGCCAAGTGGTACATGGACGCGATCAGTGTGGCAACGGGAGCCGAGCAGCCTGGCTTCCCGGTCGAAATCGCCGGCGCCGCCCAGAACGCGCCGAGCCAGGCCTTCAACCCGACGATCGAGATGAACCGGCCGGGCCTGCTGCTGATGGAAGGCGTCGTCTACGCCGCATTCGGGAGCCACTGCGACTTCAGCAACTGGAAAGGCTGGATCTTCGGCGT
>DAIRTT010000074.1:0-12078 GCA_036803745.1 Solirubrobacteraceae bacterium | reverse complement strand
GCTGCGCTCCAAGGAGGAGGCCCACGACTACCGCTACTTCCCCGAGCCGGACCTGGTGCCCGTCGCGATCTCGCCCGAGATGCTCGAGGCTGCCAGGGCCGACATGTCCGAGCTGCCCGCCGACCGCGCCGAGCGCCTGCGCACGGAGTTCGGTCTGAGCGCCGACAGCGCGCAGCTGCTGGCCTTCCGCGGCGAGCTCGGCGAGTACTTCGAGGCTGCGCTCGCAGCGGGTCGCGAGCCGGCGCCCCAGCCCCAGGCGCTCGCCAACTGGATCGCAGGCGACCTGCTCGGGCGCCTGCAGGACGGCGAGGACCCGGCCTCCTCGAGAGTCGCCCCCGGCGCGATCGCCTCGCTCGTCGGCCTCATCGGCGCCAAGCAGGTGAGCGTTGGTGCCGGGCGCCAGGTGCTCGACCGACTCGTGGCCGAGGGCGGCGAGCCTGAGGCGATCGTCGAGGCCGAGGGCCTCGAAGCGATGGGCGGCGGCGATGAGCTCGCCGAGATCGTGGCCGGGGCGCTGGCCGCCAACGCCGATGCCGCCGCGCGCGTCCGCGCGGGCAACGCCAAGGCGATCGGGCCGATCGTCGGGCACGTGATGCGCGAGACCAAGGGCCGCGCCGACGGCACCGAGGTGGCGCGGCTGATCAATGAGCAGCTCGGTGTCTGACCCGGCCAGGTCCCTCACCTGTCACAAGCAACACGCCCTCACGCCACATTTTGGACGGCTGGCCCAACGATCGGGGGCCCGATCGCGCCAACATGCTGGTCATGAACCGGTTAGCAGCCAATCCAAGCTCATCTTCTCGGCGGTTCATCCTGCTGCCCGAGGAAACGGCGGGCGGGGCGCTCCAAGGACCCCGTATTCGTCGCTACACGCTGACCAGCCTCGGGCACGGCGCCGGTCGCCAGCGCGCCGGTCTGAACAGTCCGGACATCTCGACGGCAGGGACGGCCCGAGAGTCCGGTAGGTCGAGACGCATGTAGCGGCACCCCCTCATGACGACCGTACCGGCTTCCCTCGGCTGGTGCTCCCGGCGCGCGGCCGGGCAGGGGTAGCTCTTCCTGCCCGGCCGTACGTCGTTCGGGGCCAATGTCGTTAAGCTGGAAGACATGAACGAGACGCCATCCAGATCCTTTGGGCGCACGGTGGTCGCCGCCCTCGTCTTCCTCGTGGCGGCATGGCTGCTGCTCGGGCTGATCATCCACCTCGTCTCGTTCCTGTTCAGCACCCTCATCTTCATCGTCGCGGTGATCGCCGTCGTGTGGGCGCTGCGCGTCCTGCTGTAGGAGGGCGGGATGGCATACGTCGTCATCGCGATCAGCTTCGGCCTCGCGGGCGGGATCGTCGGCAAGATCAAGGGCAGCTCGTTCATTCTCTGGTTCCTGATCTCGACGGCGGTACCCTTCCTCGGCCTGCTGGCTGCGATCGCGTATCGCTTCGAGCGCGACGAGCTCCGACGCGAGTGCCCCAACTGCGGCCGGGTGACGAAGATCTATGACGCCCTCTGCACGCGCTGCGGCACCGAGCTCGACTTCCCCGAGGTCGCGATCGCGCCGGAGGCGTGGGAGCGCACACCGGCCGCTCCGTCGGCCTGAGCCCGACGTCCGCCGTCGCAGGTACTTTGGCTTACCTAAGCCGATTTCGGCTGCCCTAAGCCGGTGCCTGCCCTAGTCTGTCTGCTGTGATGAGCACCCCGACAGAGACCGCAACCCCACACCACGACTCGATCCTCGCCCGCTGGATCCATCGGGCCGGCTTCAAGGACGAGCCCGAGTTCGTGCTCCGCGTCGTGCAGCCCGCACTCGTGGGGATGATCGACGGGACGGTCTCCTCGCTAGCGCCGATCTTTGCGGCGGCGATCTACTCGAGCTCGGGCGTGGCCCTGCGGGTCGGCCTGGCCGTCGCCCTCGGAGCCGGTGTCAGCATGGGCTGGTCGGAGGCGCTGTCGGATACCGGCGAACAGACAGGCCGCGGCTCGGCGGTCGTCCGCGGCTCGATCACCGGCGCGATGACGACGCTCGGCGGCCTGTTCCACACGATCCCGTTCGTGATCCCCGACGTGCACAAGGCGCTCGTCGTGGCGGGGATCGTGGTAGGCATCGAGCTGTTCGCGATCGCCTGGATCAGGAAACGCTTCCTCGATGTCTCGATGCGCTCCTCGCTGCTCGTCGTGACGGTTGGCGGGGTGATCGTGCTGGCGATCGGCGTCGGCATCGGATCGTCCTGAGGTCTGCCGGAAAACCCGCTGGTACACTGGGTTTTTCCCCCGAATCGGCGAAGGGAGGTCGGTGATATGCGGGCAGTCGATGCCTTGATGGAATGTCTGAAGGCGGAGGGCGTTGACGTCGTCTTCGGCCTGCCCGGTGGGGCCAACCTCCCGACCTACGACGCCTTCGTCAACGGCGGCATTCGCCACATCCTCGTCCGCCACGAGGCGGGGGGCGGGCACGCGGCCGAGGGCTACGCGAAGGCCACCGGCAAGGTCGGCGTCGCCTTCGCCACGAGCGGGCCGGGCGCGACCAACCTGATCACGCCGATCTGCGACGCGATGATGGACTCCGTACCCGTCGTCTTCATCACCGGCCAGGTGCGCACCGAGCTGCTCGGGACCGACGGCTTCCAGGAGGCCGACACGATCGGCATCACGATGCCGGTCGTCAAGCACTCGTTCATGATCCAGCACCCGCAGGAACTCCCGCGGGCGATCCACGAGGCGTTCCACGTCGCCCGAACCGGGCGCCCCGGCCCCGTGCTCGTCGACATCCCGCAGGATCTCTCCCGCGCAGAGATCGACTACGAGCCCGTCTCCGATGTGCGCCTGCCCGGCTACCAGCCCAAAGTGGAGGGCAACCAGAAGCAGATCCGCCAGGCAGCCAAGGCACTCGCCTCGGCCCAGCGGCCGGTCATCTACGCGGGCGGCGGCATCGTCAACGCAGAAGCGTCGAGCGAGCTGATCGAGTTCGCGACGAGCGACCGCTTCCCCGTCACGTGCACGCTGATGGGCCTCGGCGCGTTCCCGGCTCCGCACCCTCAGTGGCTGGGCATGCTCGGTATGCACGGAACCCGCGCGGCCAACTACGCGATGGACGAGGCGGACCTGATCTGCGCCGTCGGGGCGCGCTTCGACGATCGCATCACCGGCAAGCTGTCTGAGTTCGCGCCGCGGGCCAAGTTCATCCACATCGACGTCGACCCGGCGGAGATCTCGAAGAACGTCCCCGCGCACATCCCGATCGTCGGCGATGCCAAGCACGTCCTTGCCAAGCTGCTGGTCGAGTACCGCGCGATCGGCGCGGACCCGGCGCGCCTGGAGGCATGGTGGAGCCGGATCGACGGCTGGAAAGCCAAGCACCCGCTCTCGTATGAGCCGAGCACCGATGCCGAGATCAAGCCGCAGCACATGATCCAGGCGCTGCACGAGGCCACCGGCGGCGAGGCGATCATCACGAGCGATGTCGGCCAGCACCAGATGTGGACCGCCCAGTACTACGACTTCCCGGAGCCGCGACGCTGGATCAACTCGGGTGGCCTGGGCACGATGGGCTTCGGCCTGCCGGCCGCGATGGGCGCCGCCGTGGCGTGCCCCGAGCGCCTCGTCTGCTGCGTCGCCGGCGACGGCTCGGTCCAGATGAACGCGCAGGAGCTGGCCACGTGTGCGCAGAACAACATCCCGATCAAGGTCTTCATCATGAACAACGGCTATCTCGGGATGGTCCGGCAGTGGCAGGAGCTCTTCTGGGACGGCAAATACAGCCACGTCGACATGGGTGAGTTCCCCGACTTCGTCAAGCTGGCCGAGGCCTACGGCGTGACCGGTATGCGCTTCGAGAACAAGGAGACGCTCGTCGAGGACATGAAGCGCGCGATCGCGACCGAGGGCCCGGTCGTGGTCGACGTGCGCGTGACCCGCGAGGAGAACACATACCCGATGATCCCGGCCGGCAGTGCCGCCCGCGAGATGGTCGGGTGAGCGCCGTCATGGGTGAACCCGGAACGAAGACGCCGCTCAGCCTCGAGGAGCTCCATGCGGCGACGAACATGCGCACGGGCCGCAAGCACGTGCTCTCGATCCTGGTCGAAAACAAGTCCGGCGTCCTCACGCGGATCGCCGGCCTGTTCGCCAGGCGCGGCTTCAACATCTCGACGCTCACGGTCGGGCCGACCGACGACGTACAGATCTCGCGCGTGACGCTGACAGTGGATGGAGCCCTGCACCCGATCGACCAGGTCACCAAGCAGCTCCACAAGCTCATCAACGTCCTCAAGATCCGCGACCTCGAGCCGGCCGACACCGTGGCCCGCGAGCTGGCCCTGTTCAAGGTCACCGCCGACGGCGTCCAGCGGGGCGAGCTCATGCAGATCGCCGAGATCTTCCGCGGCAAGGTCGTCGACGTGACCAAGCGCGCGATCATCATCGAGGTGACGGGCACGACGGACAAGATTGAGGCCTTCGAGACGATGGTCCGCCCGTTCGGCCTAATCGAGATGATGCGCACGGGCGAGATCGCGATCTCGCGGGGGCGCACCGAGACCTAGGCAGTTGCCGGCGACCAGCTCACGCCCGCGACCCGGTCCGTTCTCGCTCAGCGAGACGGACACGGAGCGGCTGGCGGCCCGGCTGCGCCTCGCGCTCGAGCGGGCCCGCAGCAGTGGACGGGAGGTCCTGGCGACGACCACCGTCGTGCTCGACCCCGACGTCGATCCGTCGGCCGTCGTGTGCTGTTCGCGTCGCGACGGGGAGCGGTGGTTCGTCTTCGAGCAGCCCGACCGCGGCGCGGCGGCCCTCGCAGGGCTCGGCGAGGTGCTTGCGATCCAGGCGTCGGGGCAGCAGAGGTTCGCCACCGTGGCCGGCCGCTGGCGGGCAGTGGCCGCAACAGCCGTATCCGACGGCTCGGAGGAGGTGCCGGGGAGCGGCCCGGTCGCGGTGGGCGGGTTCGCGTTCGCGCCCGATGGAGGACGCTCGCCTCACTGGGAGGGCTTCGAGCCGGGGTCGCTGAGTGTGCCCGAGATCACCCTCGCCCGCTCAGGCCGCGGCGGACGGCGGAGCGTGCGGATGACGCTCGCCTGCCTTGCCGCGCCCGATGACACGGCTCAGGAGCTTCAGGCCCGCCTCGAGGATCGTGTCGGAGAGCTGCGCTCCGGGGAGCTCTCGCTGCTCGATCCGGCGCCCACGGGTCGCTACAGGGTCGCCGGCGCGATGCCGCCCGAGCACTACGAGCAGGCGGTCGCGCGCGCCACAGAGCTGATCGGTGCAGGCGAGATGGAGAAGATCGTGCTCGCCCGCGAAGTCCAGGTCCACGCGCCGCGGCCGTATGACCCGGGGGCGATCTTCGGCGTCCTGCGCCGGGAGTTCCCGTCGTGCTTCGTCTTCTGCGTGGGCCGGGGCGATGCGACCCTGATCGCCGCCAGCCCCGAGCTGCTGGTGCGTCGCGAGGGTCACCGGGTGAGCACGCTGGCGCTCGCCGGTTCGACTCGGCGCAGTGCCGACCCGGCCGTCGACGATCACCTCGGCGAGCGCCTGCTGCGCGACCCCAGCTACCTCGAGGAGCACGCGATCGTCGCCCGGCGGATCGAGCGGACGCTTCGGCCGCACTCCGTCTGGGTGGCCGCGGCCGGGGAGCCCGAGCTCGTGCGAATCGCCAACATCCAGCATCTCGCGACCCCCATCCGGGCCCAGTTGGCGGCCCCGATTGATGCGCTCGAGCTCGCCGGCCTGATGCATCCGACGCCCGCTGTCGGCGGTGAGCCGCTGAGCCGAGCCGCGCCGCTGATCCCGGCGCTCGAGGGACTTGACCGCGGCTGGTACTCGGGGCCGGTCGGCTGGACCGACGCGGCCGGGGACGGCGAGTTCTGTGTGGCGTTGCGCTGTGCGCTGCTCCGCGGCGGCGTCGCCCGCTGTTACGCCGGCAACGGCATCGTGCGCGACTCCGACCCCGCGAGCGAGCTGGCCGAGACAGAGGTCAAGCTTCAGGCGCTCCTGCCGCTGCTGACGGGTTGAGCGCCCGCGAGACGGCTGCCCACATGTCGCGGTGGAGCGCGACGTTCTCGGCGCGGTCGCAGCGCACCTCGACGATCGCTGAGCGCTCGCCCGCGAGCGCCCGCTCCAGCCCGGTCCGAAAAGCGGGCACGTCGGTGACTCGCTCGTGGGCGAGCCCATAGAGGGTCGCGGCGGCCGAGAAGTCGAGTCCCGTCGGCGTTGCGACGTGACGCGAGTAGATGTCCCCGCGCAGCGCCATCGGCGCGCGCGAGACGGGCAGGAAGTCGAAGATCCCGCCGCCCCCGTTGTCGAGCAGGACGATCGTCAGCTTCAGGCCCAGGCGGCCGTTGGCGATCAGGCCGCCGATGTCGTGGGCGAGCGCAACATCACCGATCAGCAGCACGACGGGATCGGCGCCCGCAGCGGCCGCGCCGAAGGCCGAGGAGACGGTACCGTCGATGCCGTTGGCGCCGCGGTTGCACAGCACGCGCGGCCCGTCCATCCGTGCCGGCCAGAAGGTCTCGATGTCGCGGACGGGCATCGAGGAGGAGACGAACAGCGTCGCCTCCCGCGGCAGCAGCACGCCCAGCTCGCGGGCGATCGCGGGCTCGGAGATGGCGTCGCCGAGCACGCCGATGATCGCCTGTGCGGCCAGCTCATCGGCGCTGCGCCAGGCGCCCAGCCAATCCTCACCAGGCGGCTCGGCGGCGGCCGCGAGATCCGCCGCGAGCGAGTCGAGTGCCTGCACCGGATCGATGGCAAGGGACTCGCAGAGCACCGAGTCGGGGTCCTGCCAGGCGCCCTCGGGGTCAAGCGCCACCTGGCGGGCCCCGGTGTCCTGCAGACCCGCCAGCCAACCCCGCAGCGGCTTTGACACGGGCAGGTCGCCGACCCGCAGCACCACCTCGGGCGCGTTTTCGGCCGCGAAGGCGGGGTCGCGCAGCAGCGCGTCGTAGTGGGCGATCGCCGCGCCGCCACGACGCGCGCCCGACAGCGGGTCGGCGAGCAGCGGCCAGCCGGCGGCCTGCGCGAAGGAGCTCACCGCTGCTGCGATCCCCTCAGGGCGCTCGCAACGTCCTGCCACGACCACGCCGCGGCCGCCGAGAGCGAGGGAGCGCAGCACCGATCCGTCGCGTGTATCGGGCGAGCCGGTGCCGGTGGCGCGCCGCACCCGCGGGGCGCCGTCCGGGCGGCCGCTGTCGTCGCCGGGGAGCTCCTCATCTGCGACGAGCGGCTCGCGCAACGGGAAGTTGAGATGGACGGCGCCCGGCCTGCCCTCGAGCGAGGTCCAGTAGGCGCGACAGGCGAGCGTGCGGATCCAGCGCAGCCGCTCGGGGCTCGCGTCATGGCTGCCGACCTCGAAGAACCACTTCACCGCGCCGCCGAATATCTCGATCTGGTCGATCGCCTGGCCTGCGCCGTTCTCGCGGAGCTCGGGCGGACGGTCGGCCGTCAGGAGGAGCAGCGGCACGCGCGCCTCGCGTGCCTCGATCGCGGCCGGGAGCAGCTCGGCCACGGCGGTGCCCGATGTGCACGTGACCGCGACGGGCAGGCCCGATGCCTTGGCGAGCCCGAGCGCGAAGAAGCCCGAGCAGCGCTCGTCGATGTGCGAGTAGCAGTGCAGGCGCTCCTCGCCGGCCAGGCTCAGCGCCAGAGGCGCCGAGCGCGAGCCGGGGGAGGTGCAGGCGGCGTGCATCCCGCAGCGGACGAGCTCGTCGACGAACGCTCTCAGCAGCACGTAGGTGTCGGTCGGTGTGGTCATAGGATCAGAGGGTGCGCCAGTGCGTCGTCCTGCTCCACGGCTTCAGCGGCACGCGACACGCCTGGGACGGCGTCGTGGCGGAGCTCGACCGTGAACGCTACCGGCCGCTCGCCCTCGACCTGCCCGGCCACGGGGACGCGGCGAGCTCCGAGCGGCCGATCACCTTCGACGGCTGCGTCGCCGCCGTCCTCGACGCGGCGCCCGATCGCTTCGAGCTGTGCGGGTACTCGATGGGCGGGCGGGTCGCCCTGCACGTCGCCCTGGCGGCGCCCGAGCGGATCACATGCCTGGTGCTCGTCGCGAGCACGGCCGGGATCGAGGACGCGGCCGAGCGCGAGCGGCGCCGCGCCGCTGACCGCCTGCTCGCCGAGGAGCTCGAGCGCGACCCGTTCGAGGGCTTCATCGAGCGCTGGCGCACGCAGCCGCTGTTCGCCGAGGACCCGCCCGAGGTCGGCGAGATGGCCCGGGCCGATCAACGACGAAACCGGCCCGACGCGCTCGCCGCAGTCCTGCGCGGGATCGGCACGGGCGAGATGGAGCCGCTCTGGAGCCGTCTCGGTGAGCTGAAGATGCCGGTCAAGTTGCTCGTCGGAGACCGCGACCGCAAGTTCCAGGAGATCGGGCGGCGCATGGCTGCGGGGCTCCCCAACGGCGAGCTCCGGGTCCTCCCCGGTGGTCACGGGCTGCTCCTCGAGAACCCTGCGGCCGTCGCCGGTGCGCTGAGTGGGTTCTAGAGCGGCTCGACGCCCAGCCCGGACGCGCTCGGCAGCGCGATCTGCCCGCCCCGTGCCGGCAGCGGGTCCTCGAGATCCTCGAACAGCGCGAGGGTAGCCAGACCGCACGGCGGCATCGGCCCGCGCGGCGCGAGCGCAGCCGCGACCTGGATGGCCGCCGCCACGCCGAGCGGTCCGTCGAGGGTCGAGGCGAGATAGACCTCGGCGCCTGCGAGTCGTACGAGCGTGGCCGCGCCGATCAGCCCGCCGATGCCGCCGCAGCGGGAGACCTTGAGGCAGACGGCGTCCGCGACGCCCGCCGCCAGCGCGCCGTGCTCGGCCGCGGTCTCGTCGATCGACACCCGCACGGCGACGCGCTCGCGCACCTCTCGAACCGCCTCCAGGCCGTGCGTCGGCTCCTCGACCAGCTCCAGGCCCGCGGGCGAGAGGGCGTCGATCGCGTGGACCGCCTCCTCGACGCTCCACGCGCCGTTGGCATCCAGGCGCAGATCGACCTGGGGCCCGGCCGCCGCCCGAGCCGCGGCGACGCGTCCGGCATCGTCGCCCACACCGACCTTCAGCTTCAGGCACGTGAACCCGTCGGCAACGGCTCGCGCTGCGGCCTCGGCGACGCCGGCCCGGTCGAGGACAGAGATCGTCGCGTTGACCCTCACGCTCGGCGCGGGACTGTCGGTGAGCAACTCCGCCACGGGCTTGCCCGCGAGGCGTCCGGCCCGGTCCCAGAGTGCGAGATCGATCGCCGCGAGTGCCTCCGGCAGATCCTCGACGCGCCTGCAGGCTTCGACGAGCTGCGCACCGCGCTGCCCGTCGGATGCCTCGAGAACGTGGGCGTAGCGCTCGATGGCGGCTTCGACGCGCGTGAGGCTGACCCCGTCGTAGTCCTCCAGCGGGGCGGCCTCGCCGTGACCGGCGACGTCGTCGGCGCCGGTCAACCTGACCTGAATGATCTCGCGCACGCGGACCGTCCCGTAGGAGCTCTCAAGCGGCGTGGCGAGCCGCAGCGTCCGGCGCTCGAGCTCGAGTCTCACGTGCCGACGCCGCCACCAGCGAGGATGCCCGCCGAGAACAGCAGGCAGAAGAGCAGCTGCACCATCCCGGTTCCCGCCAGCGCTCCGTTGAGCGCGGGTCCGTCGGTGTGCGTGCGCACGACCCGCGTGAGGCGCGCGGCGGGCGGGATCGCGAGCCACGTCAGCAACAGCCATGCGCTCATCGAGCCGAGCACCCACGGAAGCGGCGCGGCCAGGAACGCCACGGCGAGCATCGTGGCATACAGGTCGCGTGTGCGGGCGCGGCCGAGGCGAACCGCGAGCGTGCGCTTGCCCGCGCGGCGGTCGGTCTCCAGGTCGCGAACGTTGTTGACGACGAGGATCGCGCTCGCCAGCAGGCCGACGGGCACGGCGCAGACGAAGGCCTCCCACGGGAGCACCTGGACCTGGACGAAGTAGGAGCCGGCGACGGCGACGATGCCGAAGAACAGGAACACGAAGACCTCGCCCAGGCCCTCGTAGCCATACGGGCGGGGCCCGCCCGTGTAGAGGACCCCCGCGAGGATCGAAGCCGCCCCGACCGCCAGCAGCTCGGGCCCGGCGACGGCCACGAGGTAGGCCCCGCATGCGACCGCCATCCCGAAGGTGACGTAGGTCGCCAGCAGCACCTGGCTCGGCGGCACGAGGCCGCCGGCGGTCACCCGGACTGGGCCGAGGCGATCCTCGGTGTCGGCGCCGCGGCGGGCGTCGGAGTAGTCGTTGGACAGGTTGGTGCCGACCTGGATGAACACGGCGCCGAGCAGCGCGGCGACGAAGGCGAGGGGATGGAAGTGCCCGGCGCCGAGGGCCAGCGAGGTGCCGACGAGAACCGGGGCGATCGCCGCGGGCAGCGTGCGCACGCGGGCCGCCATCACCCAGATGCGCACGGCGCCCACGTCAGGCCCGCTTGGGAAAGCGGGAGAAGTCCGGCTTGCGCTTCTCGCGGTAGGCGTTGCGGCCCTCCTGGGCCTCCTCGCTGCCGTAGAACAGGAGGTTGGCGTCATGGGCGAGCTGCTGAATCCCGGACAGGCCGTCCTCTGCGGCGTTGAAGCTGGCCTTGAGCAGACGGAGGGAGAAGGGGGAGAGGGCGAGCATCTCGCGGCACCAGGCGACCGTCTCGGGCTCGAGGCACTCGAGCGGGACGACCGTGTTGACGAGGCCCATCTCGCGCGCCTCCTCGGCCGAGTACTGCCGGCAGAGAAACCAGATCTCCTTGGCCTTCTTGGGACCGACCAGGTTCGAGAGCAGCCCCGCGCCGAAGCCGCCGTCGAAGGATCCGACCTTGGGGCCCACCTGCCCGAAGCGCGCGTTGTCGGCCGCGATCGTGAGGTCGCAGACGAGGTGCAGCACGTGCCCGCCGCCGATCGCGTAGCCGGCCACCATCGCGACGACCGGCTTTGGCAGACGGCGGATCTGGATGTGCAGGTCCGTCACGTGGAAGCGCCCGACGCCGGCGCTGGCCGATCTTCGATCGGTGGCCTCGTCGTCGTCGAGATACCCCGAGTCGCCTCGCACCCGCTGATCGCCGCCCGAGCAGAATGCGTCGGGCCCCTCCCCGGTGAGGATGATGACGCCGATCGAGGTGTCCTCGCGCGCGTCCTCGAGCGCGCGTGAGATCTCGACGATCGTTCGCGGACGGAACGCGTTGCGGACCTCGGGCCGGTCGATCGTGATCTTCGCGATGCCCTCGTCCTCGCCGCTGGACTTCTCGTAGCGGATGTCGGTGTAGGCATCACCGGCCGGGGTCCATGTCGTGCTCACGGCGCGAAGGCTAGCCTGTGCGCCATGGTCGTCGAGGCATGGCTCGCCCGCGCGGCGGCGCAACGGCCCGGACACATCGCCCTCCAGAGCTCGGGGGAGAGCCGCTCCTATGGCGAGTTGTACGCCGCGGCGCTCACCGGTTCACGGGCGCTCCGGGAGCTGGGCGCCGGGCCGGGCGCGCGGGTGGCGATCGCGCTGCCGCCGGGGCTCGAGTTCGCGATCGCCCTGCACTCGTGCCTGCTGCTCGGCGCGGTCGCCGTCCCGCTCGACCTGCGCCTGGCGCGCGCCGAGCGCGAGGTGATCGCCGAGGGGTGTGCCGCCGTGCTTGCGGAGCCCCTCCCGACCGACCCCGGGATGCCGTCTCAGGGAGAGGAGCCCGCCGGGCACGACCTCGACGCGACCGCCGTCGTCATCCACACCTCGGGGACGACCGCGGCGCCGCGGCCCGTCGAGCTGACATACGGCAACCTTCTGTGGAGCGCACTCGGATCGGCCGTCGCGCTCGGCCTCGACCCGGCCGAGCTGTGGCTTTGCACCCTGCCGCTCTCCCACGTCGGCGGCCTGTCGATTCTCGTGCGGTCGGCGATCTACGCGACGACCGCCGAGATCCACGAGCGCTTCGACGCCGAACGCGTGCTCGCGGCACTGGCGGGCGAGGTCACGCTCGTCAGCCTCGTGGCCACGACGCTCGCGCGCCTGCTCGACGCCGGCCTGGAGCAGCCGCCGTCCCTGCGCTGCGCACTGACCGGAGGCGGACCCGTGCCGGCGGCGCTCGTCGAGCGCGCGGTGGGTGCAGGGGGGCCCGGGGCTCTCACCTACGG
>DAIRTT010000073.1:0-12119 GCA_036803745.1 Solirubrobacteraceae bacterium | reverse complement strand
AGATCGAAAAGATCCTGATCTCCACCCAGCACGCCGACGGCATCGACACCGAGACGCTGATCAAGCCCGACCTGCTCGAGCACGTGCTGCGTCCCGTCCTGCCGGCCGACCTATACGACGAGAAGAAGCTGCTGCGCAACTTCCTCGTCAACCCGACCGGACGCTTCGTGATCGGCGGCCCGATGGGCGACTGCGGCCTGACAGGCCGCAAGATCATCGTCGACACCTACGGCGGGATGGCCAGGCACGGCGGCGGTGCGTTCTCGGGCAAGGACCCGTCGAAGGTCGACCGCTCGGCCGCCTACGCGGCGCGCTGGGTCGCCAAGAACATCGTCGCTGCCGGGCTGGCCGAAAGGGCCGAGGTCCAGGTCGCCTACGCGATCGGCGTCGCGCACCCCGTCTCGGTCATGGTCGAGACGTTCGGCACCGAGAAGATCGGGCGCGGACAGATCACGAGGCTCGTCAACGAGCACTTCGACCTGCGTCCGGGCGCCTTCCGCGAGGAGCTCAAACTGCACCGGCCGATCTACCAGAAGACGGCTGCCTACGGCCACTTCGGTCGCGACGACCACGACTTCACGTGGGAGCGCACCGACAAGGCCGCAGCGCTGCGCTCGGCTGCCGGTCTCTGACCGCGGGGCACTCTAGGGTCGGGGCGATGGCATACCTCGCCCCGATCGAGAGCCCGCCGCGCGCAGGGCGCGTCGTCGCGATCGCCCAGGTCGAACCGATCACGACGGCCCGCGCCCTGCGCGGGCCGTTCGACTACCGCCTCGAAGGCGAGCTGCGCGAGCAGGTCGAGGTCGGCTCGATGCTCGTCGTACCGTTCGGCCGGCGTGAGATGCTGGGCGTGGTCGTCGCGTTGCGCGACAGCAGCGAGGTGCCGAAGGAGAAGCTGCTCGAGCCGATCCGCCTGCTCGAGCCAGGCCTCCCGGGCGAGCTGGTCGCGCTCGCGGACTGGATCGCCGAGGAGTACTGCTCGACGCGCGCGCGGGCCCTCGGCCTCGTGCTGCCCCCCGGTGCCACTCGGCGTCTGAGCGGGCGAAAGCGCCGCGCCGTCGCGCGCCCCCGCCACCTGGGCGTCGGCGCGCGCAGCCCGCAGGCACCCGAGCTGACGGCCGACCAACGCGCGGTCCTCGAGCCGATCGTCGAGGCCCTCCGAGCACGCCGGTTCGAGCGGCGCCTGCTGCACGGCGTGACCGGCTCGGGCAAGACCGAGATCTACCTGCGCGCTGCGGCCGCGGCGCTCGAGCAGGGCCGTGGCGCGATCGTGCTCGTGCCCGAGATCGCCCTCACCCCGCAGATCGTCGGGCGCTTCATCGAACGCTTCGGCGAGACGGTCGCCGTGCTGCACTCGCGCCTGCGTCCGGCCGAGCGCTACGCCGAGTGGCGGAGGTTGCGCGACGGGGAGGCGCGGGTGTGCGTCGGCCCGCGCTCGGCCGTCTTCGCCCCGATCTCCGACCTCGGCCTGATCGTGCTCGACGAGGAGCACGACTCCTCCTACAAGCACGAGGGAGACCCCCGCTACGACGCCCGCGACGTGGCCGCCGAGCGCGCCGAGCGCAGTGGCGCGGTACTGCTGATGGGCAGCGCCACGCCGCGCCCGGAGACCGTCCACAGGGTCGCCGCCTCGGTGCTGGCGCGCCGCGTCGACGGCCGCCCGCTGCCCGAGGTCGAGATCCTCGACATGCGCGGCCAGCGCTCGGGCCTCCATCCCCTGACCGAGCAGGCGCTCGCCGGAGTGCGCGCCTCGGGCGGCAAGGCGATCGTCCTGCTGAACCGCCGCGGCTGGTCGAACTTCCTCTCGTGCCGCTCGTGCGGGCGGGTGTGGAGCTGCCCGCAATGCGACGTCGCGCTCGTGCTGCACCGCGGCGGCGGGTATGTCGCGTGCCACCACTGCGGTCACCGCGAGCCGGCGCCCGCCCGATGCGATGACTGCGGATCGACCGCGGTCGCCCGCCACGGCGCGGGCACCGAACGCCTCCAGCACGAGTTGGCCGGGATCTTCGACGAGGACGGGCGCTTCCCGGTCTTCCGCCTCGACGCTGACATCGTTGCGGACACCGGGGGCGAGGAGGCCGCCGCCGAAGGCCGCCGGAGCCCCGCCGGCGAGCTGCTGCGCCGGTTCGAGCAGGCCGAGAGCGGAGTCCTGATCGGGACCCAGATGGTCGCCAAGGGACACGACTTCCCGGATGTCTCGCTGGGCGTCGTCCTCGATGCCGATGCCACGCTGCGCTTCCCCGACTTCCGTGCCGAGGAGCGGACGTTCGCCCTGATCGCCCAGCTCGCGGGTCGCGCCGGGCGCGGCGGTCACGGGCGAGTTCTCGTCCAGACGATCGCGCCGCAGGCGCGCGCGATCCTCCACGCTGCGCGGCACGACAGCGACGGCTTCCTTGCGGGCGAGCTCGACCGTCGCCTGGCACTCGGCTATCCGCCCTTCTCCCACCTCGTCAGGATTGTCTGCTCGGCCGAGGAGGCCGACCGGGCGCGCGAGGCGGCGCTCGCCGTGCGAAGGGCGCTCGGCGAGGAGCTGGACGGGCAGCGCGAGGGCCGGCTCGGCGCCTCGCCGCGTCCCGAGACGTCGGTTCTCGGACCCGCCGCCCTGTTTCGCCTGCGCGGCCGCGAGCGCCAGGTGATCGTCGTCAAGGCGCCGTCCCGCCGGCGCGCCGTGCGGGCGGTCGGCTCTGCCGTCGAGAGGGTGGCTGCAGAGCGCGCCCGCTCGGGCGTCAGCTTCTCGGTCGACGTCGACCCTCAGTAGGCGCCAGGCTGTGGCTCCGAGTCGGCAAGCAGTGCCCGCCCCCTAGACTTCTCGGCGAGATGTCGCGAGAGCAGGACACACTCACAACCGAGGCCACCGAGGAGTTTCGGCCGCCCATCTCCGACGCCGCTGACGTGGAGGTCGAGCGCGAGTCCGGCGCGCCGGAGCCGGAGGAGCTCGACGCAGAGACCCGGGCCAGGCGCGACGCCGCTCTGCGCCACATCCGCAAGCTGGGGGACCCCGTCCTGCGTGCCGCGGCCGTGCCCGTCGAGCGCTTCGACGCCGAGCTGGCCGACGAGGTGCAGCGGATGGGTGAGCTGATGCACGACGCGCTCGGCATCGGCCTCGCGGCGACACAGGTCGGAGTGCTGCATCGGGTGCTCGTCTACCGCGCCTACGCCGACGATCCACTGACGGCGCTCGTCAACCCGGCGCTGACCTGGAGCAGCGAGGAGCTCGAGGTCGGCGAAGAGGGCTGTCTGAGTCTCCCCGGCGTCCACGTCGAGGTCGAGCGGCCGCTGCGCGTGCGCGTGAGCGCCCAGGATCCCGCGGGAGCGCCACTCCAGATCGAGGCCGAGGGACTCGAGGCGCGCGTGATCCAGCACGAGATCGACCATCTCGACGGCGTCCTGATCCTCGACCGGATCTCCCGGCAGGCGCGCAAGGAGGCCATGCGCGCTGTGCGCGAGGCCCGGTCAGCCGCCGGCTCGGCATAGGTCGCCGGCGGGGCACAGAGCTTGAGCCTGGTCTTCCTCGGCACCTCCGACTTCGCGGCCGCGGTCCTCGAGCGGCTCGCCGCCGAGTCCGATCAGCGCCCCGCCCTCGTCCTCACGCGTCCCGACCGTCCGAGCGGGCGCGGCAGGCGGCTGACGGCCCCACCGGTCGCCGAGCGCGCTCGCGCCCTCGGTCTGACGCTCGCGCAGCCCGAGAGCGTCAACGACGAGGACGCCCGCGCGCTGATCGCCCTCGCGGGGGGCACCGAGCCCGACAGGCACACGCTCATCGTGTGCGCGTTCGGCGCGCTCATCAAGGAGCCGCTGCTCTCCGATCATGACGTCCTCAACGTCCATCCCTCGCTGCTGCCGCGCTGGCGGGGGGCGGCGCCGATCGAGCGGGCGGTGATGGCCGGCGACGAGATGACAGGCGTCTCGATCATCCGTCTCACCGCCGGCCTCGACAGCGGCCCGGTCTGCCTGTCCGCGGAGGAGCCGATCGCGGCCGAGGACACCCATGGCACGCTCGCAGCCCGCCTGCAGGTGCTCGGCGGTGAGCTGCTCGTGCGCGCTCTGCGCGAGCGCCCGGCCTTCGTCGAGCAACCCGAGGATGGCATCACCTACGCCGAGAAGATCGGTCCTTCCGACCGCACGCTCGACGTCGGGCGCCCCGCCGCCGAGCTCGAGCGGGTCGTTCGAGCGCTGCATCCTCACATCGGCGCCCGTCTCGAGCTCGACGATGGCCAGATGCTCGGTGTGCGCCGGGCAAGGGTCGCCGACTCGGTGTCGGGCGCCGAGGGGGAAGACCGGGCCTCCGGCGAGGCAATCCTGCTCGTCGAGGAAGGGCGGCTGCTGGTGGCGTGCTCGCCGGGCGTGCTCGAGCTGCTCGAGGTTCAGCCGCCGGGCTCGCGGGCGATGCAGGGCGCGGACTACCTGCGCGGCCACGCGCCGCCGGGCCGCCGGTAGGCCGAGACGTACTCGGGCAGCGGGATGCCCGCGCGCAGACGGGTGTCGGCCTCGGCCACGCCCGCGACGCTGGCCAGCGGGATGACCCCCGCCCACGCCTCCAGCGCGTAGTCCTCCTCGTCGTCGAGCGGCCCACAGCTGCGAACCTTGGCGGAGGCCTCCTCGATCGGCAGCGCCAGCACTGCGGTCGCCCGCAGCTCCTTCTCGGTCGGTCCCCGCGCGTCGCCCGAGCGGCCGGGGACGATGTGCTCGACGATCGCACGGAGGGCCGCCCGCTTCTCGTCGGCCTGCTCGAGCACCCTGGCGGTACCGAGCACCATCGCCGAGCGGTAGTTGGCCGAGTGGTGCATGGCCGAGCGCGCCAGCACGAGCCCGTCGATCAGCGACACGGTCAGGCACATCGGTGCGCTGCTCGCGAGCGTCCGCGACGCGACCGACCCGTGCAGGTACACCACGTCGCCTGCGCGGGCATGGAGCGTGGGGATGACCAGCGGATGGCCGTCGGCTCCCGTGATGCCGACGTGCGCGATCAACCCCTCGTCGAGGATCGCGTCGATCACCGCACGGTCGTAGCTGCCACGTTCGCGCTTGCGCTTCAGCCGGACGCGCTCGGATGCCGGCGACACCGCCGGGAGTTGGGTGCTCTGCTGCCCAGGTTGCGCCACGTCTGACTCCCCTATCTGTTATAGTACAGATTAGTGTCTGAGTTGGTACAGTATCGAATCAGCGCCGGGAGCGCATCGGAGCTCGTGGCGGAGGTCGAGGAGGCGATCGCCCGCGGCGCGATCGCTCCCGGGCAGCGGCTGCCGTCGGTGAGGAACCTGTCGGCCTCGGTCGGTCTCAGCCCCGCGACCGTCGCGGCGGCCATCGCGGAGCTGCGCAGGCGCGGCGTGGTCGTGACCGAGCCGAGGCGCGGCACCCGCATCGGCGACGGCCCGCCGATCGGCGCAGCACGCGAGCCGCTGCCGGTGCCCGCCGGCGCACGCGACCTCTCGCGCGGCAACCCCGATCCGGCGCTCCTGCCCGACCTGGCGGCGACGCTCGCACGGACCCCGCTGCCCGTCCGCCTGTACGGCGAATCACCGGTCGACCCGGGGCTGGCCGAGCTCGCACGCGTCCGCCTGGAGGCGGACGGCATCGACGGAGAGCACCTGTGCGTGCTCAGCGGCGCGCTCGACGGGATCGAGCGCGTGCTCTCGATCCACCTGCGGCCCGGGGACCGCGTTGCGGTCGAGAACCCGGGCTACGCCGCGCTGTATGACCTCCTGCGCGCGCATGGCCTGCTGCTCGAGCCGGTCCGCGTCGATGACCGCGGGATGACCCCGGTGGCGCTGCGCGGAGCGCTCAGGGCGGGAGCGCGGGCGGTGATCGTGACGCCGCGCGGTCAGAACCCGACCGGCGCCGCGCTCGATTCTGCCCGTGCCCGCGAGCTCTCGGCCATCCTCGAGGAGTTCCCCCAGGCGCTCGTGATCGAGGACGACCACCTCGGCCCGGTTGCGGGCGTCGATCTGCACACGACGACCCGCGGGCGCACGCGCTGGGCGGCCACGCGCTCCGTGGCCAAGGCACTCGGACCGGACCTGCGCCTCGCGGTCCTGGTCGGCGACGCCCGAACGGTGGCGAGCGTGCGGGGACGCCAGCAGTGCGGGCCCGGTTGGGTGAGCCACGTGCTGCAGTCACTCGTGCTCGGCCTGTGGCAGGACCCCGACGTCGAGCATCTCGAGCGGCGAGCCGCGGCGCTGTACGTCGAGCGCAGGGAGGGCCTGCTCGGGCGCCTGGCGGCGCGCGGCGTGAGCGCCCACGGCGCCTCGGGGCTGAACGTGTGGATACCGGTCGGCGAGGAATCGGCCGTGGTCGCCGCGATGCTTCAGCGGGGCTGGGTCCTTGCGCCCGGAGGTCCCCACCGGCTGCCCGGCAGCACTCCTGCCGTGAGGGTCACGACCGCGACCCTCCTTCCGGACGAGGCCGAGCAACTGACCGAGGACCTGACCGCGGTGCTCGACCCGAGCGGCGCCGTGCGGGACGGATAGCCGATGATCCGCTCGTGAGTCGAACAACAGCGATCGCGCCGGCTCGTGCCTGCGCGTACGCGGTCGTGCGCCGAGTGTTCGAGCGCGGGGCCTACGCCGACCAGGCGCTGCAGGCCGAGTCACGCGAGCTCGACCAGCGCGACCGTGCGCTGGCGATGCGTCTCGCCTATGGCGCAGTCCAGCGACGGGGCACACTCGACCACCTGATCGAGCAGCTCGCCGGGCGTCCAGTCGCGCAAATCGACGCGCCGCTCCTAGCGGCTCTCCGGCTCGGGCTCTACGAGATCCTCTACACGCAGGGCTCGCCCGACTACGCCGTCGTCGGGGACACGGTCGAGCTGGCGAAGACGGGAGCGCGAGCCGGCCACGGGATGGTCAACGCCGTCCTGCGCCGTGCCGGGCGCGAGGGCGCCGGGGCGCTGCTCGGCCAGCTCGACGACGCGACGCCCGAGCAGGCGGCTGTCATGCATTCCCATCCCGAGTGGATCGCCCGGCTGTGGTGGCGTGAGCTGGGCGCCGAGGACGCCCGCGCCCTGATGGCCTTCGACAACGAGGCCGGCGAGGTCGCTCTCCGCGCCAACACCCTGCGCACCGACGCACCGACGCTCGCGGGCGAGCTGCCCGTGCGCACCCACGGCGACGCCGAGGTCCCGGAGGCGCTGGTCCTGGAGGAGCCGTTCGACGCCCACGCCTCGCCCCTGTGGGCCACCGGCGCCTTCCTCCCGCAGTCCCGGGGCGCGATGCTCGTGGCCCACGCGCTCGCCCCGGAGCCCTCCGAGCGCGTGCTCGACCTGTGCGCCGCCCCCGGCGGCAAGAGCACACATCTGGCTGCGCTGATGGACGGGACCGGCGAGGTCCTGGCGATCGAGCGCGACCGCCGGCGCGCGGGTGCGCTCGTCAGGACCGCTGAGCGCCTGGGCGCCCGGAACGTCCGCGTCGAGGTGGCTGACGCCTCCCGCGCTCGCCCCGAGGGCCCCGTGTTCGACCGCGTGCTCGTCGATCCGCCGTGCTCGGGCCTGGGGACGCTGCAGGCGCGCCCCGACCTGCGCTGGCGGGTCGGAGAGTCCGATGTCGCCGAGATGGCCCGCGCGCAGGCCACGATTCTCGCGGCCGGCGCCGCGGCTCTCCGTCCGGGTGGCGTGCTTGTCTACTCTACGTGCACGATCTCCCCCACTGAGAATGAGCGCCTGATCGCCGCATTTCTACACTCCAACAGCGACTTCGCCCTCGACGATCTCGCCGCCGAGCTGCCGTCCCATGCCCTGACGCCCGCTCTCGCCGACGCCGCTGCGCCGGCCGCCGGGCTCATCCAGACCCTGCCCCACCGTGACCGGACCGCCGGCTTCTTCATCGCCCGGCTGCGCCGCCGGAGCTGAGGTCATGGACGGCGAGCCGGATGCCCCAGCGCGGGCCGCGATCGACCTCGGCCCCCAATGCCCCAACTGCGGCGAGCCGTGGCTGCGCCCGACCAACCTCCCCGGCCGCTACCGCTGCGTCTACTGCCTGCACCGCTTCGAGCTGACCTCCGTATGCCCCAACTGCGGCGAGCACTCGACGATCGTGCGCATGTCCTCCACTGCGATCCTCAAGTGCAACAACTGCGGCGACTCGATGCTCCAAGCCCTATGAGCGCGCATGCCGGCGCCGGGCGGCGTCCTCATAGGGCGCTGCGTTCCAGCGGCGGTGCGGCGCTCTCATGACCTCGCGGCCACACACGGCAGAGCTGCTTCGCGGGGTTCGCGTGGCTCCTTCGATCCTCGCGGCCGACTTCGGTCGGCTGCGTGCGCAGGTCGGCGAGGTGCTGGCGGCCGGGGCACGGGTGATCCACGTCGACGTCATGGACGGCCACTTCGTGCCGCCGATCACGATCGGCCCACTGATTGTCGAGGCGATCGCCGAGCAGGTCCGCGACGCGGGAGGGGCGACCGAGGTCCATCTGATGATCGAGCGGCCCGAGCGCCAGATCGAGGCGTTCATCAAGGCCGGGGCTGACTCGATCACCTTCCACGCCGAGGCGACGCCGCACGTCGCCTACGCGGCCGGCCTGATCCGCGACAGCGGCGTCTGCGTGGGGGTGGCGATCAACCCGGCGACGCCGCCCGGGGTGCTCTCAGAGCTCTCGGGCGAGATCGACGTCGCCCTCTGCATGACCGTGAACCCCGGCTGGGGCGGGCAGACGTTCATCGCTCGCTCGCTCGAGAAGCTCCCGCGCCTGCGCGCACGCGTCGGGGCGGGAGTCGCCGTGGAGGTCGACGGCGGCGTCGATCCTGACACTGCGCCGTCGTGCCTGACGGCCGGCGCGACTCTGTTCGTGGCGGGCTCGGCGATCTTCCATGCCGACGATCCCGCCGAGGCATACGCGGCGATCGCGCGCTCGATCGGGGCGGTGTAGCTCACACGGCCGTCAGGCGGGCCGAGGTGCCGCGCCTGTAGACGAACGCGAGCATCAGCGCCAGCAGGACGGTGGCGCCCAGGTAGCCGATCTCGGTGCGCCAGACCTGGCCGTCGACGATTGGGCTGACCATCCAGAGGATGAACACGAGCGCCGAGGCGAGCCAGCAGGCGGCCGCCGCGCGCGCGTGGTCGCGCGCGAGCGCGGCCTGGTTCAGAGCGCCGGAGGCGAGGTGAAAGCCCATGCCCAGGCCCACGAGCGCCAGGCCGATGCGGTTATAGGGGAACAGCTGCCCGAACAGGTGGCTCATGACGAACGGTCCGATCGCCAGCAGGCCCAGTGAGACGGCGAGCGCGAAGCCCGCGATGGCCAGCACCGTCACGCGGATCGCGCGAGCGAACGCGTCGTGGCCCTCCGTCGTCTCCAGACCCGTCAGATGGGGCAGCAGCGAGGTCTGGATCGCCTGAAAGAGCTGCAGCGGGGCGCGTGCGATCAGCAGGATGTTGAATACGACACCCGCCAGCGCACGGTTGGCCGAGGTCGCGTCGACCGTCAGAACCGCCGCGTTCAGCAGGATCTGCTCGGCCACCATGATCCCCGAGACGACGAGCGCGAAGTTCGAGCCGCGCTGCAGGGAGAGCTCGTCGGCCGCGACCGCCTCCCGGACGCCCTCGGCGCCCGGGCCCGCGAGCGCCGCGTCGACGTCCTCGATCTCGTGGGCGCCACGGGCCTCATCCGGCGCTCCCCGGCGCTCAGCGCTTCGGCGGGCAAACGCCCAGGGCACCACGAACAGCGAGACGAACGGCGCGGCCGCGATGCCGAGTGCGACCGCCAGTTGGCCGTGGGCGAGGCCGACCACGACGGCCAGGACGAAGCAGATGCGCGACACGGCCTCCATCAGCACGAGCCCGCCGTAGAGGGCGAAGTACTGGTGCCCGGCCAGCCAGCCCCGGGCGAAGTAGCTCGCCGCGTAGGCCACCGTCCCCACCACGAGGACCGCGTAGAGGCCCGAGTAGTTGTCGAAGACGTGGGCGATCAGCTCGTGGCGAAAGACGATCGCCACGAGCAGGAAGACGAGCGCGAACCCCGTCTGGAGGGCGATCGGAACGCGCATCGAGTGCTCGACGTGTCCGCGCGCCCGTCGCTCGGCGATCGTGCGCGAGAGCAGCTGTTCGATCGGCCGGTAGATCACCGAGATGGTCACGAACATGACCGACCACAGCAGATCGACGCGCTTGGCCTGAAACGGATTGAGCACATGGCTCGTCAGCGAGAAGTAGGCGAACGTCAGCAGGCCGGTCGAGGCGATCCCAATTGACAGGATGCGGGCGCCGCTGCCGTATGACCGCGTCGGGCGGGCGGGGGAGACCCTAGAGGCCGACAAGCAACATCGTCCAGGGGAACGGCGAGCGCACCTCGACGACTTCGCCGTGGCGCGAGAGGAGTTCTACGAACGATCGGCGCGACCAGTGATTGAGATGGCCGGGCGTGTTGCCCAACTCCTTGAGGTAGGCGCCTCGGGCCATGTTGAGCATCCGCCACAGCGGCTCCCTGGGCACGGACACGAGCAGGTGGCCGCTCGCGCAGCGCGCCATCTCGGCGACCGTGTGCTCGGGGTCGGGGACGTGCTCGAGGACCTCGATCGCGCTCGCCAAGTCGAACTCGCCGTCGGTGAACGGGAGGTTCTGGGCCTCCATGATCCGATATTCGAGGTTGGGCGCGACGTGCTCGGCCCAGCCCGCCTGGATCGACTCCTCCTCGAGGTCGATGCCGACGACCCGTCCGCCGTCAAGATGCTGAGCCCACTGCTGGACGAGGACACCCTCGCCGCACCCGACGTCGAGGACCGACCGTGGCGCGGCAGCCGTGAACAGCTCGTCGAGCGTGCGCTCGAACGCCGCCATCAATCGGCGGACGACTGGGTTCGTCGAGCCGTACTTGTCGTAGGTGTTGCCCGTCACGACGCCGTCCTTGGAGACCGTCACGCCGCTCACAGCCGCACCGCCTCGCCCTCGCGCTCACCCTCGGAACCCTGGCGGCGGCCGGGGGGCTGCGGGCCGATCGGGTCGCTGTCCGCGGCGATCGCAGGGCCCGAGGCGCGAGCGCCCGCGCCGGGTTCGTAGTGCGAGGGCGCGATGTCGAGCTGCAGCTCGATCCTGCGGACACGCTCGAAGGTCCGCTGCGTCATGACCCGCTGCGCCGCGAGCAGGTCGCCGATCACGCCGAGCGCCCACAGCACGACGGCCGCGATGAACAGGACCGCTCCGAGGATGAGGGACTGGACATGTCCCTTGCCGCTGCCGTCGACGTAGGAGACCGCGAAGCGGATCCAGACGCCGATCGCGACGACGCCGATCAGGGCCGCGAGGCTCCAGAACACACGCAGCGGCTCGTACTGGGCATATATGCGAAAGATCGAGACCGCATTGCGCCGGACATAGGAGCCCATCGACGGGAACAGCCGCGACTCCCGCGTCTTCGGGTTGGTCCGCACCGGGACGTGGTCGATCGCGACGAGCTGCTTGCCCGCCTGGATGATCGTCTCGAGCGTGTACGTGAAGCGGGAGACGACCATCATCTGGATCGCGGCCTCGCGGTTGTAGGCCCGGAAACCCGACGTCGTGTCGGGCACGGTCGTCGAGGACGCCTGCCGGACGACCCACGAGCCGACCCGCTGAAGGCTCTTCTTGAGCGGCGAGAAGTGCTCGATGCCGCCGACTTCGCGGTCGCCGACGACCATGTCGGCCCGGCCCTCGATGATCGGCAGCACCAGTCGGGCGATATCGGGTCCGTAGTACTGGTTGTCGGCGTCGGTGTTGACGATCACGTCCGCCCCGAGCTTGAGCGCCGTGTCGATACCCGCCTGGAAGCCGGCGGCGAGGCCCTTGTTGTTGGTCAGCCGCACCAGATGGTCCACCCCGAGCTCTCTGGCGACGGCGATCGTCTCGTCGGTCGAGCCGTCGTCGATCACGAGCCACTCGACGACATCGAAGCCCTCTACCTCGCGCGGGAGGTCGGCGAGTGTCTGCGGCAGTTGCGCAGCCTCGTTGAAGCAGGGGATCTGGATGATGAGCTTCATCGGCGTCGATTGCCTAGACTTGGCCTCTCGCAGTATCCCAAAGCGCAGGTCGCGGTCTTGGCGTGAGGGATGGAGAACCCGCCCACCAGGGCGCCGGTGCCGGGCGGGCGGGCTCAATACTCCAAGGCTAGATGGAAAGCGCGACGCTCACCCGGCTGAGCCCGGGCTCGACCCGGCTGGC
>DAIRTT010000072.1:0-12203 GCA_036803745.1 Solirubrobacteraceae bacterium | reverse complement strand
GCCGAGACGCCGCATTCGGCGTAGCCGGCGCGTGCGACCGCTTCCTCCACGGCCGCCACGCAGCGGATGCCGAGCGCACGGGTGGTCGGCATGTCCACTCCATGCGCCACGAGCGCGAACTCGTCGCCCCCGACGCGCGCGAGGCACCCGCTGCACTCGACTTCATGTTCTCCGCAAACCATTTGAATGCGCTGGAAGGCCTGATCGGTAAAACGATTGATCGCTACCGCACGATCATCCCGGAGTATTACCCGCGCCTCGACAAGCAGCGACTGGCCACGGCGGACAGCTCGTGATGAACCTCTACGGGCACCCGTCGGAAGCTGGCGCTCGGGCGCGCCTGCTGAGCGCCTGGGATGCTCAGCATGGCCTCAAACCAATCGATAGCCTAAGACCAAGAGGGGAGGACGCCGCATGAGTCACGTTCGTCCCGCGTGTGCCTCCGAGCGGCCGCCACGATTCGTGCGCATCGCCGGGATACGCTAGGCCGATGGCGACATCGGACACCTCCGCCTTAGGGTGTTCGCGGCCTCGGCTTCCTCGAGCACCTTTTGCTGGGCCCGTGCCGCTTCCCGGCGCTGCTTGCGCGTCAGATCCTCGGCGACGGGGTCAGAGGAGGCCACTGGCTGCCTGCTGATCGCGGGTACCGCGACGCCCTACGGCGGGCGCACCGGGGGTTGTATCGCGCGGTCTGTCGTCCTGGTCTTCGCAGGGGCGGCCGGTCATGCGGGCACTTCGATCGGGAGGCCCAGAGTCATCCAGTCATGGATGCCGCCGCGGTAATAGAGGATTGCCTCGGGCGGATAGCCGCTTGCGAGGAGCGTCCTGATCATGTCGGGTGTTGCGGCGCATTGGGGGCCGTTGCAGAAGAAGACGGTGGCCGTGCCCGGGTCGAGTGAGTTGATCGACTCCTCGATCTGCCCGTGGGGGATGTTGAGTGCACTCGGAATCGTGCCCTCGCGGTAGAAGTGCTCCAGCCGCGTGTCGACGAGCGGTAGTCCTGCGGCAATGTGGTCGATCAGCTCGAGCTCGCCCACGGTGGACACGCCCGGAGCAAGATGCATCAGTGAGATTGTTCCCCACGTCGCGTCGACGGTCAGGATCCCGGGCTGGCCCGGCACAGGCTGAGGCACCATGCAGGTGGCACTGCGGCGCGCGAGTCGCTCAATCGTGTGCGTGGCAGACATAGTCAGGTTGGCGGGCTGTCGTGGCGCGGTGGGGTAGAGGTCGGGAGCCCGGCGCTTTGCCACGCGATCATGCCGCCCTTGACGCTGACCACGTCGAAGCCGTGCCGGCGCGCTTGGCGGGCGGCGAGGGTGCTTCGGTGGCCCGAGCGACAGAGGAATGCCACCGTTTTCTCGCGCGGAAGCTCTCCGATGCGGCGCGGGAGCTCATTTAGCGGGATGAGCAGCACGCCGGATACGACGCCGGATCGCCACTCCGGTCGCTGACGGACGTCGACCAGCACGAGGTCGTTGCGCTGGTGCGCCTCCCAGGTCTCGGATGGTGAGAGCATCGTGATTTTGCGCGTGAACAGCATCACGTTGGTTCCGATCCGCATTTCTCAGTGGTCGCGAGCAGGACGTAGCGGTGGGCAAAGCGAGACTCGACTAGACGCACCTCCAGGCCGGCTGCCTCGAGCTCGCGTATCGCCTGGCTAGGGGTGAGAAGAACGCCACCGGGAGGACCGCCCTCGTGGGAATGACCGCGCTCCCAATCGATCAGGAGAAGCAGACCGTCGGGAGCCAGCAGGCGGCGCATCTCGGCCAGAGTGTTGGGCCGCATGTGATGCAGGACGTCAACGGCGAGAATCCGATTGGCCGTCCGATTGGGGATAGGTACATCGTCGCCCTCGATGAGCATTGGCTCGGCGCAGGCGACGCCGGCGAGGCGCTCGGACAGCAACTCGAACATATCGCTGCTGTCCTCGACCGCGATGACCCGGCCCTGAGGGGCCACGTGCTCGGCGATGGCGAGCGCGAGGCGGCCGGATCCGGCGCCGTAGTCGACGACTGTCTCGCTTCCCTCCAGAGAGAGCAGCTCAAGTACTGTCGCTGCGGGCATTTCCCGCTCGCGCTCGGGCGCGTCGAGCACGTGGGCCTTGCCCGCATCCCACTGCATGACCTCACGATCGCTCATGTTGATCACGAGTGTCCGAACCGGACGTCGGGCAGGACGCGGCGCATCCACTTGGGCAGGTACCAGGCGCGTGCGCCCATGAGCCGCAGCAGGACCGGCAGCAGGAGGAGCCGCACGAGCGCCGCGTCGAGCAGCACGGCGACGCCGAGGATGATGCCCATCTCCTTGGGCGGCAGCGGCCCGGAGAGCGCGAATGTAAAGAACACGGCGACCATCACCGCTGCGGCGGCGAAGATCACCCTGCCGGAGTGGGCCATCCCACTTACCATTGCGTCCTTCGCGCTTTTCGTGTGGTCCCAGTGCTCCTTGGCGGAGGACAGCAGGAACATCGTGTAGTCCATCGAGATCGCGAAGATCATCGCGAAGAAGAACACGGGTCCCCACGCGTCGAGGAACCCTTGTGGCTGGAAGCCGAGCAGTGAGTGCAGATCTCCGTCCTGGAAGATCCACTTAGAGACGCCGAACGCGGCCCCTGTGGCGAGGAGATTGGTGAGCACTCCCGCCGCGGCCAGCAGCGGCGCCTGCAGCGCGAAGAGCAGCAGCAGGAACCCGAGGACGAGCACCACACCGATGACGAGCGAGGTCTTGGCCGAGAGCAGTTTCTGCAGGTCGTGGTTTTCGGCGACGGCGCCGCCGAGCACGGTGCCGGCGGGCACCTCACTGCGGAGCCGGTTGATCGTCGTGCCGACTGCGGGGTTTGAGGGGTCCTGGCGCGGGATTGCCGTGACCAGGACCAGGCCGCTGCTCCCGGGCTGGGCCGGAATGACCTGCGCGATGCCCGGGTCGGCCTTGACGATCGCGGTGACCTTGGTGGCATCGCCCGCGGGCGTGACGAGCTGTAGCGGGCCGGTGGCGCCGGGCCCCATGGCGGCTTGGACCTGGTTGTAGCCGATGCGTGAGGAGTCGCTGGTCGGGACGACCTTGATCGAGGGCATCGAGGTCTTCAGCTGGGTCACCGGGTAGGCGAGTGCGAGCAGCACCAGCAGGGCTGGGATCCCATACCGCCATGGGTGGCTCCACAGTCGTTCGCCCCATGCGGCGAAGCGCGGGGAGCGGTGCTCGCCGCTGTGTGCCCACGGCAGGGCGAGGTTGTCGACCTTCGGGCCGAGCTTGGTGAGCACGGCCGGTAGCAGCGTGAGCGTCGCGGCGAGCACGAAGATGACGGCGAGCATGATCCCGAGGCTCATGCTGCGGAACGCGGGACTGGGCACGAGCATCACCGCCGTCAGGGAGATCAGCACGGTCACGCCGCTGAACAACACGGCCTTGCCGGCCGTGTCCATCGTCACGGCGGTTGCTTCCTCGGCGTCCATCTTGGAGCCGAACAGGGCGCCGCGGAAGCGCATCACTATGAACAGGGCGTAGTCGATGCCGAGCGCGAGGGCGAACATCAGGGCGAAGTTCATTGCCCAGATCGAGATCGGGGTGATCTTGGTTCCGAGGTAGAGCATTCCGGCCGCCGAGAGCAGGCCGACCATCGTCAGCATCAGCGGCAGGCCGGCAGCGACGAGCGAGCCGAAGGCGAGCAGCATGATGCCGAGCGTCACGGGCCAGGAGATGACCTCGGATTTGAGCATCGCGGAGCGGTTGGCGGCGTTGAAGTCGGACCACATCCCCGCAGCCCCCGTGAGGTTCACCACGACTTTGCTCGTCGAGAGGCCGTGCAGGGCTCCCTTGAGTTTGTCGGCCGCGGCGACCATTTCGTTGGGGTTCTTGGCGGCTCCGCCCTGAACGATGGCGGTGTGGCGGTCGCGGGAGATCGACAGCCCGGGCGCGGGCGCAACCACCGTCCGCACCGCACCACTGGAGCGGAGCGTCTGTTCGACGTGCGCGATCGTCGACCTGAATGCCGGCGAGCCGACGGTTTCAGTCGGCGAGTACACGACGGTCATGAGGCCGTAGCTGCCGAGGCCCGCGAAGTCTCGTTCGACCAGCTTGCGCGCCTGCACCGACTGCGAGCCGCTCGCTTCCCAGCCCGCGCCGGACAGAGCCGTCTCTACTTTCGGTGCGAAGAAGCCGAGCACTACAGCGACCACGGCCCACCCGATGAGGACCGTGCGGAAATGCGTCGCCGTGTAGCGACCCAAGCGTCCGATCGGCCCGACGGCTGTCTGATCCTCGGCAGTGGGCGCCGGCGGAGCAGCCAGCGCAGGCGCGGTGGTGGTGCTCATGAGCTTGCCTCCTGGCGGGGGTAGAGAACGGACTGCAGCGAGAACAGACGCCGGAGTACCAGAGAGGCCGGGCACGCACCGACGAGCACGTAGAGCCACTGGCTGACGCCGACGAATCCTGTCAGCAGCAGAAACCAAGGGGAGACGAGTGCCGCGAGCGTGGCGCTCAGGAGCGTCATGCTGCCCGCGAGCCCGAACAGGATGCGCTCAAGCGGCCAACTGGAGTTGCTCGCGGTCGGATGCTGGCTCACGGGGCGCGAACATGCGGTCGAACTCATTGCCTTGTTCCCTCCTGTAGCACTGCGTTGAGATCCTCCACGTGGCTGCGCATCCCGCCGCACACCTGCTCGCAGAGATCGAACACACCCTCGTCGGCGATCGCGTAGAGCGAGAAGTTGCCCTCCTTGCGACGGCTGACGAGGCCGCTGCGAAGCAGAACCCCGAGGTGCTTGGAGACGTTCTGCTGGGACGCCCCGGTCGCCTGCTGGAGTTGCCCGACGCTCGCCGGAGCATCACGAAGAGCGTCCAGCAGACGGATCCGCGTGGGCTCGCCGAGTACCCGGAAGCGTTCGGCGATCAGCTCTACGAGCTCCGGCTGCGCCTGGTGCGAGACACGCGTCAACTGATCCATGCCAGCAGCATAGCACAACTACATTGTTGTGTGCGAGATTAGTGGTGAAGATCCATGCGGGCCTGCCTGATGGCAGCGGAGGACCGGGCCAGCCGTCGGCGGCACCGATGGGTGCTTCGTCAGTCGAGGACGCTCAGCGTGTGCCCTGGACCAGGGCACTGAGCTCGGTGAGCTGGAGCTGGAGTCCTCCGCAGACCTGCTCGCAGAGTTCGTAGACGCCTCTGTCGACGATGCTGTAGATGGAGCTGTTCCCATCCTTGCGTCGCGCCACGATGCCGGCCTGCAGGAGCATGCCCAGGTGCTTGGATGCGTTCTGCTGGCTGGTTTCCAGCTGCTCGGTGATCTGTGTGACCGAGAGCTCATCGTCGCGGAGCAGATCGAGGATCCGGATCCTGGTGGGGTCGCCGATGATGCGCAGCCGTGCTGCGATCACCTCGGCGAGGTCTAGCGGTATCGGACTCGGTAGCGTCATCGGCTATGGCTCCTGTGTTTCGCGATCTCTAGCGTGCCACCTGTCTTGGAGAGGTAGGCCAGACCGTGTTCGTGGCTGGTCAGGAGGCGGCGTGGCGACCATTGAACCCACTCAAATAGCATTCTACACAATAGTCTAGTTGTGATTGGCTGCCCTGAGGTTTTCAACCCCACCAATCGGTCGCCACGCGGCCAAGCCATAGATGCCTGGCTGCAGCTGACGCTCCTTCTCGGCGTGCCTGTCGACTGGTGGACGGGCCGCGAGGTCGGCGTTCGGCCGTGTCCCCAGAGCGTCTATTTCGGGCTGTCTCCGTGGTGGCTGCGGCGGATGATCCCGATCATCTTCAGGTTGATCGCGGCGAAGCGCCACATCTGCCACGGCGGGAACGTGCGCATGAACACCGTGAACCTCGTGGGCTTTGTGGCGTAGCTGGAGTGCTCGCGTTCCATAGGTCTACTCCGGGATCCGGCGCCAGCCGGGGCGAAGGCGCGCCTTGTAGAGGAACAGGTGGTGCAGCAGGATCTTGATCCAATGGCCGGCGAGCCCTATCTCGCCGAACGTGCGGTCTTTGTCGCGACCGTACTCGGGGTAGCGCTCGAAGTCCGGGACGATCGGATAGACCGTCATTGAGGCGGCCGTACCGGTGAACGGGTTGGCTCCGGCGGAGGCCACGCATGCGGCGCCCATCTCGGCCATCGAGGCGGTGTGGGTCGGCGCGTCAGCGCCGCGGATCATGTCCACGATGCTGCTCGCGACGGCCTTGCCAATCATCGCCGACGGCATGCCGGTACGAGGCGGTGCCGGTGCGATGACCGTGCCGTTCGGGCTCTTGCGAGGGACGGAGATCGGGTGCGGGGGCGCGAATGCGATCCCGGCAGCGAAGATGTTCTTGTAGTCGGGTGACTGGTAGGTGCGCGGCCAGTCCGATGCCTTCCAATCCTCATAGGCAGTCGGGGTGTAGTTGGCGTCGACGCGCATGAACTCGTTCGGCATGAACAGGCGCTCGGTGATTTCGGCGCCGTCGCGGTCGAACGCCTTCAGGCCGACCCCGGAGAAGGGGGGGAGCAGCATCGCGAAGTCGAACCCCTGCTCGCTCTCATTGCCGTCGAGCGTCTCGTAGAGCACACGGTCGGGCTCGACCCTGCTCACATGGGCGCGTGTGATCCAGTCGATCCCGCGCTCGGCGAACAGGGAGGCGTTGAAGATGCTGCTGGGGGTGATGTAGCCGCCGCGCTTGAGGTGCATGCCGCCCATGCCGAAGTCGCCGAGCTCGTACTCGTTCGTGATCCACGTGATCTCGGCTTTGTCGCGCACGCCGCGGTTACGCAGCTCGAACTCCAGGTTGACGATGTACTCGAACGCCGCGCCCTCACACGTGCAGGTGCCGTGGCCCACGCCGACCAGGAAGCGCCGCCGCTCGCCTTTGCGCATCCGCTCGACCTCCTCGGCCAGCGCGGCTGCGGCCTGCGCTGCATGTTGAGGGAGGCACACCGAAAGGCTGTGGCCGCCATCCGGTCCAAGGCCCTCGGTCTTGTCAAAACGCAGCGCCGGACCGGTCGCGTTGATCAGGAAGTCGTAAGGCACCCTGGTGATCACGCCGTCAGCTGACTCCGCGGTCACGTACGCGCTCCCGTCCTCGAGGTCGCCCTCGGGATGGATCTCACGCGCGGACGCCAGCACAAACTCGATCCCGGCTCGCTCATAGATGGGCGCTAGGGGAACGGTCACCTGCGCCGGCTTCATCAGCCCAACCCCGACCCAGATGTTCGAGGGCACCCAGTTGTAGTCCGGCCGCGGCGAGACCACGGTCACCGTGTCGCCGCGCCCGAGCCAGCTGCGCGCGAACGCCGCCGCCGTGTGACCGGAGATTCCAGCGCCGAGTACTACGACGCGGCTCACGCCGACACCGGGGACGATGCGGCAGAGCGCAAGACCGAGGTCGGCCGCCAGAGCCCAGAAGCACCCGTTTGTAGTTGTCTAGCGGTGCACATGGGTCCAAGCTAGGTCCGCAAGACGACTACGTCAAGCGTGGAAACTACGCGGCGCGGCCGAGGTTTCTACTACGCTGCTCAGCCGGAACCAAACCCTCCCGCAGACGCGCCGCCGGCGATCACGGTGCCTCCTCAGCCTCGCGGACGAGCTCGGCAATTCGGAGCCGCAATGGAGTGGGGATCGGCGCCACGTCTCCTTCGCGGCGCAGCGCCGCGAGAACGCCAGCCGCCGCCTGCAACGAGGCGGGGCAGCTCGGACAACTGTCGAGGTGATGCTGAACCGCGATCGTCGTGACCGGGTCAAGGGTTTCCTCGAGCAGCTCATGGATATGCGAGCGTGCATCACGGCACGCCTCTTCTGGTCGCCGCGCGGCGGGCGACGCAAAACCTCCCCGGGGCACCGGGCTACAGTCAGGTCATGACCAGCTCGAACGGCACCCGCCCGGACCCGGCGATCCACGGCATGGTGAGGGACGTGCCCACCTCGGCCGGACCTGATCGGGGCGAGGTGGGCGGCTGTGTACCGCGCCGGTTCTACTCGGTCGGGGAAGCTACGCGGGACATCGCTAGCGTGCTGTTGCGAGGCCCTCTGCTGGCTCGGGCGTATGCCGGGGGGCTCGATCGTCGGTTTCGCGAGCGAGTCATGGTCGCCGTCAGTCAGGTCAATGCATGTAGCGAGTGCACCCGTGCCCATCAGAGCTGGGCACGGCGCGCAGGCGTCTCGCCCACCGAGCTTGAGGCTCTAAGCGTCGGTGATCTCGAACGTCTTGACCCGCGGAGCCGAGCAGCTGTCGCCTACGCCGTCGCGCGCGCCGAGAGTCACTTTGCCGAGTCAGTCCCACGGGATGTCGAGGAGTCCGCTCGAGAGCATCTGAGTGCCGGCGAGCTGAATCAGATCGACGCTGTCGCTCGTGCGATGGCTCTCGCGAAGCTCTCCCTGAGCACGCTGACCGGGCGCAAGCCGGCGTCAAGGACGGGAGCCGGCCAGCATCCGGTGTTCGCATGGTTGTGGTCTCACACGTCCGGGAAGGTGGGATCAGCGAGGGAGCGCTCTGATCTGCTCGCCGGGCTTCGCGGCGACGGCACTGGCCGGGCGACATGAGTACCACTCCCGCCGCGTCGGAGGTACGCGAAACGGAGGTGGTCTTTCAGCGCCGGCATCCGGACTACGAGGCGACGGCGGCACTCGACGAGCTCCGCCGAACCGACTTCGCGCGCTTGGACCACGGGGGTCATGTCTATCTCGACTACACCGGCGGTGGACTGTATGCGGACTCGCAGCTGGTCGAGCACATGCGGATGCTGCGCGAGAACGTGTTCGGCAACCCGCACTCGGTCAACCCAACCTCGGCCGCGAGTACCGAAATGCTCGAGAGCGCCCGGGCACGAGTACTGGAGTTCTTCAAAGCTTCCTCCGAAGAGTACGAGGCGATCTTCACCCCCAACGCCACCGGGGCACTGCGGCTCGTGGGTGAGGCCTACCCCTTTCGCGAGGGAGATCGTTTCCTGCTCACTTTCGACAACCACAACTCGGTCAACGGGATCCGCGAGTTCGCCCGCGCCCGAGGGGCCGAGACGTCCTACGTCCCGAGCGCCGCCGCCGACCTGCGCGTCGACGAGGGCCTGCTTCCCCGCTACCTGACCGACACCGCGGGCGAGCACCACAACCTGTTCGCATACCCGGCACAATCCAACTTCTCCGGTGTGCACCACCCGCTGGAGTGGATCGAGCACGCCCACGCGCACGGCTGGCACGTGCTGCTCGACGCCGCGGCATACGTCCCGACGAATCGGCTCGACCTAAGCCGCTGGCACCCGGACTTCGTCGCACTGTCCTTCTACAAGATGTTCGGTTGGCCGACTGGCGTTGGGTGCCTGCTCGCCCGCAGAGAGGCCCTGGCCAAGCTCGAGCGTCCGTGGTTCTCCGGCGGCACGATCGTCGCCGCGTTCGTCCAGCGCCAGTACTACCAGTCCGCGCCGGGTGCTCCGCACTTCGAAGACGGCACGGTCAACTACCTGAACCTGCCCGCCGTTGAGATCGGCTTGGACCTCCTCGACCGCGTCGGCCTAGAGACGATCCACGCGCGGGTCGCCGCGCTCGGCGACTGGCTACTCGACGCCATCGGTGACCTCAGGCATTCAAATGGCTCCCCCGCGGCCACCATCTACGGACCGCGATCCTGGGAGCAGCGGGGTGCCACTGTCGCATTCAACTTCCTGCACCCTGACGGACGCATCGTCGACGAGCGCTACGTCGATCGCATCGCCAGTCAGCACAAGGTCTCACTCCGGACCGGCTGCTTCTGTAACCCGGGCGCGGGGGAGATCGCATTCACGATCTCCCGTGAGACGCTCGTCGGTGGGGAGTTCGGGGAAGGCATGGCCCTTGACGACTATGTGCGAGAGATCGGCCTGCCATCCGGCGGCGCCATCCGCGCGTCACTCGGACTCGCCACCAACCTTGCCGACGTGAACCGCTTCAAAGAATTCGCGGCCGAATTTCTCGACCTTACCGATGTCCCCGCGGATCTCCCGCCTCGAGTCGCCTGCTGAGCGATCGCGCGTGGGCCGGCCACGCACCAGCCCGACCCTTATCGTGCGCCCCATCCCGCTGGCGCGCGTAGACTAGTGCCTGTTGGCGCATTCAGATACCAAGGTCATCGGTTCTTCAGGCGAGCACTTTGTCTGCTCCGTCTTGGCCCAGCTTGGATGGGCCGCGGCCCTGACGCGTGAGGGTGTTGCGCATGCCGACGTGCTCGCCGTGGACGCCAGCCACCGGCGCCAAATGATCGAGATTCAGGTCAAGACGAGCAAACCGTCGCGCAAGCCGAACTGGCGCATGGGAAGCCACTGGTGACGATCTCGCCCATGCGTTGCTGCACGCACGCGAGTCGCTCGCGGCGAGCCGCGACGCCGATCGGCAACGTCAGGAAGACGAGGCCGAACATGTTGCCGAGCTCCCGCGGGATCGGCTCGTCCAGCGGGCGCAGGTTGAACGGCATGTACGCGCGGATCTCCTCGACGAGGCTGCCGCGGGCGGCCAGATGATCGTGCAGGGCGCCGGCGAGCGCCGCAAGTGCGACATCGTTGACGGTGGCGCCGGTCGGACGCCCGATCCGCTTGACCTCGTCGAGCGACATCGGCGTCGTCCAGCTCGTGCGCTGCGGGACGCCCAGAGGGCCCTTCAGCACCGTGGGAGCGTCCGGGCCGGTACGTGCGATCTTCGCGAGCGACAGCGCGTCGACGCCGGCGATCCGCCCGCGTAGGGTCCAGCCCGGGTGCGCGACCGCGTTACGCGTCTCGCGGGCGATCGCCGTTGCGAGCTTGCCACCGGCGAGCATCACCGGCGCCGCGTAGCCCGCGGCGCCGGGAAGCGAGGGCGTGTGGCGCTTTGCGTCCGGAGCGATACCGGCCCCGGGTGCGTGATCGCTGAGCGAATGAAGCACGCGCGCGAGCGAGATCCCGTCGACGATGGAATGCTGGATTCGCCAGACAATCGCGGCGCCGTCGCCGAAGCCGTCCACGAGGTGCACACTCCACAGCGGCCTGTCGCGATCGAGTGGTGTGGACTGCAGGGTTCCCACGAACGCCTCGAGCGCGGCCTGGTCGCCGGGGGCGGGCAGCCGGTGGCGGTGCACGTGTCGCCGCAGCGCGAAGCTGGGATCGTCCTGCCACCGCGGCATGCCGATCAGGATGCGCGGTTCCACCGCCCGCTGGCTGAAGCGCGGGAAGCGATCGATGAGCCGCTCACGCAGCAGCGCTTCTACCGCATCCCAGTCCGGCGGTCGGGCAAGCCACATGACGCTCGTGATGATCGCGAGGTTGGTCGGGCGATCCATGCGCAGCCAGGCTGCGTCGATGGCGCTCATGTCGCTCACCAGTACGCGCCTCGCAGCAGCTGAGCGACGGCACGCTGTAGGGCGGACGCGGACTCGCTTTCGTCGACCTTCCCACGCGCTGCCGCGGAATCGGGAAACGCTCGATACGCCGCGCCGAGGATCTCCTTCGCCACGGCCGGCGAGATGGCGTACCCGAGCTCGGTGAACGCGCCCAAGTGCGGACCGACGTGATCGGCGCGGGTGCGGATCGCGTCGCAGATGAGCTGCGCCGCCTGCTCGGGCGTGAGCGCCGGGAACCGGTCGTAGAGTTTGGTCGGAGCGCTCATCGCCGTGCGTACGAGGGGCATGTGGATCGTTGTGAACTGCACGCCATCGTCGGCGCACTCGGCGGCCGCCACGCGCGTGAAGGCGTCGAGCGCGGCCTTCGACGCGATGTAGGCGCTGAACCGCGGCGCGTTGGTCTGGACGCTCAGCGTGCTCACGTTGACGATCTGGCCACCGCGGCGCTCGCGCATGCCGGGCAGCAGGCCGAGGATCAGCTTGACCGGACCGAAGTAGTTGAGCTGCATCGTGCGCTCGAAGTCGTGGAAGCGGTCGTAGCTGAGCGCAAGCGAGCGGCGGATCGAACGGCCCGCATTGTTGACGAGGACGTCGATCGTCGGATGCTCGGCGAGCACCCGCTCGAGCAGCGCGTCGATCGAGTGCTCGGCGGAGAGGTCCGCACGGTAGACCTCGGCCAGCCCGTGGGACGCCTCGATCTCGCGAGCGGTGTCCTTGAGCCTTGCCGTTGTGCGCGCGACAAGCAGCACCGTGCCACCGGCCCGTCCGATCTCGACCGCGGCCGCGCGGCCGATCCCGCTTGACGCGCCGGTCACCATCACCGTGCGGCCGTCTACCGCGCTGTGCAGTGAACGTGGTCCAAGCAGTGGTCCTGCGACGGACTGCGCGACGCGACCCACC
>DAIRTT010000071.1:0-12214 GCA_036803745.1 Solirubrobacteraceae bacterium | reverse complement strand
AATACGAGCAAGCAATGGAGCACTACACCCTGCTCGCGGCGCTCAAGCACCGCATTGAGCGCTTTGGAGATCGGGCCATCCCGTTCAACGACGACGCCAACAGCATCGTCAACGAGATGCTTGCTTTCGTTCCAAGACGCGCACCAGCGTTCTGCTTCCTCGATCCGGAGGGCTCTGAGCTGGCGTGGGAGACAGTCGAGGCCATCGCCAACCACAAGCGCGGTCACAGTCCTTTCAAGGTCGAGCAGCTAGTCCTGTTCCCGACTGACATGGGATTCGTTCGAGCCGCGCCAGACCATCCCGAGTCCGTCACGCGGATCTACGGCCACGACCGTTGGAAAGAGATCTTCGAGCGTCGCGTCGCGGACCAGATCACCGCTGAGCAGGCACGCAGCGAGTACGTGCGCCTGTACGCCGAGGGCTTCACGAAGCTCGGCTACCGGACCGTGCTGGACCGGCAGGTCACGAAGCAGAACGGCGCGCCGATGTATTTCCTGATCTTTGCGACCGACAACGACGCCGGGGAGACGATCATGGATTGGGTGTTCAACCGTGTGCGCCTGCGCGTTGCCGAGGAGTTGGGACAGACGACGCTCTTCGATATGGAGAGCGGCCCGCGCGAGCGCCGTCTAGGCGAGGACTAGCTCGGGCGCTCGTAGCCGGGCGGAGGGCCAGCCATCGTAGATCCGCCCGTCGAGGAGTCGGCCTCCGGTCTTCGAAGTCCGGCCACCCCACTGCTTGAAGAAGAATGCGACGGCCTCCCGCTCGCATTGGTCGCGTAGCGCCCGAATCCAGTCGGGGTCACAACGACGATGTCCCACCCCGGACTCTCCGCCCGCGATCAGCCAGTCGATGCCGTCAAGACCCAGCCCTTCCAGTGGCCCGAGCAGCGGCTCGGCGGATATGAAGCGGACAGCAGCCTCGACATCGCGCAAATAGTCGGCACGATGGACGAAGCGCCGGTTCTCGATGCTGACGCCCATCCAGATGTTTGAATGCCACGGCAAACGTCGAGCTACATCCGAAAGGCGCTCGTGCCGCTTCGTGAGGATCTGGAAGGTGTGCTGGCTGGCACGCCCCATCACGTCAAAAACGTCGTGAATGAAGTCCTCCGGTACGCGCTCGTGGAAGAGGTCCCCCATCGAGTTCACGAAGATCATGCGTGGGCGCTTCCAGCGAAGCGGTTGCTCGAGTCGCTGCGGCCAAAGCCGGAGGTCGAATCCCTGCTCATATGGATGCCCCGCAATCCCGCGCCATCGCTCAGCGAATGTCTCCGCGTAGCAGTGCGCGCATCCGGGCGAGACCTTGTCGCAGCCCGTGACCGGGTTCCAAGTTGCCTCTGTCCACTCGATGCTGCTGCCGTCAGCCACGCTTACTCATCTTCCGCTGTGTGATCGAACACATGTTCGTCATGAGACCGGACATCCCTGCTCAGGCAAGTGCGTCTGCTGCGCTGCGCGAATCTTTGCGTCGAGAGCAGTCAGGTCGACCGGCACGCCGACTCGACGGGCGAGTCGCATCGCAATGTCTCGCGCCTCACCCGCCATGAATGTGAGCGCGGGGTCCGCCATCTCAGGTCGTCGCTCGGGGCCGATGGTCACCCTGGCGCTGCCGTCCGGCTGGGTGACCGCGAGCCAGTCCTGGACCGCACGGACATTCGCGTGCACTGGCCCCGACAGAAATTCCCAGAACTGCTGACCGGCAAGCTTCGCGCCGGACCCGACGTTCTTGCCGTCGAGCCACGCGCGCGCTTGATCCCCGGACTCGTCGGCGTCGATTGCCTCGGCGCGGTTGTGTAGTTCGTCGATGAGGCGCTGGAAGCCGATGGCCTGATCCTCGTAGCCAATGGCAAACATATGGATCGCTGCCCGGAGGGCTCGGAAAGTGATGATCGCCATAAACCAGAGCGCGTGGCGGGCCAGCTCGTCGCGGCCACGCTCGTCCTCCGTCGCGTCGATCGTAACTCGCTGAACGAGCTCGGCGAGTAGGCGACTAGCGTCGTCGGCAACTTCTAGAGCCTCCAGTTGCGATCCTGCGCGCGTCCAAGATTCGCGCTCCCGCCGAGGGACTATCCAGTCCGAACTCTCCATCCGCCAATTCTGACGGTTCACTGACGGACGCGAGGCGAGGGCGAGATGACCGAGGGCGACCAACGAGCCGACTAGTAGAGCAAGCAAGGTCCTCATGGGCGCACTGGGCGGCAACGGGCTTCGTAGCGCGCCGAGGAGGCGGCGACTGGACCTCTCCATGCAAGACGGTCTCCGGGCATCGGTCCTGCGTGAGTTGGGCGACTCGTGGACGCTTCGCCTTGGCCCTTCTGGTCACACGGGGCGACACGGGCAGCGATTCAAGCGTTCATCGGCCCGCCAGTTCCACGCAATTGGCGGCTGAGAGCGACTCCTCGGATCGTGCTACCAATTTGCTACCGGCGGTAGCAGAAACGGGCCTATTTGGGCCAATCGGGAGCCGATGACCGACCGGCCCAAATCCGCCCAAAGCCCAGTATCCATGGGCTTGTTGAGAGAGCCGACGCGGGGACTCGAACCCCGGACCCCTTCATTACGAGCGAAGACAGGCGACGACCAACGCCATCGCGGTGGCGCTGGTCCGATGGTAGGTGGGCTAGACCGAGCCTGAACCTGGCACTGGAGATCGCAACGTACGCAGCGTACGCAGCTCTGCGACCGTTCTGCGTACGCAACGCGGTGCGGACGCCCGCAAATAGGGGCTTTCCGTTCGCATCCTTTCGCACCCCGTCGCGCCGAGAATCCCCTGCAAGGGTGCGAAGTTCGCGCTACCTTCGCCCCTGTCCGTGTCAGTGGAGACGGTGGGAATCGAACCCACGTCCGCGATCGCGTGAGGATGGCTTCTACGAGCGTAGCCGGCGCTCTGATCTCGTCCTCAGCTCGCCTCGCCGGCGGGGTTGCTGGGGACCAGCCTCCTAGATTTCCCCGGCTTGGCGGAGGCGGACCGCGCCGGGTGAGCCTGCTTTCTGATCCCGGCCTTCCCCGCCGCAGGCAAGCGGGGCCCGAGACCTCACGGCTTAGCTATTGACTAAGCGGCGAGGGCGTACTCGTGAGAGTCCGCACTTATGGTTTTCCCGGGTGTTTTACGAGGCCGCCCGGGACCTCGACTCGCCACCATCCCCACGAGCCGACCACGTCGAAGCCTGTCGTCCCCGGGAATGCTTGCTGCCCTGCAAGTCTAGCCGCGCGAGAGAGCGCGCACCTGCCGGAACGAAAACGACGCGGTCCCGAACCACTTTGAGGAACCCGCTCCGGCCTGCCCGAGGGCCTGCCTTCGTAGGTGGCGCGGCCTCACACCTCAGTGGCCTCGCTCTTTGCGGTCCGGTTCCGCGTCTGGATCCAAAGTAGCTCGCCCGCCGGCCCCTTGCAAGACCCTCTGGACAATCATCCCGCACGTTCCGAAGAAAACGCGCGCCCGCGGCCGCAGAGCTCGGCGGGCCCGGGCGAGCTCCGTTAGGCAACGCTTATTCCCGGTGCCACAATGGAGACATGGACAATGGTGATCTCTCTCTGCGCGCGCCCGCGCCGCTCGCGCCGGGCCCTCCCTCGGTCGGTGCGGAGGCGCGGACGGCCCACGCGCTCGAGGATCCCTTCGCCACCCCGTCGCAGCGGCCCGCCGCCGGCCTGAGGCGCCGGATCGGCAGCGCTCTGGCGGCGATCGGAGCTCTCGTGGTCAAGTTCTTCGCTGCCATCAAAGGCGTCGTGCTGCTACTGCCCAAAGCCAAGGTCCTCACGACCGCAGGCACGGCGCTCGTGTCGGTCGCGGCCTACTCGCTGTGGTTCGGCTGGACGTTCGCGCTCGGCTTCGTCGTGCTCCTGTTCGTCCACGAGATGGGCCACGTGATCCAGCTCCGCCGCGAGGGCATCAAGGCGAGCGCGCCGATGTTCATTCCCTTCCTCGGGGCGGTCGTCACCGCCAAGTCGCTCGGTGACAACGCCCTCGCGGAGGCGCGCGTCGGCCTCGCCGGGCCGATCCTCGGCACCGCCGGCTCGGCCGTCTGCCTGGGCATCGGCGAGGCGACCAACAGCGACTTCATGCGGGCGCTCGCCTACATCGGCTTCTTCCTCAACCTCTTCAACCTGCTGCCCGTCGTGCCGCTCGACGGCGGCCGGGCGATGGCCGCGATGGCGCCGTGGATGTGGTTCCTCGGCTTCGGTGCGCTCGTGGCGATGATGTTCGTGTTCCCCAACCCGATCCTCTTGATCATCGTCCTGTTCGGCGGGATGGAGACCTGGAGGCGCTGGCAGCAGCGCAAATCACGCTCGCTCGAGCAGGCCGCCTACTACCGCGTCTCGCCTCGCAACCGCGCGCTCGTCGCGCTCGTCTACGTCGGCCTGATCGCCGTGCTGGCCTCGGGGATGGATGCCGCCCACATCCTCAGCGCCGGCAGCCACAGCTTCACCTAGCGCTCAGCGCCTGGCCTCGCGCACCGCGCGTTCCATGTCCCGCTTGGTCTCTCGCTCGCGGATCGAATGGCGCTTGTCGTAGAGGTCCTTGCCCCGCGCGAGCGCGATCTCGACCTTGGCGTGCGGGCCGCTGAAGTAGATCCTCGTCGGCACCAGCGTCAGTCCGCGCTCGGAGGCACGGGCGGCGATCCGGTCGAGCTCCTTTCGATGCAGCAGCAGCTTGCGCGGGCGCTCCGGATCATGGTTCTCACGCGACGCCGGCTGGTATGGCGGCACGTGGACCGAGTGCAGCCACAGCTCGCCCTCGCGGATCGACGCGTAGCCGTCCTTGAGCTGGGCGCCCGAGGCGCGCAGGGCCTTGACCTCGGTTCCCTGCAGGACCACCCCGCACTCCAGGCGCTCGATCAGCTCGTAGCGGTGTGAGGCATAGCGGTTGGATGCCACGTCGCCCGCTCCGATCTTGCGCTTTCCCTTGCCCTTGGCCACCGTCGGAGCCTAGCCTGCCGGGAGCAGATCTACACGCCCACGGACCGTATCCACTCGCGCCACCCGCACCTGCACGGGGTCTGCCAACCTGAGCGTCGCGCCCGTGCGCTCGCCCTGGAGGATCGTGCCCTGCTCGTTGAGCTCCCACCACTCGCGCGAGCTCTCGCGCTCATGGCCGCGGCCGCCGCCCGACTGGCGGCCCCGGCGGCCCGGCCCCTGTGATTGATCGTCCTCGCCCGTCGGCGCGCGCAGAACTCTCACGGGCAGCATCCCCTCATACGCCGTCGGGTCCTGCCTCTCCCCCTCCTCGCTCACGGCTCCGAAGGACACGAACGCGCCGGCTGAGATCAGACCCGTGACCTCGCCGTCGAAGATCTGCTCGAAGCCCCGCTCGTAGAGCAGCTGCTCGAGGGCGAAGCAGCGCGCGATGTCATCGGCCCCGCGCTCGATCTTCATCGCTTCGCGCTCCCGTTCGGAGGTCCAGCTGCCGAGCTCGGCCATCTCCCCCGCCCTCGGAGCCGCCTCGCCGCCGCCGACAGCCGAGAGCAGCGCCCGGTGGCAAACGAGATCCGGGTAGCGGCGGATCGGCGACGTGAAGTGACAGTAGGCGGGCGAGTGCAGGCCCGCGTGACCGAGGTTGCTCGGGGAGTAGTAGGCCTGCTTGAGCGAGCGCAGCACCAGCGAGCTGAGCGCCAGGCGGCCGCGGCCGGTGCCCTTCACGTGCTCATCGACCCGCCGTGAGATCTCGCCGATCAGCTCGGCCGCCTGCGATGAGGACAGTAGCTCGGGCACGGGCGGCGTCGGCACCTCGAGCGAGGCCAGCTGGTCGACCAGACGCTCGACCCGTTCGGGCTCGGGGCGCTCGTGGACGCGGTACAGGCAGGGCACGCCCCGTTGCTCGAGCAGCGTCGCAACGGCTTCGTTGGCCGCAATCATCAGGTGCTCGATCAGGCGGTGGGACTCCGTCTGATCGCGGCCGGTGATCGACGCCACGTTGCCGTCATCGTCGAAGGCGATCTCGGGCTCCTCCGATTCGACGACCAGCGCCCCGCTCTGCTCGCGTTCGCGCTGCAGCGCCGCGGCCGTCGCGCGGGCGGCGCGCAGCGGCCGGCCCCAGGGTTCGCTGATCTGCTCGTGTCCCGCGAACAGACGGTCCACGCGCTCGTAATCCATGCGCTCATCCGAGCGGATCAGCGAGCGGTAGAACGCCGTGCGGAGCACCTTCGCGCCGCGCATATCCATCTCGATCGTCACCGCCGGACGCTCCACGCCCGGCATGAGCGAGCAGGCATCGCTCGAGAGCGCGTGTGGCAGCATCGACTCGACAGCACCCGGCACGTACACGCTCGTCGCGCGCCTGCGCGCCTCACGGTCGATCCGCGAGCCCTCGGGCACGTGCGCGCACACGTCGGCGATGTGAACCCAGATGCGGGTTACCCCGTCGGGCTGCTCCTCGGCCGAGATCGCATCGTCGAAGTCGCGGGCGCCGATCGGGTCGATCGTGAACGTAGCCAGTCCGCGTACGTCGCGCCGCGGGACGTCGGAGTCGCGCACGCGCTCGGCGGCCTCCCGTGCCTCGCGCTCCACCGCCGCCTCGAAGCCTCGGGTCAGGCCCCGGTCGAGCATGAAGCCCTCGATCACATCCCGTGCGACCTCCGGGCGTCCGAGGATCTTGACGATCCGCCCGCCCGAGCCGCGCAGGGGCGGCTGGACGAGGACAAGGTCTCCCGCTCGCGCGTCGCGACGGCCGCGCTCGGGCCGCGCAGAGCGCAGCGTGATGCTCGAGGAGCCGCCGCGACGGGTCGGGCGGCTCTCGCCCACCCGCGGCGGGAACAGCGGGCTCGCCGCGATGAAGCGTCCCCGTCGCTCCAGAACCGCCACGATCGCGTCGGCCGGCGCGGGGCGCTCGCCGCGATCCTGACGAGCGGCCGGCCGCGCGCCCTGCGAGCTCACCTGAGCCTGGCGGCCAGCGTGTTCAGCGCCGTGTCGAGGCCCCGCTGGGTGTCGATGACCTTCTTGGCGACCACCACTTCGGGCGTGATGCCCGCCCCCTGCTTGACCCCGCCTCCGCCCAGGTTGCGACCGGAGGGCGTGAAGTACTCGCCCACCGTGATGTCCAGGGCGCCGCCGTTGGAGAGCGCCTCCTCCTCCTGGAAGACACCCTTGCCGAACGTGTGGGTGCCGACCACGACCGCCCGGCGGTGGTCCTGCAGCGCCGCCGTCACGATCTCGGCTGCCGAGGCCGTGTTGCCGTCGACCAGAACCGCCACCGGGATTCCCGCCGCGATCGCACCGCCCGTCGCCAGTAGCGTCTGCGGCTGCTGGGTGCGCCCGCGGGTGCTCACGATCGTGCCCTTGGCTACAAAGATGCTCGCGATCAGCTGCGCCTCCTCGACCAGGCCGCCGCCGTTGCTGCGTAGGTCGAGCACCAAGGCCTTCGCACCGGCTTTGAGCTCCTTCTGGACCGCTTCGCGGACTTCCCCGTGGGCGCCCGGGCTGAACGTCGCCAGCGCCACCACGCCGATCTTCTTGGCGTCGACCGTCCGCGTGAGCGAGGCGACGACCGGCTCTGAGATCGTCGCCCTGGTGATCTTGAGCGTGCGCTCGGCGCCCTTGGCGTGCCCCGTGCCGGCCTTCGCCGCGGACTCGATCCGCAGCGAGACGTCGGTTCCCGGCACCCCCTTGATCAGTCCCGTGGCCGCTTCGCCCGAGAGGCCCGCGAGGTTCCGGCCGTTGACGGCCACGATCAGCTCGCCCGCCTTCAGCCCCGCGTGTGCCGCTGGGGATGAGTCGAACACTCGAGCGATCAGCAGGCCGCGACGATCCGGGCCCACCGCCACGCCGATGCCCGTGAAGTGCGGCGGCGAGTTGAAGTCGCGGAATTCGCTCGCCGTCAGATAGTGGGAGAAGCGGTCGCCCAGGCTCGCGACCACGCCCGAGATCGACGAGTCCGAGAGCTTGCTCGTGAGGATCGGCCGGTAGTAGTCGTGCGCGATTCGCTCGATCGCTTCGTCGACCACCCGTGTCTGATGATCGGCCACGAACGCGCTGCGCAAGAAGCTCGGCAGGTGTTCGGGGTGCCCGCCGAACCACAGCCCCACGACGAGCAGGATCGGAAGCAGGAGCACGAGGATCGCGTTCCACGGCTGGCGGCGCGGCGGCTGCATGGCAGGGCTCAGCGTAGTCGAGGCGGGCCGGCCGTCCCGCCGTAGCGCGAACCTTCTAGGGTGGGCTCATGGCGAGCATGACGACCACGACGGTGCCCTCCAACGGCCTGCCGATCCACCGGATCGAGCTGCCGGGGACCCGTGCGCTGACGGTGCTCGTGGCATTCGACGCTGGCGCCCGCAACGAGCGGCCCGAGGAGAACGGGATGGCTCACTTCCTCGAGCACCTCGTGTTCAAGGGCGGCGAGAAGTTCCCTACCTACAAGGACGTAAACGAGACGGCCGAGCGCCTCGGCGGCGTGCTCAACGCCTACACCAGCCACGACCTGGTCGCCTTCCACATCACCGTCCGCGCCGAGAGCGCGCCGGCCGCGATCGACCTGCTCAGTGACTTCGTCGGGCGTCCCCGGATCGACGCCGAGGAGCTCGACCGCGAGCGCGGTGTCGTCATCCAGGAGATCAACCGCGCCTTCGACCAGCCCTCGATGGTCGCCGAGTACCTGATCGACAGGGCCGCCTTCGGCGATCACCCGCTCGGACGCACGGTCCTCGGACCCGAGGAGAACCTGCGCAGCTTCACCCGCGAGGGCATCGTCGCCTTCCGCCAGCGGCGTTGGGCCGGTGCCCGCGGCGGCGCGTTCCTCGCCGGCAATCTCGAGCATCTCCCCGACGAGCAGGAGCTCCAGGATTGCTTCGGGCGCTTCCCCTCCCTCCCCGAGCCGGAGCCATACGTCCCTGCCCCGTCCTTCGAGCCGCACAAGCTCGTCGAGGAGCGCGACACCAACCAGTCCCACCTGCGGATGATCTATCGCCCTGAGATCGCCGTCACCGACGTCCGCCAGCGCGCTGCCCTCTCCATCTACTCAACCCTTCTCGGCGGGTCGATGGGCTCGCGCCTGTTCGAGGAGATCCGCGAGAAGCGCGGGCTCTGCTACTCGGTCTACGCGATCGACCACTCCTTCGCCGACGTGCCCATCCTGCAGCTCGGGTCGGGCCTCGAGTCGGGCAAGTGCGTCGAGGCCTACACGCGCATGCGCGAGATCGTCGATGAGCTGCGCAGCGACGGCCCCACCCAGGAGGAGGTGCAGCGCGCCCGCGCCTACGCCGCCGGACGGACAGTCCTCGCGTTCGAGAACACCAACGCAGTCGCCCGCTACGGCGCCAACCAGGCGGTCGTCTTCGGTGAGGACATCGACCCCGACGCCGCCATCGCCGCGCTCGACGCCGTCACATTCGATGAGGTGCGCGCGGTCGCCGACGGCGTCGCCGACAACCTCGCCGTCGCCTGCGTCGGACCGCACTCGGTCGAGGAGTTCTAGGGGCCCGGCCCGGCGGACTTGATCCGGGGCGGGAAGCCGCGCAGCTCCTGAAGCCGGTGCACGCGGGGGGAATCGGAACCGGTCATCTCGCCAATCCATCGGGTGAGCTCACCGAGATCGATCGAGCCCTTTTCCATCATCGCCTCGATGTCGGCCCAGTCCCTGGTGCGGTCGAACATTGCCTTGAACACGGCGAGCGAGGTGCAGCCGAGCACCGGAATCCTTCGCCCCATGAAGTCCACCTCTCGAACGCTCTTCTCGACCTCTCTGTGGAAAGGGACGTTGTTCAGGAAAAGGTCAACGGGTGTCTCGCCCCACATCAACCGGATCTGGCCATCACGCTCGCCGACAGCGACGTCGGCGGGAGTCACTTGGATCTCTTCAGGAAGGGCATCCACCACCTCGCGGAAACGCGCCTGCGGGACAAACACGTTGACGTCGAGGTCTCGCGTGCCACGAGGCTCGACCGTGCAGTACGCGAGCGCGACGGCACCTCCGATCGCATGCGGAAGGTTGGCCCGGGTCAGCGCATCGTGAACTGCGAGCAGCCGTTCGCCGAGCAGGCTCACGCGACTGCGCCAGACAGTGGCGGGTAGGCGAGCTTCGGACTGGGCTCGTACGGGAGCCGCTCCGCGAGATCGAGCACCTGCACGAGAATCCTGCCATTGCGCACCGACGAGCGCTCGACCGACGGGGCGTCAACCCGCAGCTCCAGCCCGCCCGCGCCCGCGATCCGCGCGAGCGCCGCCACCGACGGTTGCCTGCGTCCATGCTCGTATGCGCTCAGCACGGAGCTGTGGATGCCTGTTCGCCGGGCGATCTCCGCCTGGCTCAAGCCGCTCTCTCGCCGAACCTGGCGGATCAACTCCGCCGCAACGCTGCCCGAGACTGTGGACATGCCTCGCATGTTAGCGAATACGCCAACACAGCTCTCGGCGCGCTACCCGATCGCGACCATCCGGTCGATCGGCACACGAGCGCGCTCGGCGATCTCAGCCGGGACTCTGACCTCGTACTTCATCTCCCGCAGCCCATCGCGCAGCTTGGGCAGCGTGATCATCTTCATGAACTGGCACGACGCCTCGGCGTTGGCAGGGATGAAGTCGACGTCCGGCGCGGCCATCCGCAGCGGGTGAAGCATGCCTATCTCCGTCGCCACGACCGCCTTCCGGCGCCCGCTCGCCGGGGCTCCACCGGCCGATACGCTCTCGGCCTCCTCGGCGTACTTGAGCATGCCGCCCGTCGAGAGCATGTGCACGCCCTCCGCCGACACGTCGCCCGCGGCCACGTACTCCATCACGCTCGTCGAGCATCCGCACTCGGGGTGGATCAGGAAGTCCGCTCCCGGATGAGCCGCGCGGATCGTCTCGATGTCGGAAGGACGGATCCCGGCGTGGACGTGGCACTCGCCGTCCCACACGTGCATCCGACGTCCGAGTTCCTTCTCGACGTAGGCGCCCAGCCACATGTCGGGGCCGAACAGGATCTCCGTATCCGCGCCGTGGGTCTCATAGATGTGTCGCACCACGTCGACCGCGTTGGCCGACGTGCAGCAGTAGTCGGTCAGCGCCTTGACCTCGGCGGTCGTGTTGACGTACATCACGACCACGCCCTTGGGGTACTCGGCGCGCCAGTCGGCGAGCTGCTCCGCGTCGATCGAGGCCGCCAGCGAGCAGCCCGCATCGAGGTCGGGGATCAGGACGGTCTTCTCGGGACACAGCACCGACGCCGTCTCGGCCATGAAGTGGACGCCGCAGAAGACGATCGTCCCGCGGTCCGCCGCGGCAGCCCGGCGTGAGAGCCCGAGCGAGTCGCCGACGTAGTCGGCCACGTCCTGGACCTCGGGCACCTGGTAGTTGTGGGCGAGGATCACCGCGTCACGCTCGTCCGCCAGCGCGCGCACCTCTCGCTGCATCTCGGCGATCTCCTCGGCCGACAGGCCCGCTGAGGATGTGGGGGTGGGAGCCATGGGAAGGTTCATGGCAATGCCTCCAATGTGAGGGAGAGATCGAGGGCCGGCGCCGAGTGAGTCAAGGCGCCCATCGACACCCATTCTACCCCCGTGTCGGCCAGCTCCCGGAGCGTCTGGAGGGTCACTCCCCCACTCGCCTCGAGCGTCGCCCGGCCGCCCACCTGGGCCACCGCCGCCCGCAGCTCGGCCTCGTCCATGTTGTCGAGCAGCAGGCGCGGCGCGCGCTCGGCGAGCGCCTCGTCGATCTCCTGCGGGTTGCGGACCTCGACCTCGAGCGTGTCGCTGAGCTGTGGTGCCGCCGCGCGCGCCCGCTCGATCGCCGCCGCGATCCCGCCGGCGGCCGCGATGTGGTTCTCCTTGATCAGGATCGCGTCGTAGAGCCCCGCGCGATGATTGACCGCCCCGCCCGCCGCCACGGCCGCCTTCTCAAGGCTGCGCAGGCCCGGCGTCGTCTTGCGCGTGTCGAGCACCCGCGCGCCCGTGCCCTCCACGGCCGCGCTCGCGCGTGCTGCGATCGTCGCGACGCCAGACAGGTGGGCGAGGAAGTTCAGCGCCGTGCGCTCACCGCTCAGCAGCGCCCTGGCGCTGCCCTCGATCGCCATGACGGGGCCGTCCTCTCGCCAATGGCCCTCCTCCACCAGACGCTCCGTGACCGCGTCTGGATCGAGCTCGGCGAAGACCATCTCGGCCGCACGCAGCCCGAAGATCACGCCCGGCGCCTTCTGGAGGATCGATGCCCTCGCGCGCGCGTCCTCGGGAACGGTCGCCAGCGACGTCACGTCGCCCGAGGCGATGTCCTCATCGAGCGCCCGGGCGACGAGCGCGGCCAGCTCGGCC
>DAIRTT010000070.1:0-12273 GCA_036803745.1 Solirubrobacteraceae bacterium | reverse complement strand
GGCGCCTGCAGCGGATGCACCAGTTCCGCGACAAGTCGCTCGCCCAGCGCGAGCTCGTCTCCGCAGGCCTGCTCCTCTACCCGGTGCTCCAGGCCGCCGACGTTCTCGCCTACCGCGCCCACGAGGTGCCCGTCGGCGAGGATCAGCGAGAGCATCTCGAGCTGATGCGCGACGTCGCCCGACGCTTCAACGCGCGCTTCGGCGACGGCCAGGAGATCCTCGTCGTGCCCGAGCACCGCATCCCCGAGGTCGGCGCGCGGATCATGGACCTGCAGGACCCGACGAGCAAGATGTCGACGACCGCCGGCGGGGGCACCGCCGGCGGAGCCGGTGGTCAGGGCACCGTCTACGTCCTCGACGAGCCGAAGGCGATCGAGAAGAAGATCAAGAGCGCCGTCACCGACTCGGGCAGCGAGGTCCGCGGCGGCCCCGAGAAGGAGGGCATCGGCAACCTCATCGAGATCCTCGCCGCCGTCCGCGGTGCCGACGGCGCGTCGGTCGAAGCCGAGTTCTCCGCCGCCCGCTACGGGGACTTCAAGACGGCCGTCGCGGAGGCGGTCGTCGAGTACCTCGCTCCCGTGCGCGAGTGCTACGGCGAGTTGCGCGCCGACGAGGCCGCGCTCGAGGCAATCCTCGCCGACGGTGCCGCCCGCGCCCGCGAGATCGCAGGCCGCACACTCGCCGACGTGCGCTCCCGCATGGGCGTCGGCGCCCCGTGACCCGGACCAGCGGCGCCGTCGGGGGCGCCCGATACCGTGACCGGATGACCGTCGCCACGACACGCGCGGGCCTCACACCGTGAGCCTGGCCGCGCTCGAGCTCGACCTGGACGTCTTCAGCGGGCCCTTCGACCTGCTGCTGACGCTGGTCCTGCGCGAAGAGGTCGACCTGCTCGAGCTGCAGCTCGCCGAAGTGGTCCTCGCCTATCTCGACCACCTCGAGCAGCGGGGCGAGCTGGATCTCGAGACGGCGACCGAGTTCATCGTCCTGATCGCGGCCCTGCTCGAGCTCAAGTCGCGGCTGATGCTCAGCGCCGAAGACGAGCAGCTGCTCGACATCGAGCCCGAACAGGCGGCTGAGGAGCTGCTCGCACGGATGCTCGACGCTCGCCGCTACCGCGCTGCCTCGGCCCACCTCGGCGAGTTGCTAGCCGCCGAGGCGGGTGTGCGATTCCGCTCGGCGCCGCTGCCGGGACACCTACGCCGCAGCATCGTTCCGGCGCCCGACGGCTCGCAGGACCCGGCCGTGCTCGGCGAGGCGATGGGACGACTGCTGCAGATGCCGCCCACGATCAACGTTCGCCACATCGCCGTGCCGCGAGTATCGGTAGCCGAGCGCCTGGAGCATCTCCGGGGCCTGCTGCGTCGCGGCGCCTTCAGCTTCGACGAGGCCGTCCGGGGCGCCGACCGGATGACCGTCGCCGTTACGCTGTTCGCGCTGCTCGAGCTCTACAAACGCGGCGAGGCAGGCTGGCAGCAGGAGGAGTGCTTCGGCGAGATCTCCGTCCGCGGGCTCGAGCGCCCCGCGGCCGAGCCGGCGCCGCTGGCGCTGGCCACGGGAGGCGCCGGAGGCCTGGCCGGGTGAGCGGGCCGGTGGACCCCGGCTCGGAGGCCGAGGAGGCTCCCGAGCTCCCGTCGCTCGCCCGGACGGTCGAGGCGCTGCTGTTCCTGTCCTCGGACCCGCTCAGCGCGGCCGACCTGGCTGACGCGGCGCAGGCCGGCGAAGGGGCCGTGACGGCCGCTCTCGCGGTCCTTGCCGAGGAGTATGCGCCGGGACGCCGCGGGATCCAGCTGCGCGAGCTGGGCGGCGGCTGGACGCTTACCAGCGACCCCGCCGCCGAGGACGCCGCCCGGCGGCTGCTGAGCCGCCCGCGCACCTCGACGCTCACCGCCGCCCAGGCCGAGACGCTCGCGATCGTCGCCTACCTGCAGCCGATCTCAAGGCCCGAGATCACACGTATCCGGGGCGTGAGCGCCGACTCGGCGACCGCCACGCTGCTCGAGCGGGGCCTGATCGAGGAGGCCGGCAGCTCCCAGTTCGGCGCCGTCCTCTACCGGACCAACATCCAGTTCCTCAAGCTGTTCGGCCTCAACAGCCTCGACGAGCTCCCCGACGTCGCCCGCTGGGATCCGAGCCCCGAGGAGCAGGCGGAGCTGCGGGAACGGTTGTTGAAGGCCGGAGAGGCCCGCGCGGGCTAGGAGAACGGGGGCCGGCGCATAGCTGCGTCCTCGGTCGCTCGCGTGCAAAGCACGCCACGCTCCCTGCGTCCTTGCTCTGCTTGGCCCACGTCCCCCTAGCCGGGTGGACTGCGGCCGCGGCGACCCCGATCAGGCGGCGGTCGCGGCTAGCTGGCCGCAGGCGGCGGCGATGTCGCGGCCGCGGGTGAGGCGGACCGTGACGGGGACCCCCATCGCTTCGAGCGCGCCTCGGAAGGCGGCGATCGAGTCGCGGCTGGAGCCCTCATACGGAGAGTCGGTCGGGTTGTAGGGGATCAGGTTGACCTTGAAGATCGGCTGATCGGGGCGCGCGCGGGCCTGGCCGGCGGTGGGGCGCCCGGCGCGCGCGGGGCGCCCGGTCGAGCGGCCGGAGGCACCGGACAGCAGGCGGCCGAGGGCGAGCGCCTGCTCGTAGCGGTCGTTGACGCCGCCGAGCATCACGTACTCGATGAACACACGCCGGCGCTTGCGGGCATAGAAGGCGCGGCACGCCTCGATCACCTCGGCGATCGGGTAGCGCTCGTTGACAGGCATGATCTGGCTGCGCAGGGCGTCATCGGCGGCGTGGAGGGAGAGGGCGAGGCGGATCGGCATCTCGGATTCGGCCAACCGCTCGATGCCCGGGATCCAGCCGACGGTCGAGATCGTCGTGCGGCGGTGGGTGATGCCGATGTCGGGGAGGCGCTCGCACGCCTCGAGGACGGCGTCGAGGTTGAGCATCGGCTCGCCCATGCCCATGAAGACACAATGGTCGATCGCTTCGAGGCGGCGAAAGTGCAGCGCCTGGTCGAGGATCTCCGAGGCGGTCAGGTTGCGCCCGAAGCGCATCGCGCCGGTCGCGCAGAACGTGCACGTCAACGGGCAGCCCGACTGCGAGGAGACGCAGATCGAACGCCGGCCGTCACGGAAGCGCATCAGAACGGCCTCCAGCGGTCGCCGGTCGGCGGTCTGGAACAGCGCCTTCACGGTGCCGTCGTCCGAGCGCGCCTCCTGCTCGAGCGTGAGGCTCGAGAACGGCAGCTCCTCGGTCAGCGCCTCGCGCAGCGAGCCCGGCAGGTCAGTCATCCGCTCATAGCCGTCGACGCCGCGGGCCGCCCACGCCCACACCTGGCGGGCGCGGAAGCTGGGCTCGCCGCGGTCTGCGAGCGTCTGGTCGAGCTGGCTGAGGTCCATGTCGTGCGTCCCGCCCCGGGCGGGTCTCCGGTCCTATGGTTGCATCAGATGACCGTCCGCCCGGATCTTCGATGCGCCTAGGCAAGTACCTCGCCCACGCGGGCGTGGCGTCGCGGCGCTCGGCCGAGACGCTGATCCTGGCCGGCCGGGTCTCGATCGACGGGCAGCCGGTGACCGATCCGGCTCGCGACGTGGGGGAGGGCGACGCGGTCGCCCTCGACGGCCGTCCGCTCGCCGGCACCGAGCCGCGGGTCCTCTTTGCGCTGCACAAGCCCGTCGGGGTGGTCTCGACCGCCCGCGACACCCACGGCCGCCCGACCGTCCTGGACCTCGTTCCGGCGGCCGGCCTGCGCCTGTATCCGGTCGGTCGCCTGGATGCCGACAGCAGCGGCCTGATCCTGCTGACCAACGACGGCGATCTCGCGAACCGCCTAACCCATCCGCGCTACGAGGTCGAGAAGGCCTACCGCGCCAAGCTCAGCGGCGGCCCGATACGGGCGGCAGAGCTGCGGGCGCTGCGCGAGGGGCTCGAGCTCGAGGACGGGCCGACCCCGCCCGCGCGTGTGCGCCAGCTCGCCGGCGATGAGATCGAGCTGATGATCCACGAAGGGCGCAACCGCCAGGTCCGCAGGATGTGCGAGGCGATCGGCCACCCGGTCGTCTCGCTCGTGCGTGTCCGCTTCGGGCCACTGCAGCTGGGCGAGCTGCGGGCGGGTGAGCACCGGCGCCTGCGCGAGGTCGAGGTCGAGCGCCTGCGGGCTCTGCCGCTCTGACACAATCGCCGCCCATGCGACTGTTCGCCCTGCGGGGCGCCACGAGCGTCGAGCGCAACGACGCCGATGAGATCCTCGATTCGACGCGAGAGCTGATGGAGGCGATCATGCGCCACAACGAGCTGGCGCCGGCGAACGTCGTCAGCTGCATCTTCACCGTCACCGATGACCTCGACGCCGAGTTCCCGGCCGTCGCCGCCCGCACGGTCGGCTTCGAGCACGTGCCGCTGCTGTGCGCGCGAGAGATCCCGGTGCCCGGCTCGATGCCGCGGATCATCCGCGTGCTGATCCACTACCACGCCGAGGACGCCCACGAGCCGACGCACGTCTATCTCGGCGAGGCGCGCGCGCTGCGCAAGGACCTCCAGGCCGCCCAGTAGAACCACGGCGCGGGCTCGGCGCCGGCACGGCGAGCGCGAGCGCGGCAGAATAGGCGCCGATGGCTATCGAGTTCTCCCAGCGCATCCGGCGCATCCCGACCTACCCCGCCGCCGGCGGCTACGCCGGCGAGGCTCCGCCCGTGCGGCTGGCCAGCAACGAGTCGCCGTTCCCGCCGCTTCAGGCGGTGCGCGACGCGATCGAGGCCGCCCTGCCGGGCCTCAACCGCTACCCCGACCCGTCCAACTCGCGGCTGCGCAGGCGCCTGAGCGAGCGCTACGGAGTGCCGAGCAGCCGCATCGCGATCGGCAACGGCTCCTGCGACATCCTGCTCGCGGCCGGCGAGGCGCTGCTCGAGCCGGGGGCCGAGCTCGTATACGCGTGGCCGTCGTTCTCGATCTACCCGCACCTGGCCGCGGCCTCGGGTGCGCGGGCCGTCACGGTCGGGCTCGACTCCTCCGAGTGCCACGACCTCGAGGCGATGCTGCGCGAGATCACCGTGGCGACGCGGCTGGTGCTCGTCTGCAACCCCAACAACCCGACGAGCACGGCCGTGGCACTCGATCGGATCGCCGACTTCCTCGCCGAGGTGCCCGCCCACGTGTGCGTGATCCTCGACGAGGCCTACTGCGAGTTCAACCTGCTCGAGGATCCCGACGCCTCGATCGATCTGCTCGACGCTCACCCCAACCTCGTCCTGCTGCGGACGTTCTCCAAGGTCCACGGCCTCTGCGGGCTGCGGGTCGGCTTCGCGCTGTGCGGCTCCGAGGCGCTCCCGCGCGCGCTGGACCAGGTGCGCCAGCCGTTCTTCTGCAACGCGCTCGCCCAGGCCGCGGCCGAGGAGTCCCTCGCCCATCAGGACGAGGTCATCGAACGGGTCACCCGGACGGTCGCCGAGCGCATCTCGGTCGACGAGCGCCTGCGCGCGCTCGGCCTCCACGCGGCCGAGTCGCAGGCCAACTTCTGTTGGGTGCATCTCGGCGCCGAGCGCGACGAGGCGGCGATCGTCGCCGCCCTGCAGGAGCGCGGCGTGCTCGTCCGTGCCGGCGCGGCGCTCGGCAGCGACCTGCCCGCCGTGCGGGTGACCTACGGCCTGCCCGAGGAGAACCGCAGCTTCCTCGATGCGCTCGCCGAGATCCTGGCCGCGTCCTAGGAGCCCACGAAGCCGCCGAGGCGGGCGCGCGTCTCCCACTGCTTTACGCCTGCCGCGATCTCTGCTACAAAGCCCGTGGACGATCATGACCCCGGCTACGCGCACATCCGCCGCACCCACGCACCTCGCCTATGCCGCCTGGTCGTCCCCCTACGCCTGGCGATTTAGCTAGGCGCTTCGGCCACCTCCCGTACGTGAGCGGGTGAGGCAGGCCGCACCGGGTCCCGTGCAGAGCGGGACCGAGCGCCACCCAGACGGGTGCCCCAGCGCCCCTCTCGCGGTCCACCCGATGGTGGAGACCCAGCACCTCTAACATGCCCAGGCGTCAGTGAAAGGACCAGTAGATGATGATCGTCATGCAAGAGACGGCGAGCGATGAGGAGATCGGCGCCGTCATAGAGAAGATCGAGCACGCGGGGGCCATCGCCCACCCGATCAAGGGTGCGCGCCTGACGGTCATCGGCGCGATCGGCGACGTCGAGCAGGACGTCAACCTCGAAAGCCTCGGACTCGAGGGGCAGCCCGGCGTCGACCGGGTGATGCCGATCCTCAAGCCCTACAAGCTCGCATCGAGCCAGATTCGCCACGGCGAGCGCACCGTGCTCGACATCGCAGGACGCAAGATCGGGGGCGATAACTTCGCTCTCATGGCCGGCCCGTGCACGGTCGAATCGCGCGAGCAGATGCTGCAGACGGCCCGTGTCGTGCGCGACGCGGGCGTCACGCTTCTGCGAGGCGGCGCCTACAAGCCGCGCACGTCGCCATATGCCTTCCAGGGCCTCGGCAGCGAGGGCCTGCGCCTGCTGGCGGAGGCCAAGGAGGAGACGGGCCTGCCGATCGTCACCGAGCTGATGGACCTGCGCGACATCGACGACGTCCTCGAGGTCGCCGACGTGATCCAGATCGGCGCCCGCAACATGCAGAACTACCCGCTGCTGACCGAGATCGGGCGCTCCGGGCGCCCGGCGCTGCTCAAGCGCGGCCTGGCGGCGACGCTCGACGAGCTGCTGATGGCCGCCGAGTACATCCTCAAGGAGGGCAACCCCAGCGTGATGCTGTGCGAGCGCGGCGTTAGGACGTTCGAGACCGACCACCGCCGCACGACGCTTGACATCATGGCGATCCCGATCCTCAAGGAGCTCACGCACCTGCCGATCATCGTCGACCCGAGCCACGCCGCCGGCCGCCGCGACCTCGTGCTGCCGCTGTCACTCGCCTCCGCCGCGGCGGGCGCCGACGGCATCATCGTCGAGGTCCATCCGAACCCGGAGGTGGCCGTCTGCGACGGGCCGCAGGCGCTCCTGGCAGACAGCTTCGGCGAGTTCGTCGCGAGCGTCACCCGGACCGCCGAGCTGGCCGGCAAGGCGCTGAGCGTCGTCTGATGAGCCGCGGGGCGGGGCACGCCTGGTGAGGGTTGCAGTCCTCGGCGTCGGGCTGATCGGCGGTTCGATCGGCCTGGCGGCGCGGCGGCGTGCGGGCGCCGAGGTGTGCGGATATGACCCCGACGAGGACGTCCTGGAGCGGGCGCTCCAGCTCGGGGCGATCGACGCCCGCGCGAGCACCGTCGCCGAGGCGGTCGCGGATGCGGACGTCGTCTTCGTGGCGGCGCCTGTCGGAGTGCTCGCGGCAACCGTTGCGCAGGCGCTCCGGTCGGCCGCTGCCGGCTGCGTCGTCACCGACGTCGGCTCGACCAAGCGCACGCTCGGCGACGCCGGCTCGGATGAGCGCTTCATCGGTGGCCACCCGCTCGCCGGGGCCGAGACCGCCGGCGTCGAGCACGCCCGGGAGGACCTCTTCGACGGCGCAACGTGGTACCTGACGCCCGCCGGCGGCGCCACCGCGGGCGAACTCTACGAGCGCCTGCACCGCCTGCTCGTCGCGCTAGGCGCGCGCCCTGCGGCGATCGACCCCGAGACACACGACCGGCTGATGGCATGTGTCTCGCACCTGCCGCACGTGCTCGCCAACCTCCTCGTCGCCCAGGCCGCCGAGGTGCTGAGCGCGGGCGACTCCGAGCGGCTGCCCGCCGTCGGGCCGAGCTTTCGTGACGCCACCCGCGTCGCCGGTGCCAACACGGCGATCTGGACCGACATCTACATGGCGAACCGCGACGCGCTCATCGACGGCATCGACGAGCTCGCGGGCCGCCTGGCCGAGGTGCGCTCCTGGCTGGCCGATGGGTCGGCGCCGCAGATCTCCGCCTGGAACGAGGGGGCGCGCTCCGACCACGACGCCTTGCTCGGCGCCGGCCTCGTCGGCGGCCCGGTGCGTGAGCTGCGTGTGGCCGTGCCCAACAGTCCCGGTGTCATCGCCGAGATCGCGCTCGCTCTCGGCCGGGCGGGCGTGAACATCGCCGACATGGCGCTCTCGCCCTCGGAGGACCGCAGCCAGGGTTCCGTCGCGCTGTGGATCGCCGGCGACGCTCAGGCCGAGCGCGCCGGCGAGCTGATCGCCGAGCTCGGCTTCCGGGTCGCGCCGGCATGAACGCCGGCGGGCGCTGTGCGAGCATGGGGGCCTCCTGATGGACATGCGCTTCGAGCCCGCCCGCGGACTGTCCGGCAAGATCGATGCGCCGGGGGACAAGTCCATCTCCCATCGTGCCGCCCTGCTCGGCGCGATGGCCTCCGAGCCCGTCCGCATCGAGGGCTACCTACACGCGGCCGACACGACCTCGACGCTCGAGGCTGTCCAGGCGCTCGGCGCCCTCGTGGAGGTGAACGGGGAGGACGTCGTCGTCCGCGGGACCGGCCTGCGCGAGGCACGTGAGCCCGACGGCCCGATCGATGTCGGCAACGCCGGCACTTTGATGCGCCTGTTGCCCGGGTGGCTGGCCGCGCAGGAGGGCCGCAAGTTCACGCTCGATGGTGACGAGTCGATCCGCCGACGTCCGGTCGACCGGATCATCGCCCCGCTCGCGCAGATGGGCGCGGACCTGCGCGCCCGCGACGGGCGCCTGCCTCCCCTGGAGGTCCACGGCGAGCACCTGCGCGCGATCTCCTTCGAGCTCGAGGTCGCCAGTGCCCAGGTCAAGTCCTGCGTGCTGCTCGCGGGGCTGGCGGCCGACGGCGCCACGACCATCGGCGAGCCGACGCGCAGCCGCGACCACACCGAGCGGATGCTCCTGCGCGCCGGCGTGGCGATCCACCGCAACGGTCGCCACGTGACCGTCGTCAACGCCGACGAGCTCCTGCTCGAGCCGATCCGCATCCCCGGCGACCCCAGCTCGGCCGCTTTCCTGATCGCCGCCGGCGTGCTCGTCCCGGGCTCCCGCCTGTTGATCGGCGACGTCGGCGTCAACTGGACCCGCACCGGCTTCCTGCGGATAGTGAGGCGCATGCAGGGGATCGTGCTGGGAGACCTCGAGGACGACACCGGCGAGCTCGAGGCGGATGAGCCCGTCAGCGATCTCGACGTCGCGCACGGCGCACTCGAGGGGACGGTCGTCGAAGCCGACGAGGTGCCCCTCGCGATCGACGAGCTCCCGCTCGTGGCGCTGCTCGGCTGCTTCGCCGAGGGCGAGACGATCGTCCGCGACGCGCAGGAGCTGCGCGTCAAGGAGTCCGACCGCATCGCCGGCGTCGTGGAGGGCCTGAGCGGTCTGGGTGCCGACATCGAGGCGACCGACGACGGCTTTGCTGTTCGCGGCGGCGGCGGCCTGCGCGGCGGCACGATCGACTCCCGCGGCGACCACCGCTTGGCGATGATGGGCGCCGTCGCCGGCCTGGCGTCCAAGGAGGGCGTCGAGGTGATCGGGATGGACGCCGCGGCCGTCTCCTATCCGTCCTTCGTCGAGGATCTGGCCGGGCTTTGCTCGTAGCGATCGATGGCCCGGCGGGGGCCGGCAAGTCGACCGTCGCCCGGTTGCTCGCGAGCCGGCTCGGCTTCACCTATCTCGACAGCGGCGCGATGTATCGCTGCATCGCCCTGCTTTCGCTGCGGGCTCCGGGGCGCGACCCGGCCGAGCTCGCGCGGGACGCCTCGATCGAGCTCGGAGGCTCAGCGGGCGAGGAGCCCGGCGCGATGACCGACCGGGTGCTCCTCGACGGGTCCGAGGTCAGTGGCCTGATCCGCTCGCCCGAGGTCTCCGAGGCCGCCTCCCGGGTGGCGGCCGACGCAGGCGTCAGAGAGGCGCTCGTGGCCAAGCAGCGCGAGCTGATCGCGGGCGGGGACTGGGTCGCCGAGGGACGCGACATCGGCACTGTCGTCGCGCCCGACGCGGCTCTCAAGGTCTTCCTGACGGCCGATTCGCGGGAGCGCGCGCGCCGCCGCGCTGCTGAGCTGGGCGCCGATGTCGAGACGGTCCTGGCCGAGCAGGTGCTGCGCGACGAGCGCGACAGCGCGCGCGAGGCCAGCCCGCTGCGCCAGGCCTCCGGCGCGGTCCTACTCGACACGACCGGCCTCGACATCGAGCAGGTCGTCGAGCGCATCGCAGCGCTCGCGCACCGCACGGCCCGGTCGGGCTGAGGCCGGGAAACCGCCCGCCCACAGTCATACTGGCCTGATGAAGGTCGCCATCGTCGGATACCCGAACGTGGGGAAGTCCTCGCTCATCAACCGCCTCACGGGTACCCGTGAGGCGGTCGTCCACGAGCGCCCGGGCATCACGCGCGACCGCAAGGAGCTCGACTGCGAGTGGAACGGACGGCGCTTCACGCTGATCGACACCGGCGGCGTGGACTTCGAGGACGAGGACCCGCTCGCCGGATCGATCCGCGACCAGGCCCGCGCCGGCCTCGCCGACGCACAGGTGGCCGTGCTCGTGGTCGACGCCCGCGCCGGCGTGCGCCCCGGCGACGAGGAGATGGCCGATCTGCTGCGCCGCTCGCCGCTGCCGTGCATCGTCGCGGCCAACAAGTGCGACAGCGTCGGCGAGCTGACGCTCGCGTCGGACTTCCACCGCCTCGGCCTCGGCGACCCGCTGGCCGTCTCAGCCGCCCAGGGCCTCGGCTCGGGCGACCTGCTCGACCGCATCGTCGAGCTGCTGCCCGAGGGCGAGACCGAGGTCGAGGAGGGCACCGTCCGCCTCGCCGTGATCGGCCGGCCGAACGTCGGCAAGTCCTCGCTGGTCAACCGCTTTCTCGGCGAAGAGCGGGTGATCGTCTCAGAGCTCGCCGGCACGACCCGCGACGCGATCGACATGCCGCTGATGGTCGGCGATCGCAAGCTGATCCTCGTCGACACGGCGGGCATGCGCCGCCAGTCCAAGGTGGCCGACTCGGTCGAGTACTACACCGCGCTGCGCTCCCAGCGCGCCGCCGAGCGCGCCGATGTCGCCCTCGTCGTCTGCGACGCGAGCGATGGCGTCACCGCCCAGGACCTGCGCATCGCCGAGCTTGCCATGAAGGCGGGCTGCGCAACCGCGATCGTCCTGAACAAGTGGGACCTGCAGGAGCGCGGCGAGGATGCGACCGCCGAAGGGGTAGATCTCGACCACGAGCGCGGCCGGGTCGCCGGGAAGCTCAGGCTGCGGCCCAAGGTGCTGACGACGAGCGCCAAGACGGGGCGCCATGTCGCTCGACTGCTGGCCGAGGCGATCGCGCTCGGCGACCGCATGTCGGGGCGGATCCCCACGCCAGAGCTCAACCGCTTCCTGTCGGAGGCCGTCCAGGCGCGCCAGCCGCCGATCGGTACCCGCCGCGGCTCTAGCGGCCATCGCCTGAAGCTGATCTACATGGCTCAGATCGGCGAGCGTCCGCCCCGTTTCGCGATCCAGGTCAACTCTCGCACCCGCGTCACCCGCGACTACGCCTACTTCATCGAGAACCGCCTCCGCGCCCGCTACGCGATGGACGGCGTGCCTCTGATCATCGACTTCGTCGAGCGCGGGCAGCGCGGAGGAGCCCGCGCCGCATAGACTTCTGCGAGCTTTTGCCAATCCTGCCGGCGATGAGCACCTGGCCCGCCGGCAACGTGACCCCCTGGAGTGATCCCCAAAAAACATGACTGAGCTTTCCGACAACGAGTACCTGTTCACCTCCGAGTCGGTCACGGAGGGACACCCGGACAAGATCGCCGACCAGATCTCCGACGGCGTCCTCGACGCCGTGCTGACCGACGACCCCTACGGCCGCGTCGCCTGCGAGACGCTCGTCAACACCGGACTGATCGTCGTCTCGGGTGAGATCTCGACCGACACATACGTGGACATTCAGGAAATCGCCCGTGAGACGGTCCGCAAGATCGGCTATGACAACGCGGACTATGGCTTCGACTGCGACACATGCGCGGTCATCAACGCCATCGACAAACAGTCGCCCGACATCGCCCAGGGCGTCGACGCGGCGTATGAGACGCGCCACGACCCCTCCGACGAGGACGAGCTCGATGTCGCCGGTGCGGGTGACCAGGGGATGATGTTCGGCTACGCCTCCAACGAGACCGACGAGCTGATGCCGCTGCCGATCTCGCTGGCGCACAAGCTCGCAAAGCGCCTCTCGGAGGTCCGCAAGGGCGAGGTCGTGCCCTACCTGCGCCCCGACGGCAAGACCCAGGTCAGCGTGCGCTATCAGGACGGCAAGCCGGTCGAGATCGAAAAGATCCTGATCTCCACCCAGCACGCCGACGGCATCGACACCGAGAC
>DAIRTT010000069.1:0-12720 GCA_036803745.1 Solirubrobacteraceae bacterium | reverse complement strand
GTGAATTGACCGAAATAGTGGGTGTGTGCGAAGGCGAACGCGGAGACGCTGATGAGTGCGGCGGCACCGAGGACGACGACGATCGCGCCGATCCAGGTATCCAGGCGCTCGTAGTTGATCCAGCGTGGCGTGATGCGCTTGTCGATCACGTTGGACTGCTGAAAGAACAGTTGCCAGGGCGCGACGGTGGTGCCGATGATCGCGATGATCAGCAGCACAGAGGCAGAGTTGGCGCCGCCGTAGATTCCAGGGACGACAAAGTCGTGGGCGACGCTGCTCCCGTGCGGGTGGGCAAGGAAGAACAGCGGGATCAACAAGAGGTTCGCGAACACGAACACGAACATCGAGCGCTCCCAAGCGCGGAAGCTCCCGCTGACGGTGATCGCGACGAGCGCGACGGCAGCGATCGGCACCGCAATGAACTTCGAGACCCCGAGGTAGCTGAGGGAAAGGCTGACACCGATGAACTCGGTGACGATCGTGAGGAAGTTGAGGAGGAACAGGTCGCCTACCGAGAACCATCCCCAGAAGCGTCCAAAGCGCTCGTTGATCAGCCTTGCGTGACCGACGCCGGTCACGGCACCGAGCCTCACCACCATCTCTTGGTTCACGACCAGGACGGGCACGAGCAGCAGCAGCACCCACAGCAGGCTTGTGCCGTAGTTCTGTCCGGCCTGGGAGTAAGTCGCGACGCCGCCAGCGTCATTGTCGCCGACCATGACGATCAGACCAGGACCGACGATCGCGAGCAACGCGAGTAGGCGCGAGCGGGCTCCTCTTGGGCCCTCCTCGTGCTGACCGATCGTGCCGAACGCGCCGCGGATGTCACCGACGTGCGCCTGATCAAGCACGAAGCGCTCGCGCGGTGGGACTGGCGGCGGCTCTGACCGCGGCGGCGGGTTGGTTGCCATCTGCTTGACCTCCTTTCGGCGCGCGCAGCCGCTTCGCGGTTCGCCGGTGGAGATCCTCAGCTGGCTACATCAGCGCAGCCGGCGAGGGGAAGTCCAGCGCGGCAACCGCGGCGCGGCTACTTCGCGGCAGCTCTGGATCTGTATGTCTGACCTGATCGCCCATTAGTTCAAGATGCCCGCTCGCGCAGGTGCGCGAGCGGCACATACTGAGCGTATCAACGGACCGAACCAGCCGCTAATCCCGAGCGAGCCCGAACCGTCGGCGCCAGTCATCGGGCAGCATCAGCTCCAGAACGTCATCGACGGCCAGTAGGCCAATCGGCTTGCCGTCTCCATCTATCACCGGCATTCCTGTCAGGTTGTAGTCGGTCATCAGACGGGCGATCTCCGGAAGGTCCGTCTCCGCGGACACCGCTGGACGGTTCGGGTCGATGAGCCCGCTGACAGCTTTGTGCGCGCTCGCCTGCACAAGCGCGGCGACCAGCACTGCCCCAGCAAGATGGCCGTCCGCGTCGACCACGACGACCGTTTGCAACTGCTCGGCCGGGATGTCGCTGCGTCTGACTGCCTCGATCGCCTGTTCGACGGTCGAGCGCTCGCCCACCGAAGCGAAGTCCGGGTTCATCAGGCCCCCTGCGGTCTGCGGGTTGTAGCCGAGCAGACGCTTGACCTTCAGCCGCTTGGCCGCGGGCATCAGTTCCAGTACCGGCAGACGCCGCTCTTGCTCCAGCTCCATCAGGAGGTCTGCGGCGTCATCGCTCCCCATCCTCGCGAGCACCCCCGCGACTTGCTCGTCTGAGCGCTCCCGCAGGAACTCGACCTGGTGCTCCTCATCCAGCTCCTCAAAGATGTCCGCCTCAAGCTCCTTGTCCAGCGCCACAGCGTTCATGATCTCCTCGCCCTCCTTATGAGAGGCTGCCTCCACGAGGTCGGCGATCTGCGCCGCGTGCAAGCGCCCCAGGCGCCGGTGCGTTAGCCGCAGTTTCGATGTGGGAACGTGGCCGACGAATGGCTCAAGCTGGGACCACTCCACGAAGTCGGGGTGCTCACCGTCGTGCCCTCGAAACCGCCGAGGAAGCAGCCGCCGCCATCGAGCAGCCAGCCCCGCGTCTATCCCCGCGACCCGCCACACGCCTCCATCACAGGCCAGCTCGACCTCACGCGCCACGACGAGCCGTGCGGTGCTCACGTTGATCAAGCTGTGACCGAGCACATCGGCCCGCAACAGCACCTCTCCAGGTCGGCGCTCAAACTGAGCGAGGTTCAGCTTCGTCGTGGCCGTTCGCACGGCAGCAGCCTCCAGCCGCTCGATGCGATCCGCCGGAACGAATAGCTCCCTGCCGCCGATCCGGGCCTTCAACCCCGACACCAACGGCAAACGCTCGCTTTGATCCAGACGCGCGATTACGTCCTCCACGCGGCCCAGCCGCGCGCGAGCAGAATCAAGCAAAGGACTTCCCGCCACGGAGGACAGATGCACCGTCGCCTCGGATGTCACGCCCCAAGGCTAGCTCAAGAGCCAGCGGCCCGCTAGGCCGCGCCCCCGGCAGCTTAGGCCAGAGTCTGCTCTGCGGGATCCGACGATTCTCCGTTACCGCACCGTTACCGCAGATCCGTGTCCGACGTGCCCGCTACTGTCCGGATTTGACCGCTGCGTCTTTCCGAGCGATGGAGCCGAATAGCGCTCCCCAGAGCCAAATACGGCTCTTGCGCTGCAAGCGGCGGACGGGGGTCGAACCCGCGACCTCAAGCTTGGGAAGCTTGCGCTCTACCAACTGAGCTACCGCCGCGCGAGCACGCATGTTACGCGGCCCGTGAGGTCCGCGAGGTCGCCTCCGCACGGGAACCCGCGACCTGGCCGACCCGCGCAGTCGGACAGCCGCGGCCCTCTACCCTTGGAGGCCGTGAAGCGACGAGCCCTGCCGATCCTCGCGTCGATCGCCGGCGCATGCCTGATCGGCCTGCTGGTCTACGGCGTCTCGGCGCAGACCTCCAACCGGACGCTCGACGATCTCGTCGCGAGCAAACGGTTCCCTGCGGCGCCCGACGCCACACGCACCCTGCCGGCGCTCTCGGGCTCGGGGCCGAGCAGTCTCGCCTCGCTGCGGGGGAAGGTCGTGGTGCTCAACTTCTGGGCCTCGTGGTGCGAACCGTGCCAGGTCGAGGCGCCGCTGCTCCAGCGCGCTCAGGGCAACCTCGAAGGTCACGGCGCAACCGTGCTGGGCGTCACGTATCTCGACGCATCGCCCGACTCGCGCAGCTTCGTGCGCCGCTACCACCTGACCTACCCAAATCTGCGCGACACCAACGGCGCGTTCGCGCACGCCTACGGCACCGACCAGCTCCCCGAGAGCTTCATCATCGATCGCCGGGGCAGGATCGTGGCCGTCTCCCGCGGCGAGATCGCCGAACCGTTCATCAAGCAGGCGCTCGCCCTCGCCGAGAGCTCATGAGCAAGCTGTCCTCACGCGTGCTTTGCGCTCTGCTGGTCCTCATCCTGGCCGCGGCGACCCTCGCACCTGCGACGTACGGCGCCCCTGCCCCGCCCCGGACCTCGCTGCCCGTGATCGAGCGCCAGGTCATGTGCGTGACCTGCAAAATCCCGCTCAACGTCGCCCAGTCGACCCAGGCCGACCGCGAGCGAGCGTTCATCCAGGGCCTGATCGATCAGGGCGAGGGCGAAGCCGAAATCAAGCAGGCGCTCGTCGCGCAGTACGGCCCGACGGTCCTCGGCCTGCCGAGTGCCCACGGCTTCGATCTGACCGCCTACCTCGTGCCGCTCGCCGCCGTCGTTGCCCTCCTCGCGATGCTGGCGGTGCTCCTGCCGCGCTGGCGTGCGAGCGCGAGGGCCCAGGAGGCCGAGCACCGGGCCCCGAGCACGCTCGCCGCCGGCGACGCAGCCCGTCTGGAGTCAGACCTCTCCCGCTTCGACTGACCGCCGCGACGGCGCCCGGCCGGCGCCTACATGCGGTCGGGAGCGCCGACGCCCAGGATCGCCAGGCAGCGGGCGATCGTCCGCATCGTCGCCACGCACAGGGCGATGCGCAGCGACTCGACGTTCGCTGGCTCGGCACCGAGCACTCGGCAGTCTGTATAGAACGTCGTGAAGCCCTGTGCCAGCTCCAGAGCGTAGGTCGCGATCCTGTGCGGCGCCCGGCGCTCGACCGCCTCGGCCAGCTCCTCTTCGAACGCCAGCACCTGCTCGATCAGCGCCCGCTCAGCCGGCTCGAGCGGGGCGCGACCCGGGTCCTCGACCGAGGCCGTCGCGCCGGAGGCACGCTCGGCGCCGGCGCGCGCGAGCATCGAGGAGATACGCGCGTGGGCGTACTGGACGTAGTAGACCGGGTTCTCGTTGGACTGCTCGCGCGCGAGGTCGAGGTCGAGGTCGACGGTCGTGTCGTGCGATCGCGCGAGCAGATACCAGCGCGCCGCGTCGACGCCGATCTCCGCCACCAGGTCGTCGAGGCTCACGAACTCGCCCGCCCGCTTGGACATCTGAGCGCGCTCGCCCGAGCGGACGAGGTGGACAAGCTGCATGATCAGCAGCTCGAGCTCATCCGGATCCCCGCCCAGGGCCGCGTAGGCGGCCTTCATGCGCAGCAGGTAACCGTGGTGATCGGCGCCCCACACGTCGATCTGACGCTCGAAGCCGCGGTTGCGCTTGTCCTGATGGTAGGCGATGTCGGTCGCGAAATAAGTGTGCTCGCCGTCGGAGCGCTCGAGCACACGGTCCTTGTCGTCGCCGAAGTCGCTCGTCCGCAGCCATAGCGCGCCGTCCTTGCGATATGTCAGATCCCTCTCCGCAAGGGCCGAAAGCACCTGCGTGAACGGGCTCGGGTCGCCGTCGTGCAGGCTGCTCTCGAAGAACCACCGGTCGAAGCCCTCCACCCGGAACCGCGCGAGCGACACCTTGATCTCCTCAACCATCGCGGCCACCGCAGCGCGGCCCAGCTCGCCCGCGTCCATCGTCGCCGCCCCAGGCAGGCGCGCCGCAAGCTCGGCCACGTAGTCCCCTTTGTAGCCGCCCTCGGGGATCTCCTGCCCGACGGCCTGCGCCTGCACGGACTCGCCGAAAATGCGCACCTGCGAACCGGCGTCGTTGACGTAGAACTCGCGCTCCACGGTATGCCCGTGCAGCGCCAGCATGCGCCCGAGGGCGTCGCCGTAGGCCGCGTTGCGCGCGTGGCCCACGTGCATCGGGCCCGTCGGATTCGCCGACACGAACTCCACGATGATCCGTTCGGGCCGGCCGACCGTGCCCACGCCCACCTCCTCGCCGACCGCGAGTGCCCGCGCGAGCGCGCCCGTCAGCCACGAGTCGGTCAGGAAGAGGTTTACGAAGCCCGGGCCGGCCACCTCGAAGCGCTCCAGACTCGCACCGAGGCGCTCGCGCAGGGCCTCCCCAAGGCGCTCAGCCACCTCGCGCGGCGGTGCGCCGAGGCCCTTGGCGAGCAGCAGCGCCGCATTGGTCGAGTAGTCCCCGAACTCCGCGCGTTTGGGGCGCTCCAGTGTGATCGTCCCCTGCGGTCGAGCGCCGTCCGGCGCCGCGTCGGCCAGCCCGTCGGCGACCTCGATCACCGCCCGGCGCAGGGCGATCAGCGGCTTCGGCGGCGCACCATCGCCCGAGGCGGGCGCAGCCGGGTCTTTTTCGGTCAAAGGCTGAGTCATCGGTTCCGGTGTCGGGGCTTGCGATACTAGCTGCGTGACCGACCAAGACTCAGGCGCAGAGCGCCACATAAACATCCATCTCTCCCCCGAGATCATGGGGGGCGTCTACGCGAACTTTGCGAACGTCAGCCACTCCGACTATGAGTTCACCGTCACGTTCGCCCGCGTCGACCACGAGGTCGAGTCCGACGAGGTGCCGGGCGTCGTCGTCTCACGCGTCAACATCTCGCCCCGGTTTATGCGCGAGCTGATCGACGCGATGGAGGACAACTACTCGAAGTGGCGCACCCGCGAGGGCATCAAGAACCTGCCCGAGTACGGCGGCAGCGAGGCGGAGCCCGACGCGGAGTAGCCGAGCGCCGGCGAGCCGTGATGCGCGCCGGGGGGCCGGTTGCGCGCTTGCAGCGCGATGAGCCGTGCAACGCCCGCGGAGCGGGGGTGTTCCTACCCTGCAGACGATGAAGGTCGCTGTGATCTCTGACATCCATGCCAACCGGCACGCCTTTGAGGCCACCCTCGAGGCCGTCGCGGCCAGCGACGCCTCGGAGCTCTGGTGCCTTGGCGATCTCGTCGGCTACGGCGCCGAGCCAGACGCCTGCGTCGAGCTCGCCAGAGAGCACGCCGCCGTCTGCCTGGCCGGCAACCACGACATGGCCGTCACCGGCGAGATCCCGCTCGATGAGTTCTCACGCGGCGCCGCCGTCGCTGCCCAGTGGACCCGCGAGGTGATGGCAAGCGAGAACATCCGCTTCCTCGCCGGCCTCAAGCCGCAGGGCCAGGAGGCAACGATCGGGCTCTTTCACGCGAGCCCGCGCGACCCCGTGTGGGAGTACGTCCTCTCGACGCTCCTCGCCGAGCTCTGCCTCGACGCCCAGGAGCAGCGCATCTGCCTGATCGGCCATTCGCACGTCGCCCTCTCCTTCGCCCGCCTCGAGGGCGAGCTCGCGACCGGCGAGCCCCGGCGCGAGGGCACTCGCCTCGATGTCGCCGAGGGCGAGTGGCTGCTGAACCCGGGAAGCGTCGGGCAGCCACGCGACGGAGACGCCCGCGCATCCTGGCTGCTGCTCGACCTCGACGCCATGGTCGCGTCGTTCCATCGGGCCGATTACGACATCGCGGGCGCTGCCGCCGCGATCCGTGCGGCGCGCCTGCCGGACTCACTGGCCGAGCGCCTGGAGTACGGTCAGTGACGATGCGCCCGCTGCAACCCTCGACGAGCGCGCCGCCGCGGCCGGCTCGCCTGCGCACGGCATCCCGCCTCGGACTCGCCGGCCTGCTCGGTCTCGCTGCCGCCGTGATCGTCGCATGCGGCAGCACCGGCAAGGGCCTGATCCCGACGGGCGCCTCCGGGCCGCTGCAGAGCGACTTCGAAAGCGTCGCCCAGGCAGCCCAGAGCGGCGAAGGCAACTGCACCAAAACCGAAGCCGCGCTCGCAAAGACCAACCAGGACTTCGCCGCGCTGCCCGCCTCGGTCGACGCCGGCCTGCGCAACACGCTGCGTCAGGGCATCGACAACCTGCGCTCGCGCGCGCTCGCGCTGTGTGCCCAGCCGCTCACCCAGGGCACCGTCACCAACACCACGCCCAAGACCACCTCGACGTCCACCACGACGCCAACGACCACCGAAACGACGCCCACCACGACCACGCCCACGACGCCGACCAACACGACGCCCACCGAACCGGGGCCGGGCGGCGGCACCCAGGCGCCGGGCTCGGAAGCCGAAAACGGCCAGGGCTCCGGCGGCGGCACGGGCGCAGGCTCCTCGGGCGGTGTCGGCGCGGGCGGCGCCGGCGCGGGAGAAAACGGCAAATGAGCAACATCGAGATCGCCGGGCGCTACCGCCTCGAGGGCCGCCTCGGCTTCGGCGGCATGTCGACCGTGCACCTCGCCATGGACATGCGCCTCGAGCGTCAGGTGGCCGTCAAGCTGCTCGCCGAGCACCTCGCCGACGACCCCGCCTTCGTCTCGCGCTTTCAGCGCGAGGCCCAGGCCGCCGCGCGGCTCGTCCATCCCAACATCGTGCAGGTCTTCGACTCCGGCCGCGACGAGCGGACTGACCAGTACTTCATCGTCATGGAGTACATCGAAGGCTCCTCCTGCGCCGAGATCCTCCGCGACGACGGCTGGGTCGAGGTCGACGAGGCGCTGTCGATCATCGAACAGGCCTGCGAGGGCCTCCACTACGCCCACCGCCACGGGGTCGTCCACCGCGACGTCAAGCCGGGGAACCTCCTGCGAGCGCGCGAAGGCGAGGTCAAGCTCGCCGACTTCGGGATCGCCAAGGCGACCGAGCAGTCGAGCATCACCCAGGTCGGCTCGGTCCTCGGCACGGCCGCCTATCTCGCCCCCGAGCAGGCCCGCGGCGAGGAGGCCGGTCCGAGCGCCGACCTCTACGCGCTCGGCGTCGTCACCTACCAGCTGATCTCCGGGCGACTGCCCTACGAGGCCACGTCGCTGACCGAGCTCGCGCTCAAGCAGCAGCAGGAGGAGCCGCCCACGCTCGACACAATCGTCGCAGCCGTCGGCCCCGAGCTCGCTGACGCGGTCGCTGTGGCGCTCGCGCTCGACCCGCGCGACCGCTACTCGACCGCCCGTGAGATGAAGCGCGGCCTCAGCGACGGCGCCAAGGGCATCGCACCGGCTGAGCACCGGGGGCCTGCCCGCAGCGCGCCCGCCACACAGGCGACAAGCGTCCTCACCAGCAGCCCCCGCGGCGCCAAGCCGTCGGGCGCGGTCGCCGCCAGACGTCCGCGACCCGGTCCCGTGCGCACCAGCCCGCCACCCGTCAAGCCCGCCCGCGCCGCCGCCGCGCCCACCGCCCGCCGCGGAAACAGCCGTCTGCTCATGGCCGTCCTCGCCCTGCTCGCGCTCGCTCTCGTGATCGTCGCGGTCGTGCTCATCACCGCACCCGCTCCGACCAAGGTCACGCTGCGCAACGTCGTCTATCAGGACGTCGGGCAGGCCACCTCGGCGCTCAAACAGCTCGTCTCCGAAAACACCCAGTAGCTCGCGTCGGCGAGCCGATCAACCGAGCGTGGCCGGGCCGATCACTCGGTACTCACGCCGCGACCCCCTTCGACTGCGCCATCCTAGGAGCGCACCTCACATGATCGCCGCCATCCTCGACGTCGAACACCTCGTTCAGGTCTTCGGCTACCCGCTGCTGTTCCTGATCGTCATGAGCGAGTCGGGAGGGCTGCCCGTGCCGGGCGAGACCGGGCTGATCACCGCCGCCGCCCTCGCCAGCCAGGGAAAGCTCCAGATCGAGCTCGTCATCGGCCTCGCCGCTGCCGGGGCGATCGTCGGCGACAACATCGGCTACCTGATCGGCCGCAAGGGCGGACGCTGGCTGCTCGAGCGCCCCGGCCTGTTCCATCGCCAGCGCGTGCAGGTGCTATCGACCGGAACTCCGTTCTTCGAACGCCACGGCCCCAAGGCCGTCTTCTTCGGCCGCTTCGTCCTCGGGCTGCGGGTGTGGGCCTCCTGGCTCGCGGGCGCCACTCACATGCACTGGCGCTCGTTCGTCCTGTGGAACGCCCTCGGCGGCATCACGTGGGCGGTCGCGATCGGTCTGATCGCCTACTTCCTCGGCCACTCCGCCGGTAACGCGATCGAAGCCTTCGGCCTGCTCGGCCTCGCCGCCGTCGCGATCGCGGTGGGCACCGGCTTTTACGTGCATCGCCGTCACCGGCGCGGAGCCGCAGCCGAGGCGGACTCAGGGGCCGACGCCGCAACCGGCCGGCCCCCGGACGCCACCGACGATCAGGCCGCCTGAGCCTGCTCGCCCGTCTTCACCGCCCGGGTCGGCTCAGCAGCCGTTGGTGCAGGGAGCGATCCGCTCCCACATGTCCGCGAGGACGCCCAGCTCGGCCTCGCTGAAGCGCGAGAAGAAGTGCTCGCGGACGACCGCAAGGTGGGTGAGGCGAGCGGCTTCGACGCGCTCGCGCCCGGCATCCGTCAAACAGGCGTAGGACCCGCGTGCGTCGTGAGCGCACGAGCAGCGCTCGAGCAGCCCCTCGCGCTCGAGCCGGTCGACCATTCGCGTCAGCCCGCTGCGCGACAGCTGGGCCTGCTCGGCGAGGTCGTACATGCGCATCCGCCCGCCCGGCGCCTCCTGCAGGTGATGCAGGACCTCGTAGGAGGTCATCGGCAGGCCGTGGGCCCGGTCCAGCTCGGAGTCGAGGCGCTTGGCCAGACAGGCGTGAGCGCGAAGCAGACCTCGCCAGGCGCGCAGCTCTCCCACCGAGAGGGCCTCCTGGTCGGAGGCGGAAATCTTGACGGCGGTCGCGGTCGACATGACGGTCCTGATGTACGGCCCTGATCTACGATCCTACTGGAGCGAACATAGCAGCATCACCAGTGCCCGAGCGGGATTTCGCCGTCATCGCCGCGTCGCTTTCCAGGCCCACAGCATCATCAGCGGCTGCAGCGGCAGGCGCGCGTACAGCGCCCAGCGCGGGATCGAACGGAAACGCTTCGGCTCCTGCGCCATGTAGAGGTTGGAGGGGAACACGGCCGCCAGGAGAGCGATCAGGCAGACCCCCGACAGCCGGCGGGTACCCGGCAGCAGCACGCCGATCCCGCCCAGCAGCTCGGCCACGCCGCTGATCGCGACCACGCGGCCGGCCTCGTCCTGCAGGCGCGGCGGCACGATCTTTTCGTAGGGGCGCGGCTGGATGAAGTGGTTGACGCCTGCGGCGATGAAGAAGGCGGCCAGCAGCCCGCGCGAGCGCCTGCCTGTGTCCCCTCGCTCGAGCTCCTCTTCGACCACGTCCTCTTCCTCCTCTTGTCCGGTTGCTTCCCACCGGCCGAACGGCTGTGAGTCCAGCGGACAATCTAGCGCTCGTCGATCAGCGATCTTCCGGTCATCTGCCGTGGCTGGGTGATGCCCAACGCCTCGAGCACCGTCGGCGCGACGTCGGCGAGGATGCCTCCCTCCTCGCGGAGCGACACCCCGGGCGAGGTCAGGATCAGCGGCACCGGGTTCATCGAGTGCGCGGTGTTGGGGCTGCCGTCGGGCTCGAGCATGTGGTCGGCATTGCCGTGGTCTGCGGTGATGAGGCACGCGCCGCCGCTCGCGTGGACCGCCGCCACCACCTCCCCGAGGCACGCGTCGACCGTCTCGATCGCCTTCACCGCCGCCGGGATCACGCCCGTATGGCCCACCATGTCGGCGTTGGCGAAGTTGATGATCCCGAAGCGCGGCTGGTCCTCGCGCCATGCGCCCACGAACGCGTCGGCCGCCTCCCGGGCGCTCATCTGCGGCTTGTGGTCATACGTCGGCACGTCCCGCGGCGAGGCCACCATCTCGCGGCGCTCACCTCCCAGCGGAGCCTCGTCGCCCCCGTTGAAGAAGTACGTCACGTGCGGATACTTCTCCGTCTCGGCCACATGCAGCTGGGATGCCCCCTCGGCCGCCAGGACGAGGGACAGCGTCGTCTCGGGGTGCTCGGGTGAGAAGACGACCGGATAGGACCAGTCCTCCTCGTAGCGCGTCAGGGTGGCGTAGCGGGCAACCGCCGCGTGGCCGTCACGCCCCCTCCAGCCGGGTAGGTCCTCGCCCGTCGTGCCGAAGTCAGACTCGGCGAGCGCCCGCGTGATCTGGCGCATGCGGTCGGGACGGAAGTTGAAGCAGATCACGCTGTCGGCGGGACGGATGCAGGCCTCGGCGCCGACGAGCGTCGGCTCGATGAACTCGTCGGTCTCGCCGCGGCGGTACGCGTCCTCGACCGCCTGCTCGCCGCTGTCGGCCCGATACGGAGCCTCGCCGGCGGCGAGCATGTCGTAGGCGCGCTGCGTCCGGTCCCATCTGCGGTCGCGGTCCATCGCCCAGTAGCGCCCTACGACCGAGCCCACGCGCGCGCCCTGCATCGCGTCGAGCTCGCGCATGTATCCCGCGCCGGCGTGCGGCAGCGTGTCGCGTCCGTCGGTGAACGCGTGAACGACGAGGTCCTTGACCGCGAGCGCCCGGCCGAGCTCGACCAGCGCCCGTAGGTGGTCGATCGACGAGTGCACGCCGCCGTCTGAGACGAGCCCGAGCAGGTGCACCCGCTCGGACGATCCGAAGGCCGCCCGCAGCACGTCGTTCTGCGCCAGCGAGCCGTCGGCCACCGCGTCGTCGATCCGCACGAGGTCCTGTCGCACGACCGACCCCGCCCCCAGGTTGAGGTGGCCGACCTCGCTGTTTCCCATCTGACCCTCGGGCAACCCGACCGCCCGTCCCCAGGCCGTCAGCGTCGTATGCGGATAGGTGCGCCACAGCTCGTCGAAGACGGGCGTCTCGGCGAGTGAGATGGCGTTGCCCGGACTCGGCTCGGCCAGCCCCCAGCCGTCGAGCACGATCAGACAAGCGCACCTCGCCGGCAGGGCCGCGGGACCGGCCGGGACGCTCATCCCGCTGCGTTCGCGCCGGCCGCGAAGACGATCGCAGCGAACGACTCAGCCTCGAGTGACGCGCCGCCGACCAGGGCGCCGTCGACGTCCGGGAGGGCCAGCAGCTCAGCGGCGTTCTCGGCCTTGACCGACCCTCCATAGAGGATCCGCACGCGCTCGGAGGCCTCGCGGTCGCGGTCGGCGACCAGCGCACGGATGAACGCGATCGCCTCCTGGGCCTGCTCGGCGCTCGCCATCCGGCCCGTCCCGATCGCCCAGATCGGCTCGTAGGCGATCACCACGTCCGCCAGGCGCTCGCTCGGCACGCCCGCCAGGGCGTCCTTGATCTGCTGGCGAAGCTTGCGATCGGTGTCGTCGTTGTCGCGCTCCTGCTCGGACTCGCCGACGCACAGAATCGGCACGAGTCCAGCCTCCAGAGCGACCGGAACCTTCAGCGCGAGGGCCTTGTCACTCTCGCCAAACAGGGCCCTGCGCTCGGAGTGCCCGAGGATCACGCCGCGAGCGTCGAGCTCGCTCAACATCGGCGCCGAGACCTCGCCCGTGAAGGCTCCCTCGGGCTCCTGGTGCATGTTCTGGGCATACACCTCCACGCGCGACCCGCGAGCGCTGTCGATCATCGCCCGCAGATCGGTGAAGGGCACGCAGATCGCCACGTCGACGCCGTCGACGGCCGACACGCGGGGCAGCAGGGCCTGGATGTAGTCCTCGGCCTGCTCCTCGGTCTTGTACATCTTCCAGTTGCCCG
>DAIRTT010000068.1:0-12834 GCA_036803745.1 Solirubrobacteraceae bacterium | reverse complement strand
TGGTCGCGTCCTTGGCCTGCTGGACGTTGGGCTGGTCGAACGGGTTGATCTGAAGACCCCAGCCTGCGACCGCGACTGCGAGCTCCCACAGCAGGAAGACCCTGCCGAGGTCGCCGGGGCCGGCGGTCGGCATCGTGATCAGCGGGTGGCCCGCGGCGGCGAGGGCTGCGGCTCCCGCGTCGAGCGCGGGGTCGGGCGAGGTCAGGTCGGTGAGGTGGACGAACACGCGATCCCCGCCATATTCCGAGGGCTGCCCGAGCGGCTCGTCGGCGACGGGCAGGATGCCCGTGCCCTTCTTGCCGGTCGACTCGGCCACGAGCTGCTCGAGCCACAGCCCGAGCCCCGGGAGCGTGTCGGAGATGATGAAGGTCAGCTTGTCGCGGCCGGCCTTCGCGAGCGCGCTCAGAGCCGTGCCGAGCCAGACGGCGGCCGGCTGTGCGGGGAGGTCGGCCGAGCCGTCGCCGGGGCGGACATCAGTCCGCCGGGCCGAGGCCGCGCCCTCGAGCAGTCGGCGGACGTCCACGCCCATGAGGGCGGCGGGCACGATGCCGAACGGAGAGAGGGCGCTGTAGCGGCCGCCGATGTCCGCGTCCCCGAGAAACGTCTGCCTGAAGCCGTGTTCGCCGGCGAGCTCGGCCAGCCCGGAGCCGGGGTCGGTCACAGCGATGAACCGCCGGCCTTCATCGGCGAGCGAGCGGAAGTGCGCGTAGAGGGAGAGCGGCTCGATCGTACCGCCGGACTTGGAGGAGACGATGAAGAGGGTTCGCGCCAGGTCGATCGCACGCTCGATCGCGTGGATGCGCCCGGCGTCGGTCGAGTCGAGCACATGTAGCCGTGGGCTGCCGGCGGAGGAGCCAAAGCTGCGCCGCAGGACCTCGGGCGCCAGCGACGAGCCGCCCATGCCGAGCAGCACGACGTCGGTGAAGCCCTCGTCTCGAATCTCCCGCGCGAACGCCTCGACATCGTCGAGGTCGGCGAGCATCCGCTCGGCGATCGACAGCCAGCCCAGCCTGTCGGAGACCTCGGGCGTGCCCGGCTCGCCCCAGAGCGACGGATCGCCCTCGAACAGCCGCTGCGAGACGCGCTCGCCGGCCGCGAACGAGGCGGCATCCCGGACCTCCGCGTGAAGCTCTGCGGGGATGCGGGCCTCGACGGCGGGGATCTGCTCGCTCACGCCACGATCGTAGTGGCAGGGACGTTGCTATAGCTTTCCAAACAGCCGCTGCTCCTAGGTCCGCGAGCTCCGGCATCGGCTTGATGCATCTCGATCAAAGGGATAGGTCTTGAACCAAGCGCACTCCGAACAGCTTCCCGATCGCAACCTCGCGCTCGAGCTCGTCCGCGTGACCGAGGCTGCTGCGCTCGCGGCCGCGCCGCTGGTCGGGATGGGCGACAAGGAGGCCGCCGACCAGGCGGCGGTCGACGGCATGCGATACATGCTCCAATCGGTCCAGATGGACGGCTTGGTCGTGATCGGTGAGGGCGAGAAGGACGAGGCGCCGATGCTCTACAACGGCGAGCAGATCGGCGACGGCTCCCCGCCCGAGGTCGATATCGCGGTCGACCCGCTCGAGGGGACGACGCTCGCGGCGCACGGCATGCCGAGCGCACTGGCCGTGATCGCGTTGTCGGCCCGCGGGACGATGTTCGATCCCGGCCCGTGTGTCTACATGGAGAAGATGGCGGGTGCGCGCGAGATCGCCGACCTGCTCGACCTCGACCGCCCGCTCGGACAGACGGTCAAGCTCGTGGCCGAGCGCCGCGGCCGGCCCGTCGGCGACGTTATCGTCGTCGTGCTCGACCGCCCCCGCCACGAGGAGGGCATCGCGGCGATCCGCAAGGCGGGCGCCCGCGTGCGCCTGATCGCCCACGGCGACGTCTCAGCTGTGCTCCTGGCCGTGACCGAGCGCTCCCCGGTCGACCTCCTGTGGGGCATCGGCGGGACTCCCGAGGGCGTCATCTCGGCGGCTGCGGTCAAGTGCCTCGGGGGCCAGCTGCTCGGTCGCCTGTGGCCGCGCGACGAGGCCGAGCGCACCGCTGCCAAGGACGCCGGCTATGACCTCGAGCGAGTGCTTGATCGCGACGATCTGGTCGCCGGCGAGGATGTCTTCTTCTCGGCGACGGGCATCACCGACGGAGACGTGCTGCAGGGTGTGCGCTACCCCGACGCTGGCGGTGCGACGACAGAATCTCTGGTCACGCGAGCGCGGACCGGGACGATCCGCCGGATTCGCGCGACGCACGACCGCGCGAAGCTGCGCGCGGTCGGCGGCGAGCGCTTCTAGACGCGCTCGCGCGACACTCGGGCGCCGGCTGCGTTGGCCTTCTCGGGTCGTGCTGCAACAATCGGCGACATGAGCCCGGAACGCTTGTGGAGGCTATCGGCGGCGCTGCGCAGGCGCGGGCACCGGCGTCTGGCGTTGATGGTCAAGAAACTCAACTCAGTCATCTACCACAACTCCCTGGCGCCCGGGACCGACTTCAGCCCCGATGTCCGCTTCGGCCACCACGGCTTCGGGACGGTCGTGCATAGCAACGTGACGATCGGTAAGCGCGTGACCATCTTCCAAAACGTGACAATCGCGGTGCGCGCCTCGACCGGCTCGCCCCACCGGATCACGATCGAGGACGATGTCAAGATCGGAGCGAACTCGGTGATCATCTCGCCCAAGGAAGGCAGCCTGCGCATCGGCCGGGGGGCCCGCATCGGCGCGGGCGCGGTCGTGGCCGGCGATGTCCCGGCGGGGGCGACCGTAGTCAGCGCCCCGGCACGAATCCTCGGGGCCCAGGCGCCCGCGGCCGAGGATCAGCCCGCGGCCCGCGCCTAGGTCGCAAAGCGCCCGACGCGCGACTCGGCCAGGTCCAGGCGGGCGAGCGAGCGGAGGAACCCGTAGGTGACGACGACATGGATCCGCGACTGGGTGGCGTTGTACAGGCGCGTGCCCAGCCCCGAGGAGATCGAGGGGTAGAAGTTGGCGACCTCGACCTCGACGTGGAGGTGCGCGTGCGTCCCGTTCTCGTCCGGGTTGCGCCGGACCTCGATCTGAAGGTAGCCGCTGCCTCCGCGTCCGCGTCGGGAGACGAGCAGCCCGCGCTCGATTCGCCACCTGACCAGGCCGCGGGCGCCGTCGAGCTCGTATTCGGGCGCCTGGAAGCTCAGCAGGCGCAGGGGCGGGGCGAGCAGTACCACCGAGCGGCCCGTCTCGGTGTAGTTGACGCGAATCAGCCCGAGCGTGACACGGCTCAGGAAGCGCCAGTAGGTGCGAGCGAGGCGCTCGAGGTTGGCTGGTGTCCAGATCTCGTCCAGGACCGACTCCTCGATGCGCAGGTCCGCCGCCTGGACCGAGCGCACGGCCCCAGTGGACGGGTCTAGCGAGGTGGCGTCGTCGAGGTCGAGGATCTCGACGAGCTCCGGCCGATCGCCGCGCGGCCTGCGGTTGAGCGCGATCCAGGCCGTCAGCAGGACCGTCGCGAGGGCGACGAGCACGATGGCGATCCAGACGAGCGTCATTGGGTCCTCGGCGGGGGCACCGGCTCCAGGCTATCCCGGCGCGGCGATGGCGGCCCCCATCGCGTCCCCGGTTGGTGATATCCAACAGGTGTGCCCGGCGCCGCCCATCCTCAGCCGCGATCGCGCCCCCGGCCGGTGGCCGAGATGACGTTGACGTCGACTACGGCGCGGGCCGAGGAGCTCGCGCGCCGCTGGATGGCCGCCCTCGTGATGGAGCGGCCTCTCGACGTCCTCGGGGAGCTGCCGCTCGAGGCACTCGCGCTGCAGGCGCCCGCGCTGTGCGAGCAGGTGATCCGAGCGCTCCAGTCCGAGGTCGAGCTCGATCGACTGACCGGCCAGGGCGCGCCGACTGGCCGCGAGAGCTCGGCGCTGTCGCTGCGGCTCGCGGCGATGGCGGGCGTCCGCGATGCCGGTGACGCCGTCGCCGCCGTCGAGGCGCTGCGCGGTGTGTTGTGGGAGGTGCTCTTAGTCGAAGGTGAGGCGCACACGGCCCGCGACGTCGCGGATCTGGCGGACCGGCTCGCCCATGTCTGTGCTGTGCTGGCGGCCGCGGCGATGGCGGCGCTCCCTCAGCGGGCGGCGCCCGACAGTGAGACCGAAGGGAGTCCGCTCGATGCCAAGAGCCAGGAGCACGCGCAGCAGGTCCCAGCGGTGATCGTCGACGAGCACCGCGGCGAGCCTGCCGGAGCGCCACAGCCGCCGGCGCAGACGTCCGCGACGGTGTCGGCCAAACCCGCCTCACCAGAGCGCTCCCCATCGTGGGACGAGTCGCCCCCGGTCCCACCGCGCACCGTCGAGCGTCGCGGCCCGTGGGAGGAGCCCGAGCGCCCCCAGACGCCCGAAATCGAGATCCGCGACGAACGCGCCGAGGCCGGCCCCGCCGCATGGATCGGCTCGATCAGCCGGGAGCTGGCACGCCATCGAGAGGACGGCCGGCCCTTCGCGGTCCTGCTCCTCGAGCCCGCCGAGATGGAGCGTCTGCGCGGGGCGGGCGCCGAGCTCGAGGTCATCGACGAGGCACTCGGCCGTGTGCTGTCCGCTGCCCTCGAGGACTCGCGCGCGGCGCTCACGCGCCAGAGCGCCGGCCGCTACTGGATTGTCGCGGCGACGGCCGACCGTGTGGCCGCCGACGCGTTGGCTGAGCGACTCGCGACCGCGGCGGCCCAGACCATCGACGGTCGTGGGAGGCGCCTTCAGATTGCCTTGGGAACGGCCGTGTGCCCCGAGGACGGGCGCGACGCGCCCACCCTGGCAGCGCACGCCGACGTGTCGCTGTATGCCGCTCGGTCAGCCACCCGGCTCGGCCGGGGGCATGCGATCGTCGACGAGCCCGCCTAGGGTCAGCCGGCGACGGCGCCGCCCGCGAGGGCGGAGCTGGGCACGCCACTCGGCATGCCCAGCGAGGGTGTGTTGGCTGCACGCCCGACCACGCGGGTGTGGATGCGAACGGTGTCGGTGATGCCGAGGGCGTTGGCGGCGCCGGCCGTCAGGTCCCAGTCGGCGATGTGGCTATAGGGGCCGCGATCGAGCACGGGAACCGTCAGCGCCCGGCCGCTGTAGCTGACCTTGATCAGCGTCCCGCACGGCAGCGTCCGGTTGGCGACGCCGACGACCCCCGGGGTCAGTGTCTGTCCGCATGCGGTCTGCTTGCCGTAGAAGCCCGGTCCGAACCACGTCGCGATGCCGCTCGAATGGACCTTGCTGCTCGACGTCGGGGCCGGCGTGCCGGCGACCGGGGCTCCGGCCCCACCGGTGCTCGCCGCGATCGCCGAGGGGGCGCCGATCGCGCAGGCGCAGGCCATCGCAAGGGCGAGCAGGGTCGTAGCTGTCTTGAGATCGATTCGCATCATTACGACGCCTGCGGGGTGAGCTGACGGGCTCGCGCGACATGCAAATGCGGCGCTACGGCCCTTGCGGACCGATTCGCCCCGGCGGATCAGCTTCGATCCGCATTGGGTCCCCCGTCCACCGTGATCAGAGCCACAGCGGTTCGGCGTAAGCAGGAGTATACAAACCTGCGCAGAAGGCGAACCGCCCCAGTGAGCGGCGCGCCGACAGCTCAGGAGAGCGGCAGGCGCGTCAGCACGTCTTTGAGCAGGCGCTCGCCCGTCGAGATCCCCGCCTTGGCGAGCTCGCCGAAGATCTCGGCGGCCGTAGCTGCGAGCTCGGCTCCGCCCGGAGGCTGGACGGGCCCGCTGGCCCGATCGAAGTCGGACTCGAAGCCCTGCCGCGGCACTCCGGGGTCGGCCGAGCTCGCGGCGACGGCGGGACGTCTGGCGGCTTTGGCGCTCGCCGCCCGCGTAGAGCCTGACGTCGTTCTCGGGCCGGCGGCCGAGGCCTTTGCACCCTTGGCGGGCCCGGTGTTCGACTTGGCTGGTTTGGGCCGCTGCGGCGAGGGGGCGGCGCGAGCCTCCGTCGCCTTGGGCGCGGCCGGCCTGGCGCGGGCACCCTTGGCCGGCGCCCCGGCTTTGCCGGTCGCGTTCGCTCGGCTGGTGCCCGCGCGTCTTGCCTTGCCCTTCGCGGGGGCCGGCGCGTCAGCGGCGGGCGCAGCAGACTGCCGGCCGGTGGCCCTGCGCGCGGCAGCACGTCGCGGGCTCGAACGCTGTGGGCGGGTTCGCGGCAGGTTGGCCAGAACTCCCTCGCCCGCCTGCGGATCGCTCGGCCGGCCGTTGCTCTCGCTGGGTGCGCTCATGTCGACATCATTGCTTAACGGGAGCCGGGCAAGCGGAACGACAAACTGGCCGAACGCGCCGTCGACGCGTTAACATGGGACCTCGGAGAACCCAATTTCAGTTGTAACGTCGGCAGGGCTGCGGGCGTATGTCCGACGGAGGAGTTGTTCCAGCCAATTTCACGGGGCCCAGGCGCGCGCCATCGGGTACACGATCGACGGAAGAAATGGAAACACGTATGTCAGTAGTCGAGCTGCAGGAGCTGGATGAGGTCAAGGGACTGGTCGCCAAGGGGCAGCAGGTCGGGGTCCTCTCCTATGCGGAGATAACGAAGGCCGTCTCCGAGCTCGACCTCGACGAGTCAGACGTCGAGGAGCTCCACGGCTTCTTCGAGAAATCCGAGATCGAGCTCGTCGAGGAGATCGACCCCGCGATCGCCGCCGCCTCTCCGGTGGAGCGTGCGCCGGACAAACGCGGCCGGCGCAAAGCCAAAACGGCGCTCGACCTGAAGCCGGACATGACGACCGACTCGCTGCAGTTGTTCCTCAAGGACATCGGCAAGGTCCGGTTGCTGACAGCCCAGGAGGAGGTGGACCTCGCCAAGCGGATAGAGCGCGGCGATCTCGACGCAAAGCAGAAGATGGTCGAGTCCAACCTGCGCCTGGTCGTCTCGATCGCCAAGAACTACCGCAACCAGGGTCTCCCGTTCCTCGACCTGATCCAGGAGGGAACCCTCGGGCTCGTGAGGGCGGCTGAGAAGTTCGACTACCGCAAGGGCTTCAAGTTCTCGACCTATGCGACTTGGTGGATCCGCCAGGCGATTGCCCGCGCGCTCGCCGACAAGGCGCGCACGATCCGCATTCCCGTCCACGTCGTCGAGAAGCTCAACAAGATCGGCCGTGCCGAGCGCAAGCTCGTGACCGAGCTCGGCCGTGAGCCGACCGCGGACGAGATCGCCGAGGTGACAGGCATCGACCCTGAGGAGGTCGACTCGATCAAGCGCTCCGCCCAGGCCCCGGTCTCGCTCGAGAAGCCCGTGGGCGACGAGGAGGAGTCCGAGTTCGGCCAGTTCATCGCCGATGAGCGAGCTGAGTCGCCCTACGAGCGCGCCGCCGAGATCCTCACCAAGGAGGCGCTGCGCGAGGCGCTTGAGAACCTCAGCTACCGCGAACGCCGCGTCCTCGAGCTCCGATACGGGCTCGGCGGCGAGCACCCGCGAACCCTCGACGAGGTCGGGCGCACGTTCAACGTGACCCGCGAGCGCATCCGCCAGATCGAGAACCAGTCGCTCAAGAAGCTGCAGTCGCTGGCGGAGGCACAAAAGCTCCGCGACGTCGCCTGACGGACGCCTCGGCCCGCCTGGACGGCGTCCTCGATCGCTCGTGTGCGATTGCACACTTCGCTCACTGCGTCCTTGCCAGCCGACCCGATTTGCCCGTCAGGAAACCTGACCGACTCGCCTGAACGGCGTCCTCGAGCGCCTGCTCGCGTCCACGACCGCGGGGTGGGCTCAAGGGTTTGGCCGGGTGCGCCGATGAGGTGGCATGTTCGACGTCCAGGCTGCGCTTCGCGAACTCGTTGACAAGGAGGGCTCGGACCTCCACCTCAAGGTCGGCTCGGCACCTCTGTACCGAGTCAACGGCGACCTGACGCTCGATTCGAGCGCGCCGCTGCTCAGCTCCGAGGACACCCAGCGCGCGCTCAAGACGTTGCTGAGCGACGAGGCCAAGCTCGAGGAGTTCGCCCAGGAGCACGAGGTCGACTTCTCCTTCGAAATCGCGGGCGTCGCGCGCTTCAGGATCAACGCGTTCATGCAGCGCGGTCTCGTATCGATCGTCTGTCGCGCGATCCCCCACCGGATCAGCTCGATCGAAGAGCTCTCGCTACCCGACGTGGTGCGGGAACTGGCCGAGGAGGAGCGCGGCATCATCCTGCTCACAGGCACGACCGGCTCGGGAAAGTCGACGACGCTGGCGGCCATGATCGATCACATGAACCACACGATGAGCAAGCACATCGTGACGATCGAGGACCCGATCGAGTTCGTGCACGAGGACAAGCGCTCGGCCATCAACCAGCGCGAAGTCGGCATGGACACGGCGTCCTTCAAGCGTGCCCTGCGGCGAGTCCTGCGACAGGACCCCGACGTGATCCTGGTCGGAGAGATGCGCGACGAGGAGACCGTTCAGACCGCCCTCTCGGCCGCCGAGACCGGTCACCTCGTGCTCTCGACGATCCACACGGTCGACGCGACCGAGTCGATCAACCGGATGCTCGACTTCTTCCCGCCCCACCAGCACAGCCAGGCGCGCAGCATGATCGCCGGCACGGTCAAGGGCGTCATCTCCCAGCGTCTGGTGCCCGGTGCCGAGGGTGGCCGGGTGGCGGTCTGCGAGATCCTGCGGATGACCGGCCGTGTGCGCGACATGATCATGGACCCCTCGCAGACGGGAAAACTCGTCGAGGTCATCACCTCGGGTGGCTACTACGGGATGCAGACCTTCGACCAGGCGCTCTTCGGGCACGTCAAGGCAGGCCGCGTGACCTTTGAGGACGCCATGCGCGTCGCTTCGAGCCCGCACGACTTCAAGCTGCTGATGCAGTCCGAAGGACGCCGTGGGACGACGATGGAGGACGTGGCCGCCGCCCAGAGTGACAGCCCGCCACGCCCCGACTCCTCGCTGTCCGTCGCCTGACGGCGTCGGCACCGCTCACTTCAGTTGGTAAAGTAAAGCCGGTAATGGCCGTCGATGAGACATGTCCGGTGTGCATGACCGCACAGATCGTGTGCGGTAAGTGGACGCTGCTTCTGATCCGGGACCTGGCCGCTGGATGCTCGCGCTTCTGCGAGCTCGAACGCTCGCTGGCGGGAATCAGCCCGAGAACCCTCTCGCTTCGCCTGCGGGCCTTGGAGGAGCAGGGGATCGTCGAGCGCCACACCTTCCCCGAGGTCCCGCCCCGGGTCGAGTACGCCCTGACCGAAAAGGGTCGCGCACTGATCCCGATCATCGACGACATGCGCTCCTACGGCGAAGACTGGCTGGGCGAGCAGTGCGCCGAGCAGACGCCCTCGGGCGACCTGCTCACCGTCTGACGCGGCCACCTGCAAGACGCCCTGCGCGAGGCAGGAGCAAGTGACGCGCCGGCGAAGTGAGCGCAGATGCGTTCACTTCAGCTCCAGGCCGCTCTGAGCGAGTACGTCGAGCTCGTCGCCGCCCACCTCCATGCCGACGTCGCGGCGGGGGCTGAGGTTGCCTTCGAGGTCGAGCAGGCGCCGCCCCGTCGCGGCTCGGGTGGTCCGGCGCTCTACTGCTATCGCCCGATGACGGCGCAGTTCATCGCCGAGCGGATGCCGGCGCTGGAACGTCTGCCGGGCCACCCACGGGCCCTCGCGGCGCTCGAGGGCTTCGACGGGCTCGGGCGCTACGTCGCCGCTCTCGGCGCCGACGTCCAGAGCGCCGGCGGCCGAGCAGCTGCCCATGTGGCCCTCAGCGGACTGCTCGCCGAGGTCTTTGCCGAACAGAGCGATTTCGAGCTGGTGCCCGAGCGCCTCGAGGCGGCGATGCGACGCCTGGAGCTCTCGGCCTCGGCGTCGAGTAGCGAGGTCACCGTCGTCGGCACCCTCCACGGCCTCACGATCACCTCTGCCGAGCTGCCGTTGACGCGCGGACTCACGATCGCCAAGCCGCAGTCCATCGACGGACTGCCGGCGGCGGTAGCCGTAGCCGAGGAGGAGACGCCCGGTGGTCACCTGGTCGTCGTGCTGTCGGTTGAGGACGACGATCCCCAGGAGGGTCTGGCGCGGGCCCGCGAGGTGCTCGAGGACCTTCTGCGCGCCCTGCGGCTGTTCGGCGACGGGCGCGTGACGCTCGGCTCGCTCGGATGGGCGCGCACGGGTGAGGGCACCTGGAGCGCGCTGGCGCTGGGAGCCCGGGGTCGCCCGCACGGGATGCTCGTCGTGACGGCCGAGCAGGAGGACGAGCTTCGCGCCTTTAGCAACCTCGTCTCACGGCGCGCGCCCCACGGCAACGAGCTCGCCTGGGCGCTGCGGCGCTTCGAGCTCGGCTGCGAGCGCCAGAGCTCACTCGAGGGGCTCAGCGACCACCTGCTCGCCCTGCGTGCCCTCCTCGAGCCCGAGGGGGCTGGCAGCGGACTGCTCATCGAGCGCCTCGTGGCGCTGTGCGCGACGCCCGAGCGTCGCCCGGTCCTCAGGCAGCGTGCCGCCCAGGCGGTCGAGCTCGAGCGCGCCGCGATCGCCGGGAAAGCCGTCGAGAACGCCGGCGCTCAGGCGCTCGCACAGGAGACGGCAGACCACCTCAGGGCGCTCCTACGCGACGTCATCTGCGGGCATCTCGAGCCCGAGCTGGTCACGTTCGCCGACGAGCTCCTGGCGGCCGACGCGCCTGACGCCGAGCCCGAGGCAGACCGGTTCGATGAGCCAGAGGCCATCTACGAGCCAGAGGCCGAGTACGAGCAGGATGAGCTCGATGCGTTCGCGGCACCCTCTGGCGACATCGCCGCTCCCGCCGTGCGCCGCGTGCGTCCGGCCTCAGGCGAAGAGGTGCTCGGCTATGCCGGCGAGCCCGAGGAGATCCTGGATCTCTACCTCTAGGTAGGGAACAAGGATCGGCGGACGATTCCCGAACGTCCTCGAGAGGTCCGCGATCGTGTCGCGGTCGCGGCGGGCGAGGATGTCGAAGTCGGCTAGGTTGCTCGCGACCTTGGCTGCCAGCGAGGTGCCGAGCTCGTCCTCGAGCCGCGCCTGCACCTCCTCGACGCTGTGGCCCTCCAGGCCGTCGCTGTTGACCCGGTTGACGATCAGCTCGCTCCGCGCCATGCCGGCCTGCTTCAAGCGCTCGGCGAGGTAGCCGGCCTCGCCCGCCGGCTCGGGCTCGGGCGACGTGACGATCAGGAACGCCGTCTCGGGCGAGCGGAGCAGATCCTGCACCCCCCGTGTGCGCTCGCCGAAGCCGTCGAGGATCCCGACCAGGGAGCGGAAGAAGCGCGAGAGCTCGCCGAGCATGTCCACGCCGGTCACGCGCGCGAAGATCGAGAAGATCAGGGCCGTGCCGCGGCCGAACAGCCGCGCCGTCATGCCCCCCGGCGCGAGGAAGACCTGGAGGGCGCGGCCTTCGAGGAAGCCCAGCAGACGGCCGGGCGCCTCGAGGAAGTCGAGGGCGTTGCGCGAGGGGGGCGTGTCGAGGACGATCACGTCGAAGTCGTGCTCCTCGTAGAGCTCGTAGAGCTTGACGATGGCGCTGAGCTCATGCGATCCCGAGACGGCCGTCGAGAGCTCGCGGTAGACGGGGTTGGCGAGGATCTCCTCGCGGGCGCCCTCATCGGGCGCCAGGCGCTCGACGATGTCGTCGAACGTGCGCTTGGCGTCGAGCATCATCGCCCACAGCTCACCCTCGATCTTCACGCCGCCCGCCTCCGCGACGGCAGCGTCGATCCGATGCGGCTCGCCCGAGAGCTTCTCGAGGCCGAGCGCCGAGGCCAGGCGCTTGGCCGGATCGATCGTCACGACCGCAACCTTCTGCCCGTGCATCGCCAGCCCGAGCGCCAGAGAGGCCGACGTGGTCGTCTTGCCGACGCCGCCCGCGCCGACGCAGACGAGCACCCGCTTGCCCTTCAGCCGGCCCCGCAGTCCGTGTCGGGCTTTCGCGGTCATCTCGGGATCGTAGTTCCCGTGCAGGAATCCCACCGTGCTATGCGAATACCGAGCGGACGGCTTTCCAACAACCAAGCATCGGAGCCCCCGTGGAAGGAAAGGCCAAGGTCATCGCGTTCGCCAACCAGAAGGGTGGCGTGGCGAAGACGACCACAACGCTCAACCTCGCCGCCGCGTTTGCGGAGGAGGGGCACCGTGTCCTGTGCGTCGACATGGACCCGCAGGGCAATCTCACGATGTCCCAGGGCATTGACCCCGACACGCTCGACAAATCGATGTACGACGTGCTGGTGCACAAGGTGTCGATCCGCGAGGTCATCCGCAAGCGTGAGATAGACATCGCCTGCGCGTCGATCGATCTCGCCGGGGCGGAGATAGCGATGTCGACCATGATCGGGCGAGAGCGCTCGCTGCAGAAGGCGTTCGAACCGATCCTCGAGGACTACGACTTCATCTGCATCGACACGCCGCCGAGCCTCGGGCTGCTGACTATCAACGCCCTCACAGCTGCCGACAAGGTGATCGTCCCCGTCCAGTGCGAGTATCTGTCGATGCGCGGTCTCATCCAGCTCCAGAACACGCTCGCGATGATCCGCGAGAACCTCAACCCGGGCATCGACATCGAGGGTATCCTGCCGACACTTGTGGACTCACGGACGATCCACGCCAAGGAGGCGATCGAGATCCTCGAGGAAAACTTCGGTGATCGTGTGTTCGCCTCGCGCATCCGCAAGACGGTGCGCTTCGCCGAGGCCCCTGTGAAGGGGATGTCGGTCCTCAAGTACGAGCCCGACGGGGTAGCGGCCCAGTCCTACCGGCAACTGGCGCAGGAGGTTCTCACTCATGGACAACGCTAAGCGCGCGAGCATGCGCGAAGGGCCTCTGGCGGCGCTCTTCCGCAAGACCGAAGGGTTGGAGGAGCAGCCGGCAGCCGCCGAGGCGCCGCAGCCAGAGCGCGAGCCTCGCGTCGAGCAGGCGCC
>DAIRTT010000067.1:0-12852 GCA_036803745.1 Solirubrobacteraceae bacterium | reverse complement strand
CGGCTATTTCGGCCGCCTGCTCGCTCGGCACGGCGTGGCCCTCGTTCTCGGTCGGAGGGGTCTCGGGGGTCTCCTCGTCGGCCATCAGGCCTCGATCTCCAAAGGTTGCGGGTTCTGGGCCACGTGCGGATGCTCGGGGCCGGCGTAGATCTTGAGCTTCGTTATCTGTTTACGGGCCAGGCGGTTGCGGGGCATCATGCCTTTGACGGCAAGGCGGATGATCTGCTCGGGCCGACGGGCGAGCATCTCCTCGAACGTCCGCGAGCGCAGTCCGCCCGGGTAGCCGGAGTGGCGGTAGTAACGCTTGTCGGCTCGCTTGTTACCGCTCACGTGAATCTTCTCGGCGTTGACAACGATCACGAAGTCGCCCGTGTCGATATGAGGCGTGTACTCCGGCTTGCGCTTACCGCGCAGCACGTCGGCGATCTGGGTCGCGAGGCGGCCCAGGGTCTTGCCGTTGGCGTCCACGATCAGCCAGTTCCGCTCGCGGTCGGTCGGCTTTGCTACGTAGGTCTTTGTCGAGGGAGCCATGGCGTGAAAAAGGCCACGCTGGACGATCAAGACGATCGGTCGCGCGGCGGAGTGGACATCATAGGCGAAGTCGGCCGGCTTCGCCGACAAGCGGCCTTCGCGTGACCGGCGACGTCCGGGGATACGGTCCAGGGGGTCGGATCGGCATTCCTCGCAAGGACGCAGGAAGCGAAATGTGCTCCGCCGAGACGACCCCTGAGGGTCGGATCGTCATTCGTGGCAAGGACGCAGGGAGCGAAGTGTGCTTTGCACGCGAGTGAGGCAGGACGCAGTCAGGGGCGGCGAGAGGAGGTCTGAGTCACTCCCACTCGATGGTTCCGGGAGGCTTCGACGTGATGTCGAGCACAACCCGGTTGACCTCGCGAAGCTCGTTGATCATCCGCGAGGCGATCGTCTCGAGCAGGTCGTAGGGCAGCCTCGCCCAGTCGGCGGTCATCGCGTCGTCGCTTGTCACGGCGCGGATGACGACGACGTAGCCATAGGTCCGCTCGTCGCCCTGGACGCCCACGGTCCTGACGTCGGGCAGGACACAGAAGGACTGCCACAGCTCGCGGTAGAGCCCCGCCCGGCGGATCTCCTCCTGGAGGATGTGGTCGGCCTCCCGCAGGACGTCGAGGCGCTCCTTGGTCGCTTCGCCGCCGACCACCCTGATCGCGAGACCGGGCCCGGGGAATGGCTGACGCCAGACGAGGCGTTCCGGCAGTCCGAGCTCGGCGCCGACGGCGCGGACCTCATCCTTGAACAGCGCCCTCAGCGGCTCGACGAGGTCGAACTGGAGGTCGTCGGGCAGGCCGCCGACGTTGTGGTGGGACTTGATCGTCGCCGCGCCGGTCCCTCCTCCGGACTCGATCACGTCGGAGTAGAGCGTGCCCTGCACGAGGAAGCGCGCGCCTGCGCCTCCCCCCTCGCCGGCAAGCTTGGCGGCCTCCTCCTCGAAAACGCGGATGAACTCAGCGCCGATCGCCTTGCGCTTGGCCTCGGGCTCGGTGACGCCCTTGAGCTTGTCGAGGAAGCGGGTCTCGGCGTCGACGGCCACGAGCGGCACCTTGAACGTGTCGCGGAAGGTCCGCACCACCTGTTCGCCCTCGTCCTTGCGCATCAGTCCGTGGTCGACGAACACACAGGTCAGCTGCTCACCGACGGCCCGGTGGACGAGCAGCGCGGCGACCGAGGAGTCCACGCCGCCTGAGAGACCGCAGATGACGTTGCCGTCGCCGACCTGCTCGCGGATCCGGCGGATCTGTTCCTCGACGATCGAGGCCGCGGACCAGGTCGGCTCGCAGCCGCAGATCTCGGTCAGGAAGCGCGTGAGGATCTCCTGCCCGTAGGGCGTATGCACGACCTCGGGGTGGAACTGGATCCCGAAGATCTCCCGCTCGGGATCCTCGACGGCAGCGACCGGAGAGCTGCTCGACGAGGCCAGCGCGGTGAAGCCGGGCGGCGGCTCATAGACGGTGTCGCGATGGGACATCCAGCACGTCTGTTCCTTGGGCATGCCCGCGAGCAGCACGCCGGGATCGGAGACGGTCAGATCGGATCGTCCGAACTCGCCCGCGTCGGCCTGCTCGACGCGACCCCCGAGCGTGTGGACGAGCAGTTGCATGCCGTAACAGATGCCCATGACCGGGACGCCCAGCTCAAGCAGTCCGAGCTCGAGTGGCGGGGCACCCTCGGCGTACACGGAGGCCGGACCGCCGGAGAGGATGATCCCGCGCGGTTTGCGCCTTGCGATCTCCTCGAGAGGGACGTGGTGGGGTAGCAGCTCGCTGAATACGCCGCAGTCGCGCACGCGGCGGGCGATCAGCTGCGAGTACTGCCCGCCGTAGTCGAGGACGAGGATCTCCTCCGACGGCGCACCGGGTGGTGCGTCCGCGGGAGCCCGCTCATCTTCCGAGCGCGGCGATGGTGGCGCGTCGAGCACGGCCGCGCCCGTGGCGTTCCGCCCCGCGAGCGCTGCCGGCGGGTCGGCGCCCTCATTCATTGACGAGGGCGGCTACCTTCCCGTTCGTCGCGCCCATGCCGACCTGCTGGTCGCGCTGGAGCGCCTTGCCCTCGGTCTGCAGCGACGGGGCCACGACGACCTCCGCGCGGTTGAACTCGGCGAGGTCCTTGTGCCCGCAGGTCGCCATCGACGTGCGCAGCCCTCCGAACAGGTTGAACGTGCCGTCGTTCTCGCGCGCCGGGCCTATGAGGATCTCCTCGAGCGAGCCGTTCTGGGCGGTCTCGACCCGCGCACCGCGCGGGAGCGTCGGGTGGAACGTCGCCATGCCCCAGTGGTAGCCGCGGCCGGGTGCCTCGTAGGCGCGAGCGAGCGGCGAGCCGATCATGACCGCGTCCGCGCCGAGGGCGATCGCCTTGGACACGTCGCCGCCGTTGCGCATCCCGCCGTCGGCGATCACCTGGCTGTATTCGCCCGTCTCGAGCATGTGCGTCGAGCGCGCGTGCGCCACGTCTGCAATCGCCGTCGCCTGCGGTACCCCGATGCCCAGGACACCTCGCGTCGTGCACGCGGCGCCAGGGCCCACGCCGACGAGCACGCCCGCTGCGCCGGTGCGCATGAGGTGCAGGCCCGTGTGGTAGGAAGCACAGCCGCCGACGACGACCGGGACGTCGAGCGTCGGGATGAACTCCTTGAGGTTGAGCGGCTCGGAGACGGTCGATACGTGCTCACCGGAGACGACGGTGCCCTGGATGACGAGGACGTCGAGCCCCGCCTCCATCGCGATCTCGTGGTACTGGAGCACCCGCTGGGGCGTCAGCGACGCCGCCACGACGACCTTCTGCTCCTTGATCTCACGGATCCGCTGGGCGATCAGCTCGGGCTTGACCGGCTCGCTGTAGATCTCCTGCATTTCGCGTGTGGCGAGGTCCTTGGGGAGCATCGAGATCCGCTCGAGCTGCTCGTCGGCGTCCTCATAACGGGTGAAGATACCCTCGAGGTTGAGAACCGCCAGTCCGCCGAGGCGCCCGATGATCCCGGCCGTCTCGGGCGAGACCACTCCGTCCATGGCCGAGGCCAGCAGCGGCAGCTCGAACTGGTAGGGCCCGAGCTTCCATGAGATGTCGATGTCGTCGGGATCGCGTGTGCGCCGGGAAGGAACTATCGCGATGTCGTCGAATCCGTATGCGCGGCGTGCCTTCTTGCCGCGTCCGATCTCTATCTCCATTGCTGCATCCTCGCATTCTCCGCGGACGAGAAGACCCCGCGCTGGGCGGGGCCGAAAGGGGTGCGGCGCATCGCCGCGCAAGCCTTGATTGGAACGGCAGCCAACTGGGTTTGAGCATAGCAACGGTCACACCGGCCCTAATGGCCTTGGATATGCTCGATTGGTATGAGCGATGGGACCGACAGACGGTATGAGCCGCATGCGATAGAGGCCCGTCGCCAGGCCGCCTGGAGCGAGCGCGACGCCTTCGCGACGCCTGCCCCGGCCGAGGATCGCACCCACCTCTACATCAAGCCCTCGGCCCCGTTCACCTCGGGCAACATCCACATCGGGCACGTCCGCAGCTACTCGATCGGGGACGCCTACGCGCGCTTCCGCCGCGCCCGCGGCGATGACGTCCTGTTCGCGTTCGGATTCGACGCCTTCGGCCTGCCGGCCGAGCTCGGCGCGATCGCCGGCGGCGAGTCGCCCAGCGACTGGGTCAACCGCTGCGCGACCCACATGACCGGCCAGCTCCAGCGGCTCGGCTTCTCCTTCGACTGGCAGCGCTCGTTCCTCAGCTCCGACACGAACATGTACCGCTGGTCGCAGTGGCTGTTCCTCACCCTGCTCGAGGCCGGTCTGATCTACCGCGGCACCGGCAACGTGGACTGGTGCGAGCAGTGCCAGACGACCCTGGCGACCATCCAGGTCGAGGCGGGCGGCACCTGCTGGCGCTGCCACGGCCCGGTGAGGCTGATCGAGCTGCCCCAGTGGTACCTGCGGATCAGCGCATATCTGGATGAGAACGACCGGCGCCTGGACGAGCTGGCGGGCGGTGGGATGTGGGACGACTTGGCGCTCGCCTCCCAGCAGATCGTGCTCGGGCGCCTGGACGGGATCGAGCTCGACCTGACCGGGGCCGATGACCGCGCCCTGACCGTCTTCACTCCGTACCCGGATGCGGTCGCCGACGCCCGCTTCGTGCTGATCTCACCCCGCCACCCCGACGCCGACACATGGGCATCGGACCCGGCCGTGGGCGAGCAGCTCGAGCAACTGCGTACGGGCGGCTGGGAGCGCAGCTCACGCGAGGCGGAGACGATCCCGGTGATCGACACGGGCCGTACGCTCGGCGCTCCGGGCGGTGAGGAGTTGCCGGTTCTCATCTCCCCGGTCGTCGACTCGCGCTTCGGGCCGACGGCAATCCTGGGCGTCCCCGCGAGTGACCGCACCGATGAGGTGATCGCGCGGCGGATCGGCGTAGAGCTGCCGGATGCCGGTGAGGCGCCCGAGGAGCCCGTCCTCGAGGCGCCGCTGCCGGCCGGAGCGCGCCCGGCGGTTCGCTACAAGGCCTTCGACTTCACGATCTCGCGCCAGCGTTCATGGGGCACACCGATACCGATCGTCTACTGCGAGGAGTGCGGCACCGTGCCCGTCCCGCGGGAGCAGCTGCCGGTCGTGCTGCCGCTGGACATCCGTCCCACGGGAGCGGGCAACCCCCTGGCCGAGCTCGACGAGTTCGTCATCACGACGTGCCCGAGCTGCGGCGCGCCGGCGCGCCGCGAGACCGACACGCTCGACTGCCATTTCGATGCCCTGTGGCTGTGGGTGCCGGCCTGCGTGCCCCCCGAGGCGCGCGACGAGTCGCTCGAGGACATCCTCGCGCTCGGCGATCTGCGCCACTGGCTGCCGTCAGAGCGTCTCGTGGCCGGCTCGGACAGCGGGAACTTCGTGTTCGACCAGCGGGTCGTCACCAAGGCACTACGCGACATCGGCCCGCTCTCCTTCCTCACCGACGGTGAGCCGTTCGCCGGCTGCCTGTTCCACGAGATGGTCGTCGCCGATGGGCGCAAGATGAGCAAGCACCTCGGCAACGTCGTTGACCCCGACGAGCTGATCGCGGCCTATGGTGCCGACACGGTTCGGCTGGCCGTCCTCTACGCCGCCCGGCCGCAACGGTCGCTCAACTGGAGCGACTCGGCGGTGCTGCGCTGCCATCGCTTCCTGACGCAGGTGTGGGAGTACAGCCTCCGCCAGCTCGCCGGGGTGCCCGATGGGGACACGAGCGCGGTCGACGGCGAGCAGGTCAGAGACAACACCGAGCACCTGCGGCTGAAACTGTCGCAGTGGTGTACGGCCGCGGTCGAGCGGACGACCGCTGACATGGAGAGCCTCGAGATGCACACGGCGGTGCGCGACGTGATGCGCTTCTTCGACCGCATCAAGGACTTCGAGAAACGCGTCCTGGCACGTGACGCCGAGCTCTCGAGCGCCAACCGGCAGGCACTCGTGGAGGCGCTCGGGCTGCTCGCACAGATGCTCGGCCCGCTCGCTCCGCACATGGCCGAGGAGCTGTGGATGGCGTTCGGCAATCAGGAGCACGGCGCGCAGACGCCGTGGCCCGGCGTATCGTTGAAGGTACCGGCATGAGCACTCAGACCGCCCAGAGCCCCACGGGCTCCAGCCAGCGGACGCGCTCATGCGCGACCGGATTGGCCTGTCACCGCTGCAACAAACGCTATGAGCTGGCGGACACGGTCTTCTCCTGTCCGGACTGCGGCAAGGGGCTCGACGTGGTTTACGACTACGAGCTCGCTGCGCGCCACTTTCGCGACGTCCCAGCCGAGGAGCGCCCGGACAACATCTGGCACTTCGAGGAGCTGCTGCCGATCGTCGACGCCTCGGCACAGGCGCGGGTCGGTCAGTTCTCGGGTTACACACCGCTGATCAGAGCCGATCGCCTCGGCGCCGAGCTGGGCCTGAGCAACCTGTTCATCAAGGACGACTCGAGCAACCGACCGAGCCTCTCATACAAGGATCGTGTCGTCGCGATGTCGGTCGCGCGGCTGCTGGAGCGCGGCAAGACGGAGATCGGTTGCGTCTCGACGGGCAACGTCGGCACGGCGGTCGCCTCATTCGCGGCCAAGGCGGGCGTCGACTCCTACGTCTTCTACCCCAACCGGCTCGAGAGCACGAAGGCGCGCGCGTGCATGGCGCTCGGCGCCAAGGTCTGCCAGGTGGAGGGCAACTACGACGAAGCCAACCGGCGCTGCCGCGAAGTCGCCGAAAGCACCGGCATGGACTTCGCCAACATCACGCTGCGCCCGTTCTACGCCGAGGGCGCCAACACGGCCGCCTTCGAGATCGTCGAGCAGCTCGACTGGCAGAGCCCCGACCACATCCTCACAGCGGCGGCCGGCGGCACGCTCTCCTCGCGCCTGCACAAGGGTCTCGTGGAGCTCCAGCTCCTCGGCCTCGCCGAGACCGACGCGACCCAGATACACATCGCCCAGCCGAGCGGCTGCAACCCGATCGCCTCGGCGATCTTGGCCGAGGAGGCTGAGGTGCATCCCGTAACCCCCGAGACGGCCGCCCACTCGCTCGCGATCGGCGCCCCCGGCGACGGCTACCTGGTCATCGACGCCGTTCGCAAACGCGGCGGGACGGCCGGCTACGCGAGTGACCCCGACATCTTTGCCGGTATCGATCTGCTCGCCGCGACCGAGGGCCTGCTGACCGAGCCGGCCGGCGGCACGACGATCGCGGTGCTCGAGAAACTCGCGTCGGCGGGACGATTCGCCCCGGACGACACGGTCGTGGCGATCGTCACCGGCAACGGATTGAAGACCCTCGACGACCACCCGCAGAAGCCGTGGCCCGACCGGGTCGACTGCGAGCTGGACGCCATGCTCGAGGCACTCGGCGAACTGCGAGCAGGCGAGACGCTCATCCAGAGCGCCCGCGAGCAGCTGAAGCCCTAGGCCCGCGGTCCGCGGCTTACCCCTGAGACGGTCGGCTCGCGACGGCAGTAGGCTTGGGGCATGACCGACCCCGAGCTGGATCTCGAGACGCGTCGCCGCGAGGAGCGCCGAGCAGTCGAGGAAGCGGGCGGCGGCGAGTCGGAGGGCTTCGAGCTCTCAGAGCAGGAACTGATCGACCACGCCTCCCACGGCGACCAGCACACGCCCGCGCGCATCATGCGCGACGCCGCCGATGAGGACGCGCTGTCCGAGCCGGCATACGGCGAGGCCGACTCAGAGCACAAGGCCGACTAGCCGCGCGTAGCTATTTCTTGCGTTTCTTCGGAGGAGCCTTGGCGCTGAAGAAAACGTTCCGCTTGGTGGTCGTCCCGCCGCGCACGGCCACGAGGAGCACGCCGGGTAGACGCCGACCGGTGTAGGCCGCGAGCCATCCGCGCCCGACCTTGGTCAGGCGCAGCGTGACCGTCGCGCCAGCACCCGGCCTGATCGTGAAGGAGCCGAGGGCGAGGATCAGCGTCTTGCGCTTTCGCGAGATGACCTTCTTGCCCTTGATCCTCGTGACGATCACCTGCTCGGTCAGCTCGACGGTGCCTGTGCAGGCGGCGGTCGAGCACAGGAGCCGCACAGAGGACGCTCGCTTGCGGAACGTGATGCGACTCGTCGAGAACGCGACGCTCGCGACCGGCGAAGGCGACGGCGACGGCGACGGCGACGGCGACGGCGACGGCGACGGCGAGACGATCGGCACGACGACCGCGGACGCGGGCGCCACGCTCACGACCGCGCTGCGTGCGGTCACGTGCGCGAAGGAGTTGCTCGCGGTCACCTCACAGCCGAACCCGTGGCCCTCATCGGCGGTCTGGACGGTGTAGGAGCTGCCCGTCGCGCCGACGATCGCGGTCCCGTCTCGAAGCCACTGGAACGAGAAGGAGATCGGCGCCACGCCGCCCCAACCGCCCGTCGAGCAGGACAGGCTCTGACCGACCGCCGGGGAACCGGAGACCCCCGGCGCGCCGGTCTCGGTGGGGACGTCGGGGGTCAGCCCGACGTCGAGCGGGCCGGTCGCCGTTCCGACCACCGCCGAGATGCCGGTCCGTTCGGCGGGCGCGTAGTCGATCGGCGTCCCTCCGCTGTAGCGGGCGTAGGAGAGTGTGTAGGTCGCCGTCGGCAACCCGATGATGCTGTACACGCCCGCGCCGGTCATCGCGGAGCCCGAGATGGCTTCTCCCGTTTCGGTGGCGTTCGTGGCCTTGACGAGGACGCCGTCGAGCGGCTGGTGCGTGACCGCGTCGGTGACCGTACCTGTGATCGTGGCGCCGGTGACCAGTTCTTCATTGGCAGTCGATACCGCCGGTCCGGCGAGTACCGACACTTCCTTGGCCCCCGACAGGCCGGCCTTTTTTTCGTAGTACTGGGATGCGACCCCGGCTTCCGCGGGGATGAACTCGAGCTTGTATTTGCCGGGTTTCAGCGACGGGACCACGTATTTGCCGATGGATTCGGTTTTCGCTTCGGGGGCGACCGGCTGATAGACGCCACCTGCGACTTCGTGCCACACCTTGACGGTGACCGGGGGGCTCGGGATGGCGCCGTTGACTTTGACCGTCCCTTGGATCGACCCGGGCGTTTCGATCGCGAGAGCGCTCGACGTGCTCATCGAGATCGCCGCGCAGGCGAGCAGCGCGGCCACGGCGAGATCGCGGACACCGACACGCAGAGCGAGAGGCCCGGCCGTGCGGGAGCGTGCTTGCGAAGTGCGCGGCTGGTCGTTCATGGCCTCTCCGTGTCCGTTGGGAGCGCGTCATGGGCCGAGGCCCTTCGTGCTCGCGCGAGCTTCACCGTCCGTAAAAAAGCCTAACAGCGCCCTGGGGGGCGACGCGGAGCTCAGCCTCGGTGTCGGCGCGGCGGGCTCGCTGCTCGGCGCGGTCCTTGCGATCGTGCTGCCGAGGCCGGAGTCCTCGCGCAGCGCCTCTCGCGTCAGCGCTCCTCGACGGTCATTCCGCACTCGCGCGCGAGCGGGCGGGCGAGCTCCATGAGCTGAAGCTCATCGATCGTCGCTCCCGCCAGGCCCAGCACGGACCCGGCCGGCGCCAGCTCGCAGCCGCGCAGGTCGACGTCTGATAGCTCGGAGCGGGAGAAGTCGCTCTCCACGAGGCGGCAGCCGGAGAACCGTGAGGCCGTGATCGCGGCTCCCTGGAAGTCGGCGCCGGTCATCTCACAGTCCTCGAAGGACACGCGAGCCAGCTTGCCGTGGCGGAAGTTGGCGTAGTCGAGCTTGCACGAGCGAAAGAGCACCTCCTCGATCTTCGACTCGGCGAGATTCAGCCCCGTCAGGCGGCAGCCGGTCAGCCGCACGCGGCGCATCTCCCCTCCTCCCCAGTCGCCGTTGGCGGCGTCGATGCGCTCGCCGAGGACGTCGAGCAGCCGCAGCCCCCGAAGCTTGGAGGCGCCGAGCTCGACATCGATCAGGTGGGCGGCCTTGATCGAGCCCGAGCCGGCATCGGCGGGCTCGATGTGCGCCGAGGCGATGCTGACGTCGAGCAGGACGAAGCCCGTCTCGAGCCGCTCGAGCTCGAGGTCGCGAAGCTCGTCGGCCTCCACTTCGGGAGCTCGTGTCGCGCCGATGATCGGCCCGCTGGATCCTCGATTGGCGATCGCGCAATCCTATTCGCGGCCCAGCATCTCCTCGGCGGGTCGGTAGGCCGGGTCTCATCCGGCGTCTGCGCGCAGGAGGACGGCCGGTTGTGGAGACACAGCGGGCGCGGCGGAGTCCTACGATGGGTGTTGGACTCACATGATGGCGCTCCCGCCAGGACCCCGAACCCCCGCACTCGTCAACATCGCGCGCTTCGCGCGCCGGCCATTGGATGCTCTGCGCCGCTGGCAAGCCCGCTACGGCGACGTATTCACCATTTCGATGACCGGCTTCGGCACCGGCGTCTACGTCGTGGATCCGGAGGCGATCCGCGAGCTGTTCACCGGCGATCAGTCCGACCGGTGCGCGGGAGCCGACGCGGCTCGTCGGCGGCCCCTACCTGGTGCGCGCTCGCCGCTCAGCGTGCAGCACGGCAGCTAGGTCCCCTCCGGTGGAGGGTCTATTCGACCACTCGCTGCTCGTGGTGACCGGCAAGGGTGGCGTGGGCAAGTCCACTGTGGCGGCGGCGCTCGGTCTGGCTGCCAGCCGGCGCGGGCTGCGCACGATCGTGGCCGAGGTGGCCGCACGCGACGATGTCTCGCGCGCGCTCGGAGCGGACAGGTCGGGCGTGTATAGCGAGCGCACGGTCTCCGACGGGCTCCATCACATCTCTATCGACCCGCAGCGCGCGGTGGAGGAGTACCTGCGCCAGCGGCTCCCGGTCGGCGCGCTGGCCGCCCTGCTCTCGCACAGCCGTATCTTCACCGCGCTGACCGCCGCGACGCCCGGGATGCGCGAGCTGCTGACGATCGGCAAGGTCTGGGAGCTCGCCCAGCCCGAGCGACGCACCCGCGGCGCGGAGCCCTTCGACCTGGTCGTGCTCGATGCGCCGGCGACCGGGCATGGTCTGGCGATGTTGCAGGCGCCGCGCACGTTCGCATCGGTCGCCCGTGTGGGTCCGGTCGCCAAGCAGGGCCGCGCGATCGCGAGCTTCCTCGGCGACCCGCGTCGCACCGCGGTGGTCGTCGTGTCGACCGCCGAAGCGATTCCGGTTGGCGAGACGCTCGAGCTGCGCTCGCGGCTGCATGAGGAGCTTGGGCTTGACGTCGCCCTGATTGTTGTCAATGCCGTGGTCCCGCACAGGTTCACGGCCACCCAGGTGCGGACGCTGCAGGCGGCGCCACCGTCTCCGCCGCGACATGCGGCGCTGTTCGCGGCGGCGTGGGCGCGCCAGCAGCGGGCCCAGATCGCAAGGCTGCGACGAGGTCTTGGGGGCGTGGAGCAGGTGACGCTTCCGTTTGTATTCCAGTCGGAGCTAGGCGCAGACGTGCTGCAGGCGCTCTCGCGGGAGCTGGGGCGTTGAGCGTCGCCGAGTGTCTTGCGGGCAAGCGGATCTGCATATGTGCGGGTTCGGGCGGGGTAGGCAAGACGACGACGGCCGCCGCAGTGGCGATGGGGCTCGCCGCACGCGGACAGCGAGTCGCGGTGGTGACGATCGATCCGGCGCGGCGGCTCGCGAGCGCGTTGGGGTTGGAGGAGCTGGGCAATGAGCCGCGACCTGTCGAGCCGGCCCGCTTCGCCGAGCGGGGGCTCGAGATGCGCGGCGAGCTGTGGGCGATGATGCTCGACGCCAAGCGGACCTTCGACGAGCTCATCGAGCTGCTCGCACCTGACGCCGCCACGCGTGAGGAGATCCTCGCCAACCGCATCTATCAGGAGCTGTCAAGCGCAGTGGCGGGCTCACAGGAGTTCACCGCCGTGGCCAAGCTCTATGAGCTGGATGCCTCCGGCCAATTCGACGCGATCGTGCTCGACACGCCGCCCTCGCGCAACGCGCTGGACTTCCTCGACGCCCCCCATCGGCTGACCGAGTTGCTGGAGGGTCGCACGCTGAGGGTCCTCACCGCCCCGACCGGCGCCGCCGCCGCGATCGCGGCGCGCGGCAGCGGCATTATCCTCTCACCCCTGCGCCGAGTCACCGGCGTCGACCTGCTGGCCGACCTCGGCACGTTCTTCCGCGCGCTGAGCGGGGTCGTCGACGGTTTCGCCGCGCGCGCGAGCGCGGTAAGCCGGCTGCTCGCCGATCCCGCGACGACCTTCCTGATCGTCGCCTCGCCCGAGACCGCAGCCGTGGAGGAGGCGATCTTCTTCCGCCGGCGGCTGCAGGACGCGGGGATGCCGTTCGGCGGCCTGATCGTGAACCGCCTGCGCTTGCTGGCACGGACTCCGCCGACGATCGACGCAGCCACTCTCGCGGCCGACCTAGGCGGCGACACCGACCTCGCCGCGAGGGCCATGCAGGCGCTGGAAGACCTGCGCACGCTCGCGCGGCGCGACGCCGCCAGCCTGCGACGCCTCTCCGTCGAGCTCGGCGAGCCCCACCCGATCCTCGTTCCCCAGCTCGACCACGACGTGAGCGATCTGGCCGCGCTCGTCGCGGTGCAACGCTTCCTGTTCGCCTCACGGCACGAGCGCACGGTCCTGCTGGCCGAGCAGCAGTTCTAACGATCCTGACCGATTACAGGGGATCAGCCCTCCCCGATGAGCGACGCGCCATCAGCGGGAGCCGCGGCGCCGGGCCTTGCGCACGATGCCGATCGCCCCGTCTCGGCTGCAGGAGCCTCGCGTGACGAGAACCCGGCGGCTCGGCCTATAGGAAAGCCCCGCATTTGCGGGGCTTTCCCTTAGCGGGTCGATAAGCCGGATCCTGTCGTTGAGCGACCATCCATCTGAGCGGCCTACCTGGACCTCGGCGGGCAGCCTGCAAACGGTCCGT
>DAIRTT010000066.1:0-12879 GCA_036803745.1 Solirubrobacteraceae bacterium | reverse complement strand
TCTTCAAGCTGACCGAGGCCGAGACCCAGAAGCTGATGCGCATGGAGGACGAACTCCACAAGCGCGTGATCGGCCAGCACCCGGCCGTCGAGGTCATATCCAAGGCGATCAGGCGCTCGCGCGCCGGCCTGAAGGACCCCAAGCGCCCGACCGGCTCGTTCATCTTCCTCGGACCGTCCGGCGTCGGCAAGACGGAGCTGGCGCGCACGCTCGCCGAGTTCCTGTTCGGCGACGACGACGCGCTGGTGCGGATCGACATGTCGGAGTACATGGAGAAGCACGCCGTCTCCAGGCTCGTGGGCTCGCCTCCCGGCTACGTCGGTTACGACGAGGGCGGTCAGCTGACCGAGGCGATCAGGCGCAAGCCCTACAGCGTCCTGCTGCTCGACGAGATCGAGAAGGCCCACCCTGACGTCTTCAACATCCTGTTGCAGATCCTCGAGGACGGCCGTCTGACCGACGCCCAGGGGCGGACGGTCGACTTCAGGCACGCGATCGTGATCATGACCTCGAACATCGGCGCCGCCGAGATCGCGCGCAACACGCCGCTCGGCTTCGCCGTCTCCGACGACGAGACGGGCATCACCTACGACGACATGAAGAACCGGATCATGGGAGAGCTGAAGAAAGTCTTCCGGCCCGAGTTCCTCAACCGCATCGACGACGTGATCGTCTTCCACAAGCTGCAGAAGGAGGAGATCAAGCAGATCGTCGAGCTGCTGCTCCTGCGCATCCGTGAGTCGATGGCCGAGCGTGAGCTCCAGCTCGAGCTGACCGAGCCGGCCAAGGATCTGCTGGTCGAAAAGGGCTGGGATCCGGCGATGGGCGCCCGCCCGCTGCGGCGCGCGATCCAGCGCTACATCGAGGACCCGCTCGCCGACTTCGTCCTGCGTGAGCAGCTCACGCCCGGCGCGACGGTCGTGATCGACCCGGCCGAGGGCGAGCAGGAGGGCGAGGTCCGCCTGTCGATCGTCCAGCCCAAGAAGCAGAAGACCCCGGTCGGCGTCGGCGCCGAAGGCGGGACTCCGGCCGAGGAGATCGTCGAGGCCGAGGGTTCGCCCGAGGGCGAGCCGGCCGACGAGCAGTAGGCGCGTCCGCCTGAGCACCCCGGAACGCCTCGTCCTGTCACTGCTGAGCGCGGCCGACTGGCCCGAGGCGGCGCGCATCTAAGAGGCTGGCATCGCCGCGGGCGCGACGTGATGCTCTATGAGCGCCGGAGCACGCGCGTCGGACTCGACCCAGCCGTCCCCACCGGGTCCTAAGCTCCAGCGCATGGCCAGGACCACCGTTCACGTGTGCTCGCAGTGCGGCTTGCAGTCGGCCCAGTGGCACGGGCAGTGCCCCGGCTGCGAGGCTTGGAACACCCTCATCGAGGAGCGGATCCGCCCAGCCGCTCGCAGCGAGGGCCGGACGCTCGGCGCGCGCAAGGCGGCCCGCGAGGCACGGGGCCGGACGCCGGAGCAGCGAATCGCGCCGGTGCCCCTGCGCGAGGTCGGCGGTACGGCCGTCAAGCGGATGTCGACCGGGATCGGCGAGCTCGATCGTGTGCTCGGCGGCGGCCTGGTGCCGGGTTCGCTCGTGCTGCTCGGCGGCTCGCCGGGGATCGGCAAGTCGACGCTCACCAACATGGTGCTGGGGCACCTGCAGTCCTCCGGGCACCGGACCCTGTATGTGAGCGGCGAGGAGTCGGCCGAGCAGGTGAGGCTGCGGGCCGAGCGGCTGGCGCCCGGCGCGATGGGCGTCCCGGTCATGGCCGAGACGGACCTCGATGCCGTTCTCGACACACTCGAGTCCGAGGCACCTCAGGCGTGCGTGATCGACTCCGTCCAGACGCTCGGCGCGGCCGAGCTCTCCGGCGCGCCGGGCTCGGTCGGCCAGGTCCGCGAGGTGGCTGCGCGGATCATGCAGTTGGCCAAGGCCCAGGGCACGGCGGTGATACTGGTCGGCCACGTGACCAAGGACGGCGCCCTGGCGGGCCCGCGCGTGCTCGAGCACCTTGTCGACTGCGTCCTGCAGTTCGAAGGCGAGCGCGAGCGCCCCTACCGGGAGCTCCGGGCGCTCAAGAACCGCTTCGGCTCGACCAACGAGGCAGGGCTCTTCGAGATGCGCCAGGGCGGCCTGGTCGAGGTGCTCGATGCCTCGGCCCGGTTCGTCGCCGAGGCGACCAAGGCGCCGGGGAGCGTCGTGCTGGCGGCGATGGAGGGTTCGCGCCCCCTGCTCGTCGAGGTGCAGGCGCTGGTGGCGCCCTCGGAGCTCGAGCAGCCCCGTAGAGTCGTCTCGGGGCTCGACCGCAACCGCCTGGCTCTCGTGCTGGCGATCTTGGGCCGCCACGGCAACGTCCGCACGGGCGGAGCCGACGTGTTCGTCAACGTCGTCGGCGGCGTCCGTGTGGACGAGCCGGGGTGCGACCTCGCGGTCGCCCTCGCGGTCGCCAGCGCCAGCCGCGGCGTGCCACTGAAAGGGACGCCCCGGGCCTGCTTCGGGGAGCTGGGGTTGACAGGAGAGCTGCGCTGGGTAGGGCATCCCGAGCGGCGCCTGGAAGAGGCCTCCAAGCACGGCCTGCACGGCGTCATAGCGCCCCTGGAGAGCGGCGCGACGGCGTGTCAGGTGGCCACCCTGCGCGAGGCGCTCGCCGCCGCGCTGGGGCCGGGCCGGGGTGACGGCCGTGCTCGCCCGAAGGCCGATCGGGCCGCCTCGCCGGTGGCGCTCGTGAGCTAGTTGGCCGGGGGCGTCCAAGGAAACGCTAAGGGAATGTTAAATGCCCTAGAATTGGGGGTGTGGCACCAAGATCCGGCGAAGATTTAGACAACGAAGTACGACCGGATCCAGGGCTCATGAGGGCGCTCGAGATGATCGCTCCCGGGACTGCTCTGCGTGAGGGAATCGAGAGTATCCTGCACGCCCGCACGGGCGGCCTGATCATCATCGGCGAGCCCGACGATCTCAGCTTCCTGAACTCCGGCGGGATCAAGCTGGACATCGACTACACACCGGCGTTCCTGTACCAGATCGCCAAGATGGACGGGGCGATAATCCTCAACGCCAACGCGACCAAGATCACGATGGCGAACGTCCAGCTGATGCCCGATCCGACGATCCTCTCGCACGAGACGGGCACCCGCCACCGGACCGCCGAGCGCGTCTCAAAGCAGACGTCCGCCCTGGTGATCGCGATCTCCCAGCGACGCGAGGTCGTCTCGGTCTACGTCGACGGCGCCAAGTACATCCTCGAGGACATCCCGATCGTGCTCGCCAAGGCCAACCAGGCGCTCGCGACGCTTGACAAGTTCCGCACCCGCCTCGACCAGGTCTCGACACGCCTGACGGCGCTCGAGTTCGAGGGGGGGACGACGCTGCACGACGTCCTGACGGTCCTCCAGCGCTCCGAGCTGGTCACGCGCATGGCGGTCGAGATCGAGCGCTACATCGTCGAGCTCGGCAGCGAGGGGCGGCTGATCGAGATGCAGCTGGAGGAGACGATGGTCGGCGCGGCCGCCGAGAAGGCGGCGCTCGTGCGCGACTACCTCTCGAGCTACTCCGACGAGGGCTTCGCAGCGGCGCTCGACGAGATCGGCCGCCTCGCCCACCAGGACCTCCTCGACTTCGGACGCCTGGCACAGGTGCTCGGCTATGACCGCAAGCTCAACACGCTCGACTACCCCGTCTCGCCGCGCGGCTTCCGCGTGCTCGGGCGCATCCCCCGTCTTCCCAAGCTCGTCGTATCGCAGATCGTCGCCGAGTTCGGCGGCCTGGACGAGCTGCTTGCCGCCAGCGACGCAGAGCTGGAGGGCGTGGAGGGCGTCGGTGAGATCCGCGCCAAGGACATCCGCGAGGGCCTGCGCAGGCTGCAGGAGCTCAACCTCGTGGATCGCTACCTGCAGACTTGAATCAAGCCGGCCCGATCGGCCGGCGCAACGAAGGAGGACACTCATTCCGGCACAAGCAACTGAAGAGGACACACTGACCGAGGACATCGAGGTCACCCGCGAAGTCGAGTACATCGAGTTCGAGCTGGGCGACCACGTCGTCTACCCGCACCACGGTGCTGGCAAGGTGCTCAAGAAGGAGGAGATGGAGATGCTCGGCGAACGCCGCGAGTACCTCACGATCAAGATCCTCCACAACGACATGACCGTCCGGGTTCCCACCGAGAACGCGGCGCTCGCAGGCCTGCGCAGGGTCATCGACGAGGAAACCGTCAAGAAGGTCCTCGACGTCCTTCGCGACGAGGTCTCCGAGATGCCCAAGAACTGGAACCGCCGGTTCAAGCACAACCGCGACAAGATCAAGACCGGCGACATCTACGAGCTGGCCGAGGTCGTGCGCAACCTGTCGCTGCGCGAGAGCGAGAAGGGTCTCTCGACCGGTGAGAAGCAGATGTTCACCCGCACCAAGAAGATCCTCGCGTCCGAGCTGATGTACGCGCTCGACAAGGACGAGGAAGAGGCCGAGAACTACCTCGACGAGCTGCTCGCCGACTCGGCCACGAGCCAGATGGCGCTGGCCGCCAAGTAACGAGGCTCTCGCGCACGCGGCACGGGCAGGGGGTCCTGTCTGCCGCGTGCGCGACAGCCCCCCGTCGCATGACCTCAGCCCTGATCGTCGCCGCCGGCAGCGGCGAGCGCCTCGGCGCCGACCGGCCGAAGGCCCTCGTCGAGGTGGCCGACCGGCCGATGCTCGAGTGGAGCATCGAGGCACTACAGGGCGTCGCGGGCATCGAGCGGATAGTCGTGGCGCTGCCCCCGGGCGTGGCGGCTCCGGCCGGCACGATCGGGGTGGAGGGCGGCGCCGTTCGGTCGGACTCCGTGCGCAGAGCGCTGGCGCAGGCCGGCGCGGGGGAGCTGGTGCTCGTCCACGACGCCGCTCGGCCGCTGCTCACGAGCGCGCTGGCCGCGGCCGTGCTCGCGGCGTTGGCGGCCGACCCCGGCGCCGAGGCGGCGATCGCCGCCGTGCCGGTGACCGACACGGTCAAGCGCGTCGGCGCCGACGGGGCTGTCCACGAGACACTCGACCGCGCCAGTCTGTGGGCGGTTCAGACACCCCAGGTCTTCCGCCGCGAGGCGCTCGAGCGGGCGCTCGAGGTCGAGGAGCACGAGCTCGCGCTGGCGACCGACGACGCGTCGCTGATCGAGCGCGCCGGCGGGCGCGTGATCGTCGTGGCGGCGAGCGACGAGAACCTCAAGGTCACCACGCCACTGGATCTGCGGGTGGCGGACATGCTGCTGCGTTCGCGCGCGGCGCGCGGATGAATCGTGCTTGAATCGCAGCCACCGCCGTGCTGAGCGACTACCACCTCCACCTCCGCGCCGACGACGCCGACGCCACGGCGGCCGAGCACTTCTCGAGCGCCAACGCCGAGCGCTACCGGTCGGTGGCCGAGGAGCGCGGCATCGCCGAGCTGGGCGTCTCCGAGCACATCTACCGCTTCGCCCAGGCACTGGAGATCTGGCAACACCCCTTCTGGCAGCGCTTCGCGTACGACGACCTCGATGAGTACTGCGCCTTCGTGCGCGAGGACAGCGACCTGCGCCTTGGGATCGAGGCCGACTTCGTGGCCGGCGCCGAGGACCGCACAGCCAACCTGCTCGAGGCCCGCGACTTCGACTACGTCGTCGGCTCGGTCCACTTCCTGCGCGACGGCGCCGTCGACATGGAGGACTACAGCGTGTGGGATTCCGGCCGCGACCCCGAGGATGTCTGGCGGCGCTACTTCGAGACGATCGCCGAGAGCGCCCGCAGCGGCCTGTTCGACATCATCGCCCACCCCGACCTCGTGAAGTATTGGAGCGCCAGCCACGGCTCCCAGCGCGCCCCCACAGGCGACCTACGCCGCTACTACGAGATCGCGGTCGACGGGATCGCCGAGTCGGGCGCCGCCGTGGAGGTCTCCACGGCGGGTCTGCGCAAGCCGGTCGGCGAGATGTACCCGGCGCGGGCGTTCCTCGAGATGTGCGTCGAAGCCGGCATTCCGGTGGCCCTTTCCAGTGACGCGCACCGCCCCGAGGACGTGGGGGCGGGCTATGAGAGGGCGCTCGAGCTGCTGGCCGAGGTGGGAGTCGGCGAGCTGTCGGTGTTCGAACGGCGCAGCCGGCGCCTGGAGCCGATCGGCGCGACCGCAGGGCGAAGCGCGTGACCCGCTCTGGAATCGGCTTTGACAGCCATCGCCTGCTGGCCGGCCGGCGGCTGGTCATCGGTGGGGTCGAGATACCCCACGAGCTCGGCCTCGACGGCCACTCCGACGCCGATGTGCTGACCCACGCGGTGATCGACGCGCTGCTCGGAGCCGCCGGCATGGGAGACATCGGCCAGCACTTCCCCGACACCGACGAGCGCTGGCGCGACGCCGACTCGGTGAAGCTGCTCGAGGCGGTGGTCGAGATGCTCGGCGGCGCCGGCCTTCGGATCGTCAACGTCGACTGCACGGTGATCCTCGAGAAGCCCAAGCTCGCCGAGCACCGCGAGGCGATCCGTGCTCGGCTCGCCGCCGCGATGGGCCTGCCCGCCGATCGGGTCAACGTCAAGGCGAGCACAGGTGAGCGGATCGGCTTCGTCGGCCGCGGCGAGGGCGTCGCAGCGCTCGCGAGCGCGAGCGTCCAGGACGCGGGCTGACACGCCCCGCCTCGCGCGCGCCGGCCGCTAGGGTTGGCCGGCGATGCGTCAGATCCTCATCCACGACACGCTCTCGGGCGAGCTGAGGCCGCTCTCGCCGCGCGACCCCGGGCGCGTCGGCATCTACGCGTGCGGCCCGACCGTGTACAGCCGCATTCACATCGGCAACGCTCGCCCGTTCGTCGTCTTCAGCCTGCTGTCCCGGTTCCTGCGCCACGAGGGCCTGGAGACGACGCTCGTGGTCAACGTGACCGACGTCAACGACAAGATCTATGACGCCGCGCGCGCACAGGGCTGCGCGAGCGCCGAGCTGGCCGCGGAGATGGGAGCGCTGTATCGCGCCGACACCGACAGCCTGGGCATCGGGCGCCCCGATCACGAGCCGCTGGCCTCCGAGACGATGGAGCCGATCGTCGACTACATCGCCGTCCTGATCGAGCGCGGCCACGCCTACGCGGCCGACGGCGACGTCTACTTCCGGGTCCGCTCCGACGAGCGCTACGGGACGCTCTCGCACCGGCGCCTGGAGAACATGGACCAGGGCGAGGGCGGTGAGGGTCTCGCGCGCAAGCAGGACCCGCTCGACTTCGCGCTGTGGAAGGCGCGCAAGGAGGGGGAGGACACGTGGTGGCCGGCGCCCTGGGGAGAAGGCCGGCCCGGCTGGCACATCGAGTGCTCGGCCATGGCCGAGGAGTTCCTCGGCGTCGGCTTCGACATCCATGGCGGCGGCTCGGACCTCGTCTTCCCGCACCACGAGAACGAGGCCGCCCAGACACGTGCCGCGCGGGGCGAGGAGCTGACCCGGCTGTGGATGCACAACGGCATGATCCAGTTCACGGGCGAGAAGATGGCCAAGTCGGTCGGCAACATCGCCCTGCTGCACGAGGTCCTGTGCGAGCGGGGCGCCGAGACGGTGCTGATGTACCTCATCTCCGGCCACTACCGCCAACCGCTGGCGTTCTCGGACGCTGCGCTGGAGCAGGCCGCTGCCAATGTCGCCCGCATCCGCGAGGCGGGGCGCCGGCTGACGGCCGGGCCCTCGCCGGCGGCGCTCGAGGAGCTGCGCGAGCGCTTCTTCGACGCCCTGGCCCGCGACTTCAACACGGCCGAGGCGCTCGCCGTGCTCAACGAGTGGCTGCGTGGAGCCGCGAGCGTCGAGGGCGCGGGCGATGAGCATCTGCGCGAGATGCTCGGCGTGCTCGGGCTCGAGATGCTGCTGGCAGAGGCGCCGGCCGCGCCCGATCAGGTGCACGAGCTGGCCGTGCGGCGCGAGCAGGCGCGCGCCGCACGGGACTTCGAGGCCGCCGACCGGCTGCGCGGCGAGATGGCCCAGCTCGGCTGGCAGGTTCGCGACGGCGCGGGCGGCTTCGAGCTGCTGCCGCTGTGATCGTCTACGGGCGCAACGCCGTCCGCGAGGCGCTGCGGGGCCGCAGGGCGGCCGAGGTCAAGGACGTCTGGGCGAGCTCGGGAGCGGCGCGCGAGCCCTGGCTCGCCGACCGGACGGTGCGGATGGCCACGGGCGAGGAGATCGAGCGCCGCTGTGGCTCCAGCGGCCACCAGGGCGTCTGTGCCGACGCCGGCTCCTACCACTACAGCGGCGCCGATGAGCTGCTGGCGCGCAGGAGCCCGCTGATCGTCGCGCTCGACCAGATTCAGGATCCACAGAATCTCGGCGCGATATGCCGGACCGCCGAGTGTGTGGGGGCCGACGGCGTCATCATCCCCGAGCGCCGAGCCGCCGAGGTCACGCCCGCCGTCTGCAAGGCCTCAGCCGGGGCCGTCGAGCACCTCCCAGTCGCGCGGGTTCGCAACCTCGCCGACTTCCTCGCCCAAGCGCGCGAGGCCTCGTGCTGGTGCTACGGCGCCAGCGCCGAGGGGGCAGAAGGCCGCACTCCCGTCGACTACGGCAGCGTCGACTACTGCGGCGACGGGGTCGTTCTGGTGCTCGGCAGCGAGGGCAGCGGCCTGCGCCCGCGCGTGGCCAAGGCGTGCGACGAGTTGATCGCGCTTCCCCTGCACGGGAGGATCGAGTCGCTCAGCGTCAGCGCCGCCGCCGCGGCGCTTCTGTACGAGATCTTGCAGATCCGTGCCCGGACATCTTGACAACGGTTCATAACTGTGCGAGGCTGCCGCCGACGTAACGCTGAACCTAAGGTTTAGAACCTTGGGAACCGAATAGCTTTGGCGCCAGGGGAGGAGTGCGCCACTGAGCAAATGGGGGGCTGCCGCGATCCGGTGGTCCCTGAGAAAGGATCTGCTCGTGGCCCGAATCACCCATAACCCGAACTCTGAACCTAAGGTCGAGGATACGTTCCTGATCGCCCTCGCGAAGCAGGGCGACCGCAACGCGTATGAGCGCTTGGTGGGGCGTTATCACGGTTTCGTTCGCCTCAAGGCCTCGTCCTACTTCCTCGCCGGCGGCGACTCCGAAGATCTCATCCAGGAGGGCTTGGTCGGCCTTTACAAGGCGATCCGCGACTTCCGGACAGACCGCGAGTCGAGCTTCCGCAACTTCGCCGAGCTCTGCATCACCCGGCAGATCATCACGGCCGTCAAGACGGCCACCCGCAACAAGCACACGCCGCTGAACCAGTACGTGTCGTTCTCCTCGACGCCGGCCGGTGCCGGCGACGACGTGCCGACGCTCGACCAGATGCTCCCCGGCCCGACCGTCCACGACCCGGTCAACCAGGTCATCTCCTCCGAGGAGCTCCGCTCGCTCGTGGGCTGCCTGTCGACCGCCCTCTCGGAGCTCGAGAGCCGTGTGTTGTCGCTGTACCTCGACGGCTACTCCTACGAGCAGGTCGGCGAGCGGCTGTCCTGCGACACCAAGACCGTCGACAACGCGCTCCAGCGGGTCAAGCGCAAGGTCGGCGCCCACCTGCAGTCGCGCGCGGTCGCCGCCTGAGCCGCACCCCCGGACGCCGCGCGCGGGTCTCGCCGTCCCGTGCCCGGAACGCAAAGTGGCCGCCCCCCGAGGGACGGCCACATCGCGCCAGTTCGGCTGGGTTCCCCCCGGACTAGACCTTGCCTTCGCTCGGGAGCCGCGGCGGCGCGACCGGTCGAAGGGCCTGACCGGGAGCCGGAGTCACTTCGAGGGTGAACGTCGAGCTCGACGTGGCCTGGTTGGCGGGGTCCCCTGGGATCTTGACCCGGACGACCTGCTTGCCCTGGCCGAATGCCGTGTGCGCGATCGAGTATTTGCCGTCCATCCCGACGGTGCCCACGTCGACTACGTGGAAGCCGCCACCCGTGAGGTTTTCACGCTCGAGGTAGACAGCGTGGCCGGCCTCGATTGGCGTTGCCGTGCCCGAGAACGTGACAGCCTGGCCCGACTGGACCGTGCCCGCGGACACCCCTGCGGTGAGGACGTATTTGACGCCCTCGAACAGGATCGTCGAGCTGACGCCGCCGCTCGTTACACGGTAGGAGGTGTTTTCCTGCGGAGCCTGGGTGAAGGAGTACTTGCCTTCCGAGCCGGAGGTCGTCGTGGTGACGGGCGTGAACGGCGCGCCCGGGATGCGCTTGCGCGCGAGCAGCGTGAGCTGCTGGGCGGCTCCGGTTTGGACGGCTCCATGGAGTGTGATCGTCTGGCCGAACGGAATCGGGTCCTGGGAGCTTTCGAGCGTCAGCTTCGGATTCTCGGCCTGCGAGATCACGTACGAGCGTGTTTCCGAGACGCCGCGGAAGGAGACGCGGTTGTGCGGGCGGACGATGACACGCAGGTTCGCATCGCCGGGGATCACGAACTTGTGGGTGATCGAGTAGGCGCCGCCTTCTCCGACGATGCCGCGCTGAATTGCGCCCCATTCTTCGAAGCTCGTGCTGGCCTCGCGCTGGAGGAGGATTTCCGCGCCCCGATCTTCAGGCTTGACGATGCCTTTGAACGTGACGACGTTGTGCCTGCCGGTGAGCAGCTGCGCGCTCTGGGTGGGTCCTTCGAAGGTCACCAAAGGGGCCGCCTTGATCGCCCGCGTCGCGCTCCGAGACGAACCGACGCTCGCGTAGAACGTGCTGTTGGCCGCGATCGTGGGGGTCACAATCGAGTAGAACCCTCCCGCGCCCGTGCTCGGTGAGCCGATCACGTGGAAGCCGGGCTGGCCCACAGAGTGCTCGTAAACGGTGACGGGGAGTCCGCTCGTGACCGTGCCGCTGGGGCACAGGCGCAGCTGCCCGAAGAGCTGAGCCGATTCGCCGTTCGTGACAAGGTGGGGTTCGGCGAACAGCGAGACGCGGCAGCGGCCTGGCGCCGCGTGGTGTTTGAGCTGGCCGATGTGCTTGTTCGCGGCGACGGCGCCTGCCGGGGACAGCGCGAGAAGCGCTGCTGCGGCTGCCAGCGCCGGGGCGATCCTGGTTGAACGCATGCCTTCTCCTTTGGGGGGTGGCGATCCGGGGGGAGGGATCGCTCTTGTACTTGTGCGTGTCGAGCCCCATAACCCCTCTCCGGTCGGTTCGATGCGGTGAACCACGCCCGTGAACGCCGCCGCCCGCGTCCCGCGCACGCGCGCAGGCGCGGTGTGAGAGCCTTCAGCGATCGGCGCCGCCGGCTTCTCCGAAGAGGGCTGAGCGGTGCTCGCCGCCGCGCACCTGGCGCCCGGAACGTTCCTGGCGATCGTCGCGGCATCGGCGCTCGCCGGGACGCTCGCGGCGATGGCCGCGGGCCGCGGACTGGTGCTGCCTGTCGTCGTGCTCGAGCTCCTGCTCGGGATCGTGCTCGGTCCGCGCGTGCTCGTGAGGAAATCTTTGCGCAGGTTTGGTTGAGATCGATCAGAAACGGGTAATGACCCTTTGGTCAGTTCATTTTCCTTAGGAGATCGGGGGCAGCATGGGGATGGGGAAGAGCCGTCGTTGGGTGGGTCGACGCGGGGATGCGACGGCGGGCGGCGCCGATCGAGGCCGCAGCTCACGTCATCACAATGCTCTCTCGGGCCGCGCGCGCCTGCTTGCATCGCTTCTCGGCGCCCTGACGCTCACCATCGCGCTCGCAGACGTCGCCACGGCAGCCAGCGGGCCGCCCGTCAACACGGCTGCGCCCAGCATCGCCGGCGCCGCCAAGGATGGCGCCAGCCTGAAAGCCCTCAAGGGCAGCTGGACCGGCGCTCCGACGATCACCTACGCCTATCAGTGGCAGCGCTGCGACGCCGGCGGCGCCTCCTGCGCCGCCATTCCGGGCGCGACCGCCGTCGGGCGGCACGCGACCCACGAAGACGTCGGCCGCACGCTGCGGGTCCTCATCACGGCAACCAACAGCCTCGGCAGCGCGAGCGCGACGACCGCGCCCACGGCCGTCATCGTTGCCATCCCGCCCGTCAAAAGCGTGCACCCCAAGATCACCGGCGTCGCCAAGGACGGCCAGCCACTGACCGTCTCCAACGGCATCTGGAAAGGAACGCCGCCGTTCAGCTACTCCTACGAATGGGAGGACTGCAACCTCGCCGGCACCGCATGTGTGATCGTCGCGGGCGCGCACGCCTCGACCTACCGCCCGACGACATCACAGATCAACACGCGGCTGCGCGCGATCGTGACGGCCACGAACTCTGTCGGGAGTGCCAGCGCGAACACCCTGCCCTCGGGCAAGGTCGTTGCCGGCCCGCCGGTCAACCTTGCGGCGCCCTCGATCTCGGGCAGCCTGACCGACGGCCAGACCCTGACGGCCGCCACGGGAACCTGGGTCGGTACGACACCGATCAGCTACTCCTACCAATGGCAGCGCTGCGCGCTGCTCGGCGGCGGGTGTCAAGCGATCGCCGGCGCGACGAGCCCGACCTACTCGATCGGCGTAGCCGACATCGCGTCCAAACTGACCGTCGTCGTGAAGGCGAGCAACGGGCTTGGCTTCGCCACCGCGACCTCCGAAGAAACGCAGCCGATCCTCGCGTTGCTCCCCAGCAACACCGTGACGCCGACGATCTCCGGCCTGCTCCAGGACGGCCATCTTCTCAGCGTCTTGCCCGGCACGTGGACCGGCAGCGGGCCGATCAGCTACGCCTACCAGTGGCAGCTGTGCAACCCGCTCGGCGGATCGTGCATGGACATCTCCGAAGCGGTCGGCTCGACCCTCCAGCTCTCGCCGGCCGACATCGGCGGCCTGCTCCAGGTCGTCGTTACGGCCACCAACGCCGCCGGCTCCAGCTCGGTGACCACCTCACTCACAGGCCTGATCGACGGGATCCTCCCGTCGAACACCGGCCTGCCGTCGATCTCGGGGCTGCTGCAGGATGGGCAGCTGCTGGGCTTGGCGACGGGAAGCTGGTCGGGTAGCGCTCC
>DAIRTT010000065.1:0-13266 GCA_036803745.1 Solirubrobacteraceae bacterium | reverse complement strand
ATAATTGACAACGCAACTATCGAGGCGTATAATTCCGACTCCAAGCATCGGATTAGAAGGACGCACATGGCACACTCCCCCGCTGACACCACCATCACCCTCGACCCGGCAGCCGTGCAGCACGACGGCGAGACCGAGGCGGACGTCGTCGTGGACGGCGCGGTCGCGGCTGCTCCCGAGCAGCTCGACAACCCGATCGAGAAGATCGACACCTCGACCCCGGACACCTTCATCCCCGAGTCGGTGGACCAGCTCCTGGCCCACTCGCGGCGTTACCCCCTGCTGCTCCCCACACAGGAGATCGACCTCGCCCAGCGCATCGAGCGCGGCGACCTGCACGCCAAGGAACTGCTCGTCAACTCCAACCTGCGCCTCGTCGCCTCCAACGCCCGGCGCTACCAGAACCAGGGCCTGCCCCTGGGCGATCTCGTCCAGGAGGGCATGCTCGGCCTGATCCGTGCCAGCGAGAAGTTCGACTGGCGCAAGGGATTCCGCTTCTCGACATATGCGACGCTGTGGATTCGTCAGGCGATCCAGCGCGGCCTGGAGAACTCCGGCCGCACGATCCGCCTGCCCGTCCACGTCGCCCAGCGCTCCCGCAAGGTCGGGCGCGTCGAGCGCGAGCTGTCGGTGCGCCTCGGCCGCGAGCCGACGCTCGTTGAGCTCGCCGAGGAGACCGGACTGCCGATCGAGCAGGTGGAAGAGGTGCGCCACCAGCGTGCCGCTCTCGTCAGCCTCGACCAGCAGATCGGCGAGGACGGCGATACGGCTCTTGGCGACCTCCTCCCCTCGGACGCCGAGGTGCCCGAGGAGACCGCCTGGGACAACGAGCGCGAGCGGATCGTCCACGATGCGATCTCCCAGTTGCCCGAAACCGAGCGCAAGGTCCTGACCCTGCGCTTCGGGACCGGACGCGAGGAGCCGCAGACGCTGACGGCGATCGGCAAACGACTCGGCTTCTCTGCCGAGCGTGCCTCCCAGCTCGAGCAGCGTGCTCTCAAGAAGCTCGCCGAGTCGCCCGAGCTGGCAGCCCTGCGCGAGGCCGCCTAGTCGATCTGGGCTCCGCGCGGCCATGGCCGTGGGGAGCGCGAAGCGCGGATGTCACAGCAGTTGATCATCGGCGAACGGGTGCCGGCACCGGTGGAGCGATTCACCGGCCGGTGCCCGCCCGTCGGCGATGGCTGTGCGGTCACACGCTTTCCTGCCATTTGCCGAGCGGGACGTTCTTGGAGACCCAGCTGTTGAGGATCGTGAACTCGCCGGTTACGATCAGGATGCCGAGGACGATCATCACGGCGCCGCCCGCGGCGATGATGACGGGGAAGTGGCGCTTGACGACCGCGAGCGCGAGCGTCATGCGCTCGAAGGCCAGTGCGATCAGCAGGAACGGGATCGCCAGACCGAGCGAGTAGAAGGCCAGCAGCAGGGCGCCATGTGCGGCCGAGTTGGAGAGCGCCGCCTGTGTGAGGATCGCGCCGAGCGTGATGCTCGTGCACGGCGTCCAGGCGATCGCGAAGGCCGCTCCGGCGACCAGCGGTCCGCCGCGGCCGGCGAGTCGCAGCAGGCTCTCGGAGTGCCACTCGCGGTTGAACATCGCCACGAACGGCGTCGAGAGAAAGATCAGGCCCATCAGGATGATGACGATGCCGCCGACCTGCTCGAGGGCGTGTTTGTGGGTGTTGAGGCTCGAGCCGATCACGGTGGCGCTCATGCCGAGCAGGATGAAGATGGCCGAGAAGCTCGCGATGAACAGCAGGCTCGGCACGAGCACGCGCCGCGCACCCACCCCATCTTTGAGGTCAGCCGGAGTGACGCCTATGACCGTCGAGAGGTAGCCGGGCACGAGCGGCAGCACGCAGGGCGAGAGGAACGAGACGAGGCCGGCCGCCAGCGCCAGCGGGATGCCGACACCGCCGGCCGTGTCCGACGCGGCCGCAATCAGGCCTGCGTGGATCACGCACCCACCCCGGATATGTCGGCCGTGTCGATGGCCGCGCGCAGGGCGGCCACCTCGCGCTCCAGGCGCTCGACGCGCTCGGCCAGCTCATCCCGTCCTGCTCTTGCTCCGGGAGCGGAATCGACCGACGGGCTGGGGGGCGGCGCCACCGTCAACATCGGCGAGCCGGGCGCGGCGGAGCTCTCGGGCTCCTCGTCCTGGAGAAGCTGCGAGTAGCGCTCCTCCTTGTGGCCGGGGCGGCGCTCCAGACGAGCGACCAGATCGCGACCGATCAGGCCCTCGAGCGTCTCGTGAACGGCTTCGAGCTCGGCGAACCGGTGCATGCGCTCGGTCCTCTGCTTCAGCTCCCCGGGCGTTTGCGCGCCACGGAGCATCAGAACGGACAGGACGGCCTGCTCGGCCTCGTCCATCGGCAGGGCCTGCGCGAGCAGGTGGCGGTACTTGGCGGCGCGGCTGCCCGCCCCGCTCGCCAGACGGGTCAGGCCGCGCCGCTCGAGGCGGTGCAGGGCGTCGCGGACGACCGTCTCGTCGTAGTCGAGCACCGGGTCGCGGTTGGTCGACTGGTTGCACGCCAGGCGCAGCGCGTTGAGCGACAGCGGGTAGGCGTCGGGTGTCGTGCGCTGCTTCTCCATCAGGCAGCCGAGCACCCGGACCTCCGGGGATGTGAGTCTCAGATCGGGCATTCCAGAGCCATTCTCATAGATCGGCGTCCCGCGGGCCATGCCCGCGGGAGAACACCGCACCCCCAGGGTACCCGCGTGGAGGCCGGGCTCGGGCGGGCCGATGAGAGCGACCCGCGCGGCGCTACAGTCAGCGGCGTGAGCAGCCAGCCATTCGCCCAGGGGCGCTCGGGCGAGGGACGCCACTCTCAGCGCCCTGAGCTGCGCCCCGAGGACGTGCCCTCGACGCCCGTCTCGCTGCGACGGATCGCGGTGCTCTTCGGGCCCTATCGCGCCCGCCTGGGCGGTCTTCTGGCTCTGATCTTCGTCTCGGCCGGCCTCGGCGTGATCAGCCCGTTCCTGCTGAGGGAAATCCTCAACGTGGCCTACCCGCGACACGACACCAAGCTGCTGGTCGAGCTCGTCGGCGGGATGATCGCCCTGTCGGTCATCACGAGCGTGATCGGCGTGGCCCAGACATGGATCTCGAACCAGGTCGGCCAGCGGGTCATGCACGACCTGAGGGCGGCCGTCTACGCGCACCTGCAGCGCATGTCGCTCGCCTTCTTCACCCACACCCGCACGGGCGAGGTCCAGTCGCGCATCGCCAACGACATCGGCGGGATCGACAGTGTCGTCACCTCGACGGCCACCTCGATCGTCCAGAACGTCACGACGGTCGTCGCGGTCGTCGTCGCGATGGTCCTGCTCGACTGGCGCCTGGCCGCCTTCTCGCTCATCCTGCTGCCGTTCTTCGTGTGGCTCACGCGCCGCGTCGGCGAGGAGCGCAGGCGTATCCAGTCGGTGCGCCAGAGCCGGCTGGCCGACATGTCGACGCTGGTCGAGGAGTCGCTGTCGGTCTCGGGCATCCTGCTCGGCAAGACGATGGGCCGCTCGCCCGAGTTGGTGGGGCGCTTCGGCACCGAGTCCAGCGAGCTGGCCGATCTCGAGGTGCGCGCCCGTATGGCGGGCCGCTGGCGGATGGCCTCGGTGCAGATGAGCTTCGCGATCATGCCGGCGCTCGTCTATCTGTTCGCAGGTGAGAACATCGCCTCGGGTGGGCACGCGATCTCGATCGGGACGGTCGTTGCCTTCACGACGCTGCAGACGAGACTGCTGTTCCCGATCCAGTCGCTGCTGTCCGTCGGCCTGGAAGTGCAGACCTCGCTCGCCCTGTTCGGCCGCATCTTCGAGTACCTCGATCTGCCGGTCGACATCATCGAGCACCCCGACGCGAGCGTTCTCACCGGAGTTCGGGGCGATGTGCGCCTGCAGGACGTGTGCTTCCGCTACGGCGAGGAGGCCCCCTGGACGCTCGAGCAGATCAGCGCGGAGATCCCTGCCGGCACGCGGACGGCGCTCGTCGGGGAGACGGGCTCGGGCAAGACGACGCTCGCATACCTCGTCGCCCGGCTGTATGAGCCCCAGCGAGGGTGCGTGAGCATCGACGGGGTCGACATCCGCGACGTGACGCTCGGCTCGCTCGCCGGCACCGTCGGACTGGTCTCTCAGGAGACCTACCTTTTCCACGCCTCGATCCGCGAGAACCTGCGCTTCGCGTGCCCGGAGGCGAGCGACGAGGAGATCGAAGACGCCGCCCGCGCGGCGCAGATCCACGAGCTGATCTCCTCGCTGCCGGAGGGATATGACACGCCGGTGGGCGAGCGCGGCTACCGCTTCTCGGGGGGTGAGAAGCAGCGCATGGCGATCGCCCGCACGGTCCTTCGCAACCCGCCCGTCCTGATCCTCGACGAGGCGACCTCGGCGCTGGACAACGAGACCGAGCGTGCGGTGCAGCAGGCGCTCGACGACCTCTCGCGCGGACGCACGACGATCGCGATCGCCCACCGCCTCTCGACGATCCGGGATTCCGACCAGATCCTGGTTCTCGACGCCGGCCGGATCGTCGAGCGCGGGACTCACGAGGAGCTGGTCGAGCTGGGCCGGCGCTATGCGGCGCTGCTGAGTGGCGCCGAGGTGGCCGACGGACAGGGCTCGGCGCCGTCGGACATCGCACTCGCCTGAGCGCCGACGATGCCCGTCAGGCCGTAGCGTCGAGATTGAGGCGCACGTAGTCGATCATGACGGGCTCGCCGAGCTCTGCCATGACATCGTCCATGAACGGCTCGCGCAGCTCGACCGGCAGCTCTCGCAGGTGCGGCTCGAGGATGATCGTCTCGAGAAACTCGCGGGGCTCCTCGGGCGTGACCGGGTAGGGCTGGAGCCAGCACTCGGCGGCTGCGAAGCCCGCCGCGAGCAGGCGCTCGCGCGTGATCTCGGCGCCGGCGTAGTTCCACGGCGCCCTCCAGCCGGCCATCGGCGCGGCGTAGGGCTCGCGGCCCGCGACGACGGCGGCACGGCCGCGCAGGCCGTCGATGTTGCCCTCTCCCCCGCACTGGGCAACGAGCCGCCCGCCGGGTCGCAGCAGGGTGTGCAGGTGTGCCCACAGGCGCTCGTGGTCGGAGATCCAGTGGAACGTCGCCGTCGAGATGATCGCGTCGACGGGCTGCTCGAGCTCGAGCTCGAGCGCGTCGGCCACGCGCACGTCGGCGTCGGTGCCCAGGCGCTCCCTGGCCGCCGCCGCCATCGAGACGGACTCGTCCACTGCGATCGCCCGGCCACGCGGTAGGCGCTCGATCAGCGCCTCGGTGATCCGCCCCGAGCCGCAGCCGACGTCGAGGACGACCTCATCCCCGGCGAGGTCCAGACGCGAGAGGACCTCGATGCCCATCTGCCGCTGGGGTCCTGAGATGCGGTCGTAGCTGCTTCCATCCCACTCGCGGACAGGCATGTCGCTCCCTTCGCCGTTGGTCGTCCTCTACGTACGAGTGTACGCTATCACGTACGGCCGTGGCAGCGCACGGCGAGCTCGGCGAGGGCCCTGGAGAGCTGTCCCCCCTGCCATGCCAGCGGCGAGTGCGGCGGCGGACCCGCGTCCTCGACCAGCAGCTCGGCGCCGGGGATCGTCGCGGCATAGCGCTCGGCGACCGACAGCGGATGCCCGGGGTCGGCCTCGTCGCGGCTCCCGATGACCAGACACGGGACGTCGATCTCGGCCAGCCGGGCGAAATCAGCGAACGGAGCCGAGCGAGGCACGACTTCCAGCGCATCGGCGACGGCCTCGGGATGCTCGTGTGCAGCCAGGCGCTGGCGCAGGACCTTCTCGAGCGTCGCCCGCCACACCTCGGGCACCTCCTCGAGGTCATATGCGTCCACGAAGCCGTCGAGGCCACCGTCGCGCAGGCCGCGCGCGAGCCCGTCCCAGCGTTCCAGCTGCCCCGCCGTGAGGGGCCTGTCGGGGTCGAACGCGGGCGTGATCAGCGCGAGGCCCGCGACACGCTCGGGATGCTCGAGCGCCAGGGCGAGGGCGGTGTGGGCGCCCATCGAGGCGCCGGCCAGGATCGCCCGCTGCGGGCCCGTCGCGTCGAGCACGGCGGCGAGGTCGCGGGCGAGGTGCTCGTAGCCGTACTCACGGTCGCGGGCCGGGTCTGAGCGCCCATGGCCGCGGGCGTCGTAGGAGATCACGCGGTGCCCGGCGCGCTCGAGCGTGCGCGAGCCCAGCACGACATAGCGGCGGGTCGCGCTCAGCCCGTGCAGCAGGACGAACGGCGATCCCGCGACCCCGCCGCCGTGCTCCTCGCCCGAGAGCCGCACGCCGTCGCGGGTGAGCGTGATCTCGCGCGGCTGCTCGGCCATCGGCCGTCCCGACTCAGGTGCGGGCCGCGTGCTCGCGGACGAGCTGCGCGGCGTGCTGGGGCTGCTCCCAGAAGAACGCGTGCCCGATGCCCTCGAGGATCTCCAGCTGGGCCCCGGGGATCGCCGTCGCGAGGATGCGGCCGTTCTCGACCGGCAGAAGCTGATCCTCGGTCCCGTGGATGACGAGCGTCGGTGTCCCGATCCCGGAGAGGCGGGAGCGCGTGTCGTGGGCCATGCAGGCCTGCAGTTGAGCCATCACGACCTGCGGGGCGACCGCTCGGCGTTCGGAGACGGCGAGGAAGCGGGCGTATAGGTCCTCGTCGGCGGCCGCTGCGGCCGATACGTTGACCTCGAAGCCGGTGCGGATTGCGCGCCGGCGGTCGCCGGACATGATCGCCTCCCCCATCCGCTGGGCGACCTCGGGGGCGGGTGCTACGGCGTCCGCCCCACCGGCGTAGGTGCAGCCGAGGATGAGCGTGCGAATGAGCTCGGGATGGGCGAGCGCCAGCTCCTGGGCGATCATCCCGCCCATCGAGATCCCGAGCACGTCCGCGCGCTCAATCCCCAGCGCAGCCAGCAGGCCAGCCGCGTCGGCGGCCATCTGGGGGATCGTCACCGCGCCCTCCAGGCGCGTGCTCGCGCCGACTCCGCGGTGGTCGTATGCGATCACCTCGAAGTCCTCGCGCAGACCTTCGAGGAATGGCTCGCCCCAGTGCAGGGCGGTACCGCTCATACCCATGATCGCCAGCAGGGGCGACCCGGAGCCGCTGCGTTCGACGTCGAGCTCGATGTCCGCGACGGGGATCGTTGCCACGGGCTCATCCTACGGTCATACGCGCCGCGCCGCGCGGCCGGCTGCCGTTGTGCGCGCGGCGCTCAGACGGGCAGCTCGAGCTGCCCGGCGCGGTCGGCGGAGCCCTCCGCGTCCGGCACACCGGCGCGCTCACCCTCCTGCGCCGCCGACAGTCCCGCCACGCGCACGCCGAGCAGGCGAACGGGGCGCGTGGGCGCGTAGTCCTCGAGCAGCCGCAGCGCCTCGCGGGTGACGAGCTCGGCGTCGCGCGTGGGGGTCTCGACGGTGCGGGCACGTGTGACCGTCGTGAAGTCGGCCAGACGCACCTTGATGGCGATCGTCCGTCCGCGCCGGTCGTGTCTTGCAAGGCTCGCGCACAGCTCACCCGCCATGCGCGCGAGGGCCTCGCGCAGCTCCTCGGGGTCGCTGATGTCGCGGTCGAACGTGCGCTCGCGCGACTCGGAGACGACCTTTCTCGCTTCGCCGACGTGTCCGTCGTGTTCGAAGCGCGCCCGCCGGCCGAGGTCGCGCCCGAGATTGGGTCCGAAGCGCCCGATCAGGACGTCCTCGGGCGCCGAGGCTAGTTGGGCGAGTGTCCGCAGCCCGAGCTCCTCCAGGCGCAGGGCCGTCTTGGGCCCGATCCCGGGGACGAGCGACGGCGGCGAGGCGCCGAATCGCGCGCACGCCTGCTCGCGGCTGAGCGCGACGAACCCGGCCGGCTTCTCCGCATCGGAGGCGACCTTGGCGACGAGCTTGTTGGGCCCGATGCCGACCGAGCATGTGAGCCCGGTCGCGGCCCGGATCTCGGCGATCAGGCGCCGCATCGCCGCGCGCGGGGAGAACAACCCCGCGAGATCCAGGTAGGCCTCGTCGAGACCGACGACTTCGACGCGCTCGACGTGCTCGCGCATCAGGCCCATGATCTTGCCGGATGCCTCGCGGTAGGCGGGGAAGTCCGGCGGCAGGAAGACGGCGTCGGGGCACAGGCGCCGGGCGCGCGCGGCAGGCATCGCCGAGCCGACGCCGAAGCGGCGCGCCTCGTAGCTGGCGGTCGTGACGACCGCGCGCGGGCCGGAGCCCGAGACGACGACCGGCTTGCCGCGCAGCTCTGGGTGGCGCAGCAGCTCGACCGAGACGTAGAAGGCGTCGGCGTCGAGGTGTGCGACACACAGCTGTGAGGGCTCGTCGGGCACCTCGATCGAATCTAGCGCCGATCGCGGCGTCAGCGCCCGACCGTCGAGGCGCTCGATCGACGGGCCTCGGCTCAGCTCATCCGAGTGGGGCCGAGTGGGCGATTCCCACGTCCCTCCAGCGACATCTGCCCCGCTCACATGCAGCGACCCTGCATCGATCGGCCCCGGGTCCAGCGTGCGCTGTCCCTTGGAGTCCCGCGCGAGCAGCGGCGTCCCCGCGGCCGAGGTGCCCGACACCCACGCAATCCACCCGCCGTGGGTGACGACGAGCGCGCTCGGCAGTGGCGGCCCGCCTTCACGCACGCTCGGCAGGCTCACACGGGTGTGGCCGTTGAGCAGATTGACGCTTTCGAACAGCGACGTGCCGCAGTCTTCGGCGCCAGCGCTGATGTAGAAGCTGCAGCTCGTGTAGGCCCAACCCAGGTAGTACGCGGCGTAGAGACCGTTGAAGCTGGTCAGCACTTCCATCGGTGTGTCGCCGTCTTCGAAGTCGAACAGGTCGACCGGTCGCTGGGCGACCTTGCGACAGCCGAGCAGCGAATGGGGCGCACCGTACTTCCCGTCGCTCGGGCCGGTCGTCCGCAGCAAGAGCACCGAGGTCCCGCTGCGGGCGATGGTGCGTGACTTCCTGGGCACGCACCGCGCTCGAGCGCGCGACACCTGAGCGTGATGCCCGCCGGCGCCGAATGACGCGCTGGCGGACAGGGCGAGCGAACCTGCGACTGCGAGCGTGCACATCAGCCAGAGCGAGGCCCGCCGCGAGGCGCAGTCGGCGGACATCGCCCGCAGCCCTGAAAGCATGTGCACAACGCTACCGCGCGCCGCGCGCGTGAGGCGTCGCTGGCCGGATTGGCCTCGGCGGCTGCTGCTCCACCACCGTCACGCCCCACGAGCGACTGACGGGTAGGCTTTCAGACACAGCCATGGACCTGACCTTCAGCGAGCAAGAGACGGCCTTCCGCGATGAGCTGCGCGGCTGGCTGGCGAGCAACCAGCCCGACCCCGAGCCCGCCGACGGCGGCGAGGACGCGCATTACGCCTGGCGGCGCGACTGGCAGCGGCGGCTCTACGACGCGGGCTGGGCGGCCCCGGCATGGCCGAGCGAGTACGGCGGACGCGGCGCCTCGCCGACGGAGTCGGCGATCTACTTCGAAGAGATCGGGCGCGCCCGCGTGCCGATGGCCGCGAACGTGCTCGGCCTGCTGCTCGGCGGCCCGACGCTGATGGTCTGGGGCACCCCCGAGCAGAAGGAGCGCTACCTCGCGCCGATCCTCTCGGGCGAGGAGATCTGGTGCCAGGGCTTCTCCGAGCCCGACGCGGGCTCGGACCTTGCGTCGCTCAAGACGCGCGCCGTCAAGGACGGCGACGAGTGGGTCGTGACGGGCCAGAAGGTGTGGACGAGCGGCGCCCAGTACTCCAAGTGGTGCATGCTCGTGGCCCGCACCGATTCCGAGGCCGCCAAGCACAAGGGCCTGACCTACTTCCTCATGGACATGGAGCAGGACGCCGTTCAGGTCCGCCCGCTGCGCCAGATCACGGGTGAGGCGGAGTTCAACGAGCTCTTCATCGAGGAGGCGCGGATTCCCGACGAGAACATCGTCGGGGGCGTCGGCAACGGCTGGAAGGTCGCCCTCACGACGCTGATGAACGAGCGCGCCGGCCTCGGCTTCGCGCTGCAGATCCGCCTGCGCCAGCTGCTCGACGACCTGATCGGGATCGCCGCCGAGCGCGGCCTGCTCGAGGACCCGCTCTATGCGGATGCGCTCGCCGAGCTGCACGTGCGCTGCGAGTCGATCCGGCTGCTCGCGTGGAAGGGCCTGACCGACGTCGAGCGCTACGGCCAGCCGGGCCCCGAGGGCTCGCTCGTGAAGTGGCTGTGGTCTGACACCAACCAGCGTCTGACCCAGCTCGCCGTCGACATCGTCGGCCCCGAGGCCCTGACATTCGGGACCAGCTGGAGCTATGAGTTCCTGCGGGCCCGGGGCAACACGATCGAGGGCGGCACGACCGAGGTGCTCAAGAACATCGTCGCCGAGCGCGTGCTCGGCCTCCCCCGCCTGAAGGTGGCCGTGTAGATGGACTTCGGCTTCACCGACGACCAGCGCGAGATCCAGCGCACCGCCCGCGAGCTGCTCACCGGCCGGGCAAGCGCCGCCCGCGTGCGCGAGCACGCCGAGGCGCGCAGGAACGACGACGCGCTGTGGCGCGAGCTTTGTGACCTCGGCTGGGCGGGGATCGCGATCGCCGAGGAGCACGGCGGCCAGGGACTCGGGCAGATCGAGCTCTCGATCCTCTGCGAGGAGCTCGGCCGCTCACTCGCGCCGGTCCCGTTCCTCTCGACCGTGATGGCCGCAACCGTGATCGAGCAGGACGGCACCCCGGAGCAGCGCGAGCGCTGGCTTCCGGGCCTCGCCTCGGGTGAGACCGTTGGCGCTCTTGGTGCGGCCGTGGACGGGACCGCCGAGCTCGTCGTCGGCGGTCGCGAGGCAGGTGTGTTCGTGCTGATCGACGAGGACGGCGCCGGCCGGCTGCTGAGCGCCGAGGACGCCGAGGTGAACGTCGTCGAAGTCGTCGATCCGACGCGCTCGGCGGCCCGTGTGAGCGCGATCGGCGATGCCGGCGAGCAGATCGGAGACGGTGCCTGCGCGGGCCTCGGCCGGGCGCTCGTGTCCGTCAGCTCGGAGCTCGTGGGTGTCTGTGACCGTGCGCTCGGGATGACAGTCGAGTACGTCAAGGACCGCAAGCAGTTCGGGGTGCCCGTGGGCGCCTACCAGGCCGTCTCGCACCGCTGCGCCCAGATGCTGCTCGAAACCGAGCAGGCGCGCTCGACTGCTGCCTTCGCTGCGTGGACGGCCGACTCGGACCCTGAGCAGCTCGCCGAGGCGGCGGCGATGGCGAAGGCCTGCGCCTCGACCGCCGGACGCGAGGTGACCGCGAGCGCGATCCAGGCTCACGGCGGCATCGGCTTCACGTGGGAGGCGGACGTGCACTGGCTCTACAAGCGCGCCCAGGTGGACGCCGCGCTTCTCGGCGGCGCCAAGCGCCATCGTGCTCGCCTCGCCGCGATCCTGGCCGACAGGGTCGGGGCCTCAGCCGCAGCCTGAGGAGGATCGGCTGCTCCGCGCGGGCCAGGGTGGCCGGATGACGAAGTTCGCAGCGTTCCTACGCGGCATGAACGTCGGCGGTCACCGGCTCACCAACGACGAACTGCGCTCTCACATTGAGGCTCTCGGGTTCGCGCAGGTCGCGACCTTCCGGGCGAGCGGCAACGTGATCTTCGCCGGCCGCGCCCGCTCCGACGAGGCCGTCGCGCGGCGGATCGAAGAGGGTCTGCAGGAGGCCCTCGGCTACGCCGTGCCGACCTTCATCCGGTCTGCCGTCGAGGTTCGCGCGATCGCCGGCGGCCGGCCGTTCGCGGCGAAGCTCCTCGACGCCTCGAAGGGCAAGCTCCAGGTCGCGCTGCTCGCGAGCTCGCCGAACGCCTCGGCCCGGCGGGAGATCATGGCGATGTCCGGTGAGGAGGACCGGCTGAGCTTCGAGGACCGCGAGCTGTTCTGGCTGCCCTCGGGAGGGATTCTCGACTCGCCCCTGGATATGAGAAGATCGAAGGGTTGGTCGGTCCGATGACGATGCGCACGAAAGGGACGATCGAGCAGATCGCCGAGCGCCACCTCGCCGGCTGAGCCGGGGGCGGCGCGCGTTGTAGGCTCCCAGCGTCAGCGAGTGAGGAGGGGCGAGATGGTCAAGCCGTTGCCGCGTGGACGCAACCCGTTCGAGGAGACCGGCGTCGTGCGCGACGAGGACGGGCGCGCGCGGTATCTCGGCCGGCCCGACTCGCTGCTGGTGATGCTCTCCACGAGCGTCGAGCGCGACCCGGCTGCCGTGGCGCTGCTCGAGGTCGGCGGCCCGTCGGTGACCTATGGCGCCCTGTGGGAGCGCTCGGCGCGCGTCGCCGGTGGACTGCGGACGGCGGGGGTCGGCCGCGGGGATCGCGTGGCGATCAACATGCCCAACGGCATCGATTGGGTGCTCGCCTTCTTCGGCTCGCAGATGCTCGGCGCCGTCGTCGTGCCGGTCAACACGCGCTTCACCGCCGATGAGGCCGCCTACGTGGTCGAGGACTCGGGGGCCATCCACACGTTCACCGGCGACGCACCGCTCCCCGACGGCGAGCCAGTCGAGCCGGAGCGGCTCGCGCCGGATGATCTCGCGGCGATCTTCTACACGAGCGGGACGACCGGCTTTCCGAAGGGCGCGATGACCTCCCACGCGAACTTCCTGACGAACAGCGAGAACGCATTCCGGTGCCTGTCGGTCGAGCGCTCGGAGGGTCCCGGCATCTCGACGCTCGTGTCGGTGCCGCTGTTCCACGTGACCGGCTGTAACAGTCAGCTGATCCCCGTGCTGGAGCTCGGCGGCCGGGTGGAGATCCTCTCCGGCCCGCTCGACCTCGACGGCTTCTTCGCGGCGGTCGGTCAGAACGGCGTCAACCAGCTCGTGTCGGTGCCCGCGATCTATCACGCCGTCCTGCGCCACCCCCGCTTTGCCGAGCTAGACGTCAGCCGTGTCCGGTGGGTCTCATACGGCGGGGCGCCGATCGCCGAGAGCCTCGTCGAGCGGATCAAGGCGGGCTTCCCGGCGGCGCGCGTGGGTAACGGCTTCGGTCTCACCGAGACCTCGTCGCTGAGCACGTTCCTCCCCCACGAGGAGGCCGCCGAGCACGCCGACTCAGTCGGCTTCGCGATGCCCGTCGTCGATCTGGCGCTCGAGGAACCCGACCCCGACACCGGCGTCGGCGAGCTGCTCGTGCGCGGGCCGAACGTGGTCGCCGGCTACTGGAACAAGCCACAGGAGACCGAAGAGACGTTCGTCGACGGCTGGCTGCATACCGGGGACGTCGCCCGCCTGGACGACGACGGCCTGCTCTACATCGTCGATCGCATGAAGGACATGATCAACCGCGGCGGC
>DAIRTT010000064.1:0-13406 GCA_036803745.1 Solirubrobacteraceae bacterium | reverse complement strand
CCGCTGCTCTAACCGACTGAGCTACTCCGGCCCGGATGACGCAGGAGTCTAGCCGGACGTCCGCCCCGACCGCGAGGTGCCGAACATGCGAGCGCCGGGCAGGTTAGCCTCGTGCGAGATGGAGCCGCCGACCCTGCTTACGGTGCCGAATGTCTCGGAGGGGAGGACCGAGGCGACGATCGAGGCGATCTGCTCGGCCATGACGGGCGCCTCGCCCGGCGGGGTCCGTCTCCTGGACGTCCACTCTGACGCCGACCACCACCGCTCGGTCTTCACGCTGGCGGGCACGGCCGGCCCGCTCGCCGATGCGCTGCTCGCGGGCGCGCGCGCGGCCGTGTCGATGATCGACATCGTCTCGCGCGGCTCGCTGGACTCCGAGGCGGCGGGCCAGCACCCGCACGTGGGGGCCCTCGACGTGGTGCCGATCGTCTATCTCGACTCCTCGGCTCGCGGTGCTGCGTGTGCTGAGGCGCTCGTCGTGGCGGATCGATTGGGAGAGGAGCTGGGGTTGCCGGTCTTCCTCTACGGGGAGCTGACGAGCGACGGCGAGTCACCGCCGCGGACGCGGGCCGAGCTGCGCAGAGGTGGCATCGCCGGGCTCGCCGCCGCGGGTCTGAGGCCCGACTTCGGCCCGAGCGAGCTCCACCGGAGCGCCGGCGCGACGCTCGTCGCGGCCCGCCCTCCGCTGGTCGCCTTCAACCTCCAGCTCGAGGCGCCCGCGACGATCGAGGACGCCCGCCGGGTCGCCGCGCTCGTCCGCGAGGGCGGCGAGGCGGGCCTGCCCGGCCTGCGCGCGATCGGGGTGCTGCTCGACGGGGGTGTGGCGCAGGTCTCGATGAACGTCGAGCGCCCGTTCGAGGTGTCGCTCGCGAGCGTCGTCGAGGCCGTCCGCCGTCTCGCGCCGGTCGCGGGCGCCGAGCTCGTCGGCCTCGCGCCGGCCGCCGCGTTGGAGGGCTTTCCGCCCGAGTTGCCGATCGCGGGCTTCGACCCCGCCCGCCATGTGATCGAGAACGCATTAGGCTGAGGGCGTGGCTCAGACGCGACGCAAACGCAGAACCAAGCACCGCGGCAACGCCGCCGGCGTGGTCGAATCGCGCGGGCGGACCGGCCGCAAGCCGACCGCGGCGGAGAAGAGCGGCAAGGCGCGCGATCTGGCCAAGGAGCGCGAGAAGCAGCTCGACAAGCGTGATCGGCCGCCGACGTGGCGCGGCGCGTTCGTCAAGGCGATGTTCGCGACCATCTTCCTGCTCTTCGTCGTGATCCTCTTTCTCAAACAGGGCAACGGCGCGATCGGCCTGTTCCCGATCGTCCTCGGTCTCTACACGGTGGTGAGCTACTACACCGACAAGTTCGTCTTTGACCGCCGCCAGCGCAAGAAGGCCAAGGGCGGGTCGGCGTCGCGATGAGCGGACTCGACGTCCGGGCGTTCAGCGTCGGCCCGGTCCAGGAGAACTGCTACATCGTCCGCGCCGACAGCGGCGCTACGAGCGCCGTCATCGTCGACCCGGGCGAGGAGGCCGAGCGCCTGCTCGCCGCCGCCGAGGCGCTCGGAGTCACGATCGAGGCGATCCTCGTGACGCACTGTCATTTCGATCACATCGGCGCCGTCGCACCAGTCGCGGCGGCGACCGGCGCCCCGGTCTACTGTCCCGAGATCGAGCGCCCGGTGCTGGCCGACGTGATGAGCTGGGTGCCGCCCGGCTTCGGACCGTTCGAGAGCTACGAGGCCGATCACACCGTCGCGGGGGGCGAGCGGCTGACGCTCGCGGGCCTCGACTTCGATGTCCACTTCACGCCCGGCCACAGCCCCGGCCACGTCACCTACGCGACGCCCGGTGCCCTGCTGTCGGGCGACGTCCTGTTCCAGGGCTCGGTCGGTCGGGTCGATCTCCCCGGCGGGGACTGGGGGACGCTCGAGCGCTCGATCGAGGGCCTGTTGCGCGCCCATCCCCCGGAGACGGTCGTCTACCCGGGCCACATGGGCGTGACGACCCTCGGGCGCGAGCTCGACACCAACCCGTTCCTGAGCGAGCTGCGCGATCGGGTCCCACGGGCGGCGGCGGCCGGCTCGCCGCCCCTGCCACGTTGAGCGCGTCGAGGATCAAAGCGCCGCGCGGCACCTTCGACGTGCTCGGCGAGCAGTCCTCGGCGCGGCTGCTGCTCGAGACCCGCGCCCGCGCCATCCTCGAGCCCGCCGGCTACGAGCGCATCGAGACGCCCACGTTCGAGGCCACCGACCTGTTCTCCCGCGGCGTCGGCGAGTCGACCGACATCGTCCGCAAGGAGATGTTCACGATGCAGGATGCCGGCGGGCGCTCGCTGACCCTGCGCCCGGAGGGCACCGCGCCCGTCTGCCGCGCCTACGTGGAGCACGGCATGCACAAGCGCCGCCAGCCGGTCAAGCTCTGGTACCTCTCGAGCTTCTTCCGCCACGAGCGCGCCCAGGCGGGCCGCTACAGGCAGTTCTGGCAGGTCGGAGCCGAGGCGCTCGGCTCGGAGGACCCGGCTCTCGACGCCGAGTCGATCGTCCTGCTCGCGCGGCTGCTCGACGAGCTGCGCGTCACCGACGTGCGGCTGCGGCTCTCGAGCCTCGGCAGCCCGGCGAGCCGGGGCCGCTACCGCGAGGAGCTCCAGGCCCACCTGTGCGCCCACGAGGGCCGCCTCTCCGACGAGGTCAGGGCGCGCATCGACCTCAACCCGCTGCGAGCCTTCGACTCCGATCACCCCGGCACCCGGGAGGTGATGAGCACCGCGCCGCGGCTGCTCGACCGCCTCGACGCCGAGGATCTCGAGCACTTCGCGCAGGTCCGGGCGCTGCTCGACGTCGCCCGTGTCGCCTATGAGATCGACCCCACTCTCGTCCGCGGCCTGGATTACTACACGCGGACGGTCTTCGAGTTCACATCGGATTCGCTCGGCGCGCAGAGCGGCGTCGGGGGAGGGGGGCGCTACGACGGGCTCGTCGAGCAGCTCGGCGGACCGGCCACGCCCGGCATCGGCTGGGCCGCGGGCGTCGAGCGCATCCTTCTCGCCGGCGACGCCCAGCCGGCGGCCGCCGCTCCGGTCGAGCTGTTCGTGGCCGTCGGGGAGCGCGGTCCCGAGGTCGAGCTGGCTGCGTTCGCGCTGGTCCACGAAGCCCGCTCGGCCGGCGTGTCGGCGCAGATGGATCTCGGCGGGCGCTCGCTCAAGGGGCAGCTCGGTCACGCCGCGGCGCTGCGCGCCCGCTATGTGGCGATCCTCGGCGAGGGGCGGTGCACGCTCAAGGACACGCAGGCGGGCGGACAGAGCGAGCTGGCTCGCGAGCAGGTCGTCCACGCCGTGCTGCGCGGCCAGCACGACCTCTGAGCCGGAGGTCGCAGTCAGAGCGGATGAAGTCCCGCGCGCTGGTTCATCAGCCGCAGCAGGTCCTGCTCGGTGCGCGTGGCCTCGGGTTGGACGTAGCTGGTCGCGTCCATGTTGATCTCGGCCCGCCCCAGCGCGAAGCCGAACGCGTCGAGGTAGAGCTTGACCGTCAGGCGTCGGCTGCGTAGCGAGGACACCTCGGCGAGGATGCGAATGCCGAACACCTTCGTGATTCCCGGCAGCGATACCGGAACCCGCGTCACCTTGATCGAGTTGACGCGCACGCCGCTCGAGCCGCCTCCGGTGAAGTGGCGGCGCAGTACGCCCTCGTAACACGCCAGCCAGGACGGACGCGCGACGACCGCGACGCTCTCGCGCGCCAGCTGGGCGCTCGCCAGGACGGTCACCCGCGAGCTGATCGCTTCACGCGTGAGGGCCGTGCCGCGGGTGAAGTTGGGCGACTGCTCCTGGGTGGCCCCGGCCGTGCTCACCGCGCCTCCGCAGCGGCGCGTTTCCGCGTCTTCGCTTTCGGGGTGGCGAGGCCGCGGCGAGACGGTGGCCCCGGGGATATCGACCGCCACGAGGTTGACCGCCCGCTCGAACGCCGCCTCTCTCGCCACGCTCACAGGGCCGCTCGCGTGGGGGTGCCCGTGCGCCGGCCCGCTCCCGGCCACGGCGGCGGCCGTCGTCGAGGTGGCGCCCGTGTCGGAGGCGTGGTAGTCGGCCTTGCCGCAGCCGGCCGTGGCCGCCGCCAGCCCGACGAGCGCCGTCGTGAGGATCCCGCGTGCGGCTCCCGTGGGCCTCACGCCGGAGCCGCCCGGTTGCTCGCGCCGCAGCCCGCCGAGGGGATCAGGCAGGCGAGCGTGTCGATCGTGTAGAAGGCACGGCGCAGCCCGCTCTGCAGGGGTCCGGAGGTTCGCGGGCCGGCCGGCACCTCGGCGACGCGGTAGACGCGCCTGCCGCGGCTCAGGTAGATGTCGGCCTGGGCGTAGCCGTCGGGGTTGACCCACGCCAGATTGCCTCCCTGGGCAGGACGCGGAGCGGGCTCCTGCTTGCCGGAGGCTCGGCAGCGGGTGCTGAGCGCCCGGTCGAGGAAACGCTGAGCGGTTGCGACGTCGGCGAACTCGAACACGTCGGCGACGATGTCGTCGCGGTTGGGGCTCCACCAGCGCATCTCATAGCCGGCCGGGCGCCGCGCTGTCGGCGAGACGGCGGGGGCGAGCGGTTCGTTGTCGGTGAAGGCGTTGCTGGCCGTCACGGGCCCCTCTTCGTAGAGGCGCCCGACGCGGCCCGGCAGGACGCCTGCGATGCTCGTGCGAAGGGTGCCCAGCCTGCTCGGCGCGACCTGTGCGACTTCGGGGGCGCCGTCGCCGGGGCACGATGCCCTGGCGTGTCCGAGGATCCCGCCGCGGTCGAGGATCGCGAACACGATCAGTCCGGCGGCGCAGCCGAGCAGGACGGCGAGTTTCAGGCGACGGCGCCCCGCGCCTGGGCGCCTGTTGGGGGCCTTGTGCGCCTGCGCTCCATCGCTCATCACCCCGACGGTATCGGCGGGAACGCGTCCAAGGCGAATCCCGCCGTTCAACTTCTTCGCCCGAGATGCCGACGAGAGGGGCGATGGCGCAGATTTCCCGTCCATTCCAGATCGCCTTCGTCGCCGTCGCGCTGCTCGCGGCCGTCTGGCTGCTGGGGATTCGCGGCCACACCGCGACGACCTCCGGCTCCGGCTCCTCGGTCGCACCCACGGCCACGGCCCCCGCACAGAGCTCGGGCCCCTCGGCACCCGGCGTCGACGGCCTCACCCGCGCGGTCAACAAAGCCCGCGGCGCCGTCGCCACCTCCCAGCAGAACGCCAAGGCGCTCGAACAGAAATCAGCCCAGGCATCGAGCACGGCCGCGCCGAGCTCATCGACCTCCGTACCTGCCAAGAGCACCACGGCGCCCGTCAGCAAGGCGGCCGCACCGTCGACGCCCTCGAGCACCAAGTCCGTCGCCCCGGCGGTCGCGCCCAAGAAGGTCGTGGCCTCCCGGCAGGCGAGCGTCGAAGCCGAGCTCAAGTCCGGCAAGGTCGTCGTCCTGCTCGTCTGGAACCCCCGTGGGACCGAGGACGCGATCGTCCACGAAAACGTCCTCAGCCTCGCTGCCCTGCACCGCCGCTACGCGCACAGCAGGACCGCGCCCAAGCACTCCAAGGGCCTGCACGTCGAACTCGAACAGCCGATCGCCGTCCAGCTCGCCACCCCCGGCCAGGTCGCGTCCTTCGGATCGCTCACCCGCGACGTCCAGATCTTCAGCACGCCGACGACGCTCGTCATCAACCCGGCGGGCAAGGTCATCACTCTCACCGGCACTCCCGGGATCCTCTCGATCGAGCAGGCGACCGACGAAGCACGGCACTCCTAGCCGTACACTCGCTCGTGTGAACACGGGCGCGGAGGAGCTTCAGAATCATCTCGAAAGGCCGCTCGGACGCGGCCACTCGCCGGTCGGATCGCTGACCGGTGCGGCGGGCGGCGCCGCCTGCGGCGACCTCGTCCGCGTGTCGATCTCGATCGACCCCGACAGCTGCGAGGGACGGATCATCGACGTGGGCTTCGACGCCAGCGGCTGCGGCGCCGCTATCGCCGCCGGCAGCGCCGTCGTCTCGATGCTGCGCGGCACGCCGCTGCTCGACGCGGCGCGCCTCGGTGCCTCTGACATCGCCGCCGAGCTCGGCGGACTGATCCCCGCCAAGCGCCACGCGGCCGAGCTCGCCGCCGACGCGATGCACCGCGCCCTCGGCCAGGCAGCGCGCTCGCTCGGCGGCCTCGACCCGTCCTCCGGTCGCACGCTCGTGGCGATGAGCGGCGGCGTCGACTCGGCCGTCGCCGCCCTGCTCGTCGCCGAGGGCGGCGGTGAGCCGGTGGCGGTCACGCTGGAGCTGTGGTCGGATCCCGAGAACGACGGCGAGGCGAGCTGCTGCTCGGCGCAGGCCGTCCGCGGCGCGCGTGAGCTTGCGCATTCGCTCGGCATGGCGCATCTGTCGATAGACCTACGCGCCGAGTTCCGGGCCGGGGTCGTCGACGGCTGGCTGGCCGACCACGCCGCCGGGCTGACGCCCAACCCCTGCGTGCGCTGCAACGGAAGCGTGCGGCTCGACGCGATGCTCGAGCTCGCCGACCGGCTCGGGTCCGAGACACTCGCCACCGGCCACTACGCCCGCGTCATCGACGGCCCTCACGCTCCGCTGCTGCGGACGGCCACCGACAGGGCCAAGGACCAGAGCTACGTGCTCTCGGCGCTCTCGCCCAGCTCACTCGGGCGCATGCGCTTCCCGCTCGGCGACCTCCACAAGCCCGAGGTCCGCGAGCTGGCCGCGCGAGCCGGTCTCGCGGTCGCCCGCCGGCGCGACTCCCAGGACCTCTGCTTCCTGGCCGGGACCCGCCACGGCGATTTCCTCGAGCGCCACGGCGGCCTCGGCCGCCGGCCCGGGCCGATCGTCGATCTCGACGGGGCGACCCTGGGCGAGCATCGCGGGGCGCACGCCTACACGGTCGGCCAGCGCCACGGGCTGGGCATCTCAGCGCCCGAACCCCTCTATGTGCTCGCGACCGACGCTCACGCCAACACCGTCACCGTCGGGCCGCGCCGGCGCCTGCTGTCGAGCCGCCTGGCCGTCCGCGGCGTGACCCTCCACCGCGAGGGAAGCTGCGTCGACGGGGTTCGCGTCCGCGCCCACGGGCGCCGCTTCGACTGCCGCCTCGACACCGCCCTGGGCCCGGGCAGCCACGCCTCTGTCGGCGTCGAGCTCACCGACCCCGCCGAGCGCACCGCGCCCGGCCAGATCGCCTGCCTGTATGCCGGCGATGTCGTGGTCGGCTACGGCACCATCGCCGCCTAGCCTGCCGCTCGGCCTAAGATCCCCCGCACGATGACCTCCGATGAGATACGCGAGCGCTACCTGAGCTTCTTCGAGGAGCGCGGTCACCGGCGCATCCCCTCGGCGTCGCTCGTGCCCTCAGCCCACGACCCATCGGCGCTGCTGACGGTCGCCGGCATGCACCCGCTCAAGCCCTACTTCCTGGGGCAGGAGGCGCCGCCGGCGCCCCGGCTGACGAGCTGCCAGAAGGTCTTCAGGACGGTTGACATCGACAACGTCGGCAACACCGCCCGCCACCTCACGTTCTTCGAGATGCTCGGCAACTTCTCGTTCGGCGACTACTTCAAGCACGAGGCGATCGCCCTCGCCTGGGAGCTCTCGCGTGAGGTCTTCGGCTTCCGCCAGCAGGACATCTGGGTGACGGTCTTCGAAGGTGATGACGGCCTCGGTCTGGGGCCCGATGAGGAGGCGATCGAGCGCTGGGTGGAGCTGGGCGTCGAGCGCGACCGCATCGTGCTGTGCCCGCGGTCTGAGAACTTCTGGCAGGCGGGCCCGGCGGGTCCGTGCGGGCCCTGCTCGGAGCTCTACATCGACCGCGGCGAGAGCTATGGCTCCCCCGATGACCTCCCGGGCGGCGAGAACGAGCGCTTCCTCGAGTACTGGAACCTCGTCTTCATGCAGTACGACCAGCAGCCGTCCGGCGAGGGCTCGGTGCTGAAGCCGCTGCCGGCCAACAACATCGACACCGGCCTCGGCCTCAACCGCATGGCGGCGATCCTCCAGGACAAGCAGTCGGTCTTCGAGACCGACCAGTTCCAGCCGCTGATCGACCTCGGCGAGGAGCTCTCCGGCCGGCGCTATCAGGAGGACTTCGCCACCGACCGGGCGATGCGAATCCTCGCTGACCACGCCCGCGCGATGGCCTTCCTGACCGCCGACGGCGTCGTGCCCTCAAATGAAGACCGCGGCTACGTCCTGCGACGGGTGATGCGCCGCGCGATCCAGCAGGGCCGGGCGCTCGAGCTCGAGCCGGGCTTCCTCGTCCGCTACGCCGAGCGCGTCCGCGAGCTGATGGGCACCGCCTACCCCGAGCTGCGCGAGCAGGCCGACTCGATCGACATGTGGCTCGCGGCCGAGGAGGAGGGCTTCGGCCACACGCTCGCCCAGGGCATGGCCGCGCTGCGTGTCCACATCGAGCAGGCCCGCACCGAGGGGCGCACGACCGTTCCAGCCGAGGAGGTCTTCCGTCTGCACGACACGTTCGGCTTCCCCTATGAGATGACCAGCGAGCTGCTCGCCGAGGACGGCCTCTCGATCGCGGGCGACTTCGAGACGCTCATGGAGGAGCAGCGCGCGCGCGGCCGGGCAGGCGCGCGGGCCGGCGGCGCGGGGACCGGCGCGGGGGAGACCCGTGCGCTCGTCAGCACCTTCGCCGGCTCGACCGGCTTTGCGACGCGCTTCACCGGCTATGAAGCTGAGGAGCAGCACACCACACTCGGTGCCGTCGAGCAGCTCGCCGGCGTGGCGTCCGGGTCTGAGAACGGCGGTTCCGCGGCTGCTCCCGCCCGCTTCCTGGTCAAGCTCGAGGAGTCGCCCTTCTATGCCGCCGGAGGCGGGCAGGTCTCCGACGCCGGCACGATCGAATGCGACTCGGGCGACTGCCGCGCGCGGGTCGAGGACGTCATGCGCATCGGCGATGACCAGGCGCTCACGGTCGTCCTCGAGCGTGGCACCCTGCGGCCTGGAGAGCAGGTCCTCGCCCGCGTCGACCGCCGTGCCCGCCACGCGACCGAGTGCAACCACACCGCCACCCACCTACTCCAGGCGGCGCTGCGCGAGCGGGTCGGCAGTCACGTCCGCCAGGCCGGCTCCTACGTCGGCCCCGACAAGCTCCGCTTCGACTTCAGCCACGGACAGGCGCTGAGCGCCGAGGAGCTCCGCGACGTCGAGGACATGGTCAACGGCTGGATCTCCCGCAACGACCCCGTCGAGCCGATCACCACCACGCTCGACGAGGCGCGGCGCCTCGGCGCGATGGCACTGTTCGGCGAGAAGTACGGCGACATCGTCCGCATGGTCCAGATCGGCGAGGGCGACTACTCCCGCGAGCTGTGTGGCGGCACCCACGTCCGCTCGACCGCTGAGATCGGTCCGTTCAGGATCCTCAGTGAGACCTCCAGCTCGGCCAACGTCAGGCGCATCGAGGCCGTGACCGGCCCTGTCGCGATCGAGCTGCTGCGCGAGCACGACCGCCTGCTCGGCGAGATCGCCGGCGAGCTGCGCACGCGCCCCGAGGACACACCGGCGGCCGTCCACACGCTCGCCCAGGAGCGCAAGCGCCTCGAGAAGTCACTCAAGAGCGGCGCGGGCGTCGACGCCGGAACCACCGGCGTCGACCTCGACGCCCTCGCCGCCCAGGCCCGCGAGATCTCCGGCGCACAGGTGCTGAGCGCGGCGGTCGAGGTGCCAGACGCCAAGGCCCTGCTCGACGTGCTCGACCGCGTCAAGGGCAAGCTCGCCGACGCCGCGATCCTGCTCGGCACGGCCGCCGACGGGCGCGTCCATCTCGTGGCGAGCGTCGCGCCGGCGCTCGTCGAGCGCGGCGTCAAGGCCGGCGCGATCGTCAAGCAGGCGGCCGAGACCGTCGGCGGCGGCGGGGGCGGCCGCGACACGATGGCCCAGGCCGGCGGCCGCGACCCCGACAAGCTTCCGGCCGCCCTTGAGGCGGCGTCGGCCGCGATCGAGTCGGCGCTGGCCGGCTGAGGTCCCGTGCGGGTCCTCGCGCTCGACTACGGGAGCGCCCGTTGCGGCCTTGCTGTCAGCGACCCCACAGGCACGATCGTCACACCTATCGATCTGATCGAGCGGCCCGCCGGCAAGCGCGGGATGGCCGGCATCCTCGCTGTGATCGATGAGCGTGAGGTCGAGTGCGTCGTCGTCGGCCTGCCCCTGTCGCTGTCAGGCGCCGACACCGATCAGACGCGCGAGACGCGGGAGTTCGCTGCACGCCTGCAGCGCCGCCTCGGCGATCGGATCCCCGTCGAGATGCACGACGAGCGCTTCACCACCCGACTGGCCCAGCGGATGGAGGGGACGTTCGCTGCCAGCGAGGACTCGCGCGCCGCCGCCCACCTGCTCGAGAGCTGGCTCGCGGCACGATCGCGTTAGGGTCCAATCTTGCCTCGCGACCGCCAACGTACCGCCGCCGACCGCCAGCGCGACCGCGAAGAGCGCGAACGCCGTCGTGCCGGGCGAACGGGCGAGACCCCACCGCCGCCACCGGCGGATCCTCCAGCGTCCCCCGAGCCCGTGCCCGAGGAGCTCCCGCCCGAGATACACGACGCGCCCGAGATCGCCGCGACGCCCCCGCTGCCGCCCGAGGACGGGCAGCTCGCAGGTTCCCCGCAATCCTACGAGGAGCCGCAGCCACTAGACGAGCCGCAGCCACTTGACGAGCCGCAGCTATACGAGGAGGCCCCGCCACCGGAGGAGCCCCGGCCGCACGACGAGGCACCGTCCCACGAGGCGCAGTCCCACGAGGGGGAGCACCCGCAGGAGGACCAGTCGTTCGCGAACCCGGAGCCACTCCTCGACGCACCCCCGATCGATCTGCCGCCCGCGATCGAGCCACTGCCGCCCGTCGCACCCGAGTCTCCGCCGCCCGTGCCGCCCGAGCCGCCGCCGCAAACGGCTGCGAGTGCCTCCGGGGGTCGGCGCGCCGCGCCGGCCATGAGCCCCCTGCCCGTGTTCGACGCTCCCGGACGCACCCGCCGCCCTAATCGGCGCACGGCGGTCGCACGCGTGGTCGCCGTCCTGGCGCTCCTGGCGGCGATCGCGGCGGTCTTCCTGCTGCTGCGTGCGCTGACCAAATCGGGAGGCTCGAAACCGGCGCCGGTCGCGACGGTCGTGACGGTGCTGATCCCGGAGGGCAAGACGAGGGCCCAGATCGCCCAGATCGCGGCGGAGCGCCACCTCAAGGGCAGCTACGCGGTCGCCTCGCGGCGCTCCTCGGTCCTCGACCCGACCCACTACGGGGCTCCCCACGGGACGGCCAACCTCGAAGGCTTCCTGTTCCCGGCGACCTACGAACTCGATCCCGGCGACCAGGCGAGCCGCCTGGTGCGCGAGCAGCTGACGGCCTTCAAGGAACACTTCGGAGCCCGCGAGATCGCGGCGGCGCACACCCTTCACGTGACGCCGTATGAGCTGCTGACGGTCGCCTCGATGATCGAGCGCGAGGCACAGGTGCCGAGCGACCGCGCGAAGATCGCGGGGGTCATCTACAACCGGCTCGCCCGCGGGATCCCGCTGGGCATCGACGCGACGATCTACTACGCGGTCGAGCTCCAGAAGCACATTGCGACCTACACGCACGAACTGACCGAATCGCAGTTGCACATCGACTCGCCCTACAACACCCGGACGCACACCGGGCTGCCACCCACGCCGATCGCCAACCCGGGCGTCGCCTCGATCCAGGCCGCCGCTCACCCCTCCCACGCCGGCTACCTGTACTACGTGGCGGGCGCCGACGGCTGCGGCGAGCAGGTCTTCTCGACGAGTCAGACGGCGTTCGAAGCAAACGTCGCCGCCTACCAGGCGGCGGTCCAGAAGAACGGCGGTCACCCGCCGGTCTGCAAGAAGAAGTGATGGGACGCCTCGGCGTCCTCGGCTGGCCGGTTGCCCACAGCCGCTCGCCGGCGATGCACAACGCGGCCTTCGAGGCGCTCGGGATGACCGACTGGCGCTATCAGCACCTTCCCGTGCCGCCCCATCTGTTCGCCGAGACGGCGCTCGCGCTGGGTCCCACCGGTATGCACGGCGCCAACATCACGATCCCCCACAAGCACGAGGCGCTCGCGATCTCCTCTCAGGCCAGCGATGCGGCGCGTGCGATCGGCGCGGCCAACACGCTGACGTTCCTCCCCGACGGCTCGATCGCCGCCGAGAACACCGACGCGCCCGGTCTCCTGGAGGCGCTCGGCGTGTCGCTCGCCGGCCTGCGCGTCCAGATCCTCGGCGCGGGCGGCAGCGCCAGGGCGGCCGTCTGGGGGCTGCTCGACGCGGGCGCCGCCGAGGTGTGCGTGTGGAACCGCACGAGCGGGCGGGCCGAGACGCTCGCACGGGACCTGGGCGCCCGTGCCGTGCGCGCCCCGCAGCCCGCCGATCTGCTCGTCAACTGCACCTCGGTGGGCCTCGAGCGGCCCGATCTGCCCGGATTGATCGAACGCTCGGCCAGTGAGGATGGTGGGCTCAACCTACTCGGGCTGACGTTCGATCAACTCGGTGAGTACCCGTATGTCGCCGACCTCGTCTATCGCCCCCAACCCACACCACTGCTTGCCGCCGCCCGAGCGCACGGCGCACGGACGATCGACGGTCTCGACATCCTTGTCGCGCAGGGTGCGCTCAGCTTCGAGCTGTGGACCGGACGCGCGCCGTCGCGCGAGGTCATGGCGCGCGCTGCCCGCGCCGGCTGACGCCCCTCACACACACGCGATCCGACTGCGGGAGGCGCGATGAGCGACGTCCCCCAGCAGGCCGACCCCGACCTGCACGCGATCTTCGGCATGGACGGCGAGATCGAGAACGGCTCGGACCCGGTCATCTCCGTCGAGCGCTCGCCAGGCGAGGAGGACTACGAGGCGGGCGTGGGGATCGACGACGGCTTCGCCGTCGATGACGCCGACGTGCGCTTCGAGGAGGAGCGCGACTACGGCGTCGAGGATCCGCAGAACGCCGCCGGGGGGATGTCCTCGGATGAGCCGGCGATCCCCGACACCTCGGGCATCACGCGGCCGTCGCGCAATGGCACCTCCCAGCGCTTCCTGACCGACGTGATCGTCGCGATGGATCTCGCCTCCCGCAAGCAGGTCGACGAAGCGCTCGAGAGCTCTCGCACGCTCGGCACGACGCCCGAGCGTGTGCTGCTCGACAACGGCTCGCTGAGCCAGGACGCCCTCGCGCGGGCGCTGGCCGAGCGCTACGGCCTCGACCACCTCGACCTGGGTGTCTTCTCGGTCGACATGAGCGCCGCCAACCTCGTCTCGACGACGGTCGCCAAGCGCTACCAGGCGGTGCCCGTCGCGTTCGCCGACAAGCGGACCCTGCTGGTTGCGATGGCCGACCCGTCGAACGTCCTCGCGGTCGACGACATCGCGATCATGACCGGCCACGAGATCCGCGTGGCGGTCGCGCCGCCCGA
>DAIRTT010000063.1:0-13533 GCA_036803745.1 Solirubrobacteraceae bacterium | reverse complement strand
TCTACATCTGCGACGAGTGCATCGATCTCTGCAACGAGATCATCGACGAGGAGCTGTCGGCCCCGCCCGCGTTCGACGTCGAGAACCTGCCCAAGCCGCGAGAGATCTACGAGGCGCTCGACGAGTACGTGGTCGGGCAGGATCCATCCAAGCGGACGCTCTCGGTGGCCGTTTACAACCACTACAAGCGCGTTCAGATGATGATGTCGGGTGACAGCGACATCGAGCTGCAGAAGTCGAACATCCTGCTGCTCGGTCCGACCGGTTGCGGCAAGACGCTGCTGGCGCAGACGCTCGCACGCACGCTCAACGTGCCCTTCGCGATCGCCGATGCGACCGCCCTGACGGAGGCGGGCTACGTCGGCGAGGACGTCGAGAACATTCTCCTCAAGCTGATTCAGGCGGCTGACTACGACGTCAAGAAGGCCGAAACGGGGATCATCTACATCGACGAGGTCGACAAGATCGCCCGCAAGGCCGACAACCCGTCGATCACGCGCGACGTCTCCGGCGAGGGCGTCCAGCAGGCGCTGCTGAAGATCCTCGAGGGCACACAGGCGTCGGTCCCGCCGCAGGGCGGGCGCAAGCATCCCCACCAGGAGTTCCTGACGATCGACACGACCAACGTGCTGTTCATCTGCGGCGGCGCCTTCGCCAATCTGGACAAGGTCATCGAGCGCCGGATCGGGCACAAAGGCGTCGGCTTCGCGGCCGCGATCGAGGCCAAGGCCGAGCGCGACACGGGCGAAGTGTTCGAGCACTGCCTGCCCGAGGATCTGATCGAGTACGGCCTGATCCCCGAGTTCATCGGCCGGCTGCCGGTCGTCTCCGCTGTGCATCAGCTGACCCGCGAGGACCTCGTCTCGATCCTCGTCGAGCCGCGCAACGCACTGGCCAAGCAGTTCCAGCGGTTCTTCGCCTTCGACGGCATCGAGCTCGTCTTCTCCGAGGACGCGCTCCTCGCCGTCGCGGAGAAGGGCCTCGAGCGCGAAACCGGAGCGCGGGGGCTGCGCTCGATCATCGAGGAGATTCTCCTCGAGGTCCAGTTCGAGCTCCCATCCCGGCGCGACGTCAAGAAGTGCGTCGTGACCAAGGAGACCGTCGAGAAGGGCCTGACGCCCACGCTCGTGACCGAAGCCGCGCCGGATGAAGCCGACGACTCCTCCCTGCGCGAGGAGTCGGCCTAGAGACCTCGCGGCGGCCCCGCTCGCGTTCGAGTGCGTGCCCCGCTACCATCGCCCGTATGTCAAGGTCAGCCTCGTCCAAGAAGTCCGCTGGCCGCCGTGTGAAGACCCTCCCGTGGGCCGCGCTGCTGCAGGCGGCCTACGTGATCGGCAAGCGCTGGCGGACCCTGTCGGAGAAGGAGCGGGCGCGTCTGTCCTCGCTCGTGCGCGACTCCGGCGGCCGTCCCGGCAATCTCAGCGAGAAGGACCGCAGGGAGCTCCGCAGGCTCGCCCGGAAGCTGGAGCTGAGGAGCCTCGGGGGCGACCTGATCGGGGTTGCCCGGGGACCTCGCGGCGGGCGCAAGGGTCGCCGCCGCCACGCGTGAGCGCCCTCGCAGGACGGCGGGGGAGAAGCTGATGGCCGACACCCTCGAGGAGCTCCCCACCCGCGAGCTCCACGACCGTGCGATGCGTCGCGCCGAGAAGCACCTCGACGTCCGTTTCTTCTGGTCGCTGCTCGAGCGCATCCCCGCAGCCCAGGCCGCCAGCGGCGATGAGGGCGAGGCCGAGTTCGACATCCAGTTCTCCAAAGGCCTCATATCCGACGCGCTGCACAGCGGCGACGGCGCGCTCGGGGAGGCGCTGCGCCCCCTGTTCATCGACTACCTGCGCAAGCACCCCGGCGCCTAGGCGCCCAGCGGGCCGGGGCCCGGCACCTGAGATGAGCGAACCGAACCGCGCAGGCGATCCCGCCACCGGCTGGACCGAGGCCAGAGCCGAGAGCCAGCTCCGCTCGCTCGAGCTGTTCGGCATGCGCTTCGGCCTGGACCGGATGCGCCGCATGATGACCGTCCTCGGCTCGCCCGAGCGGTGCTTCGCCACGATCCACGTCCTCGGCACCAACGGCAAGTCCTCGACGACCCGCATGACCGCGGCGATCCTCGAGCGCCACGGCATTCGCACGGGGGCGTATCTCTCACCCCACTTGGTCTCCTACCGCGAGCGTGTCCTGATCGCCGGCCTCGAGCTCGACACGAGCGCGTTCGGCGCCGCGATCGCCCGCGCGAGTTGGGCGGCCGAACGCGTCAATCGAACACTGGGGGAGGACGACCACGTCACCCAGTTCGAACTCCTCACCGCAGCCGCGCTCTGGCAGATGGCCGAGCATGAGGTCGACGTGGCGGTCGTGGAGGCCGGTCTCGGGGGCCGCTACGACGCGACCAGCGTGATCGATTCGCCGACCACGGTGCTGACGAACGTCGGGCTCGAGCACACCCGCTGGCTCGGGCCGACGGTCACCGACATCGCCGAGGAGAAGCTGGCGGTCCTCAAGCCCGATGGCACGCTGGTCCTCGGCGAGGGCCTCGCGGCGCCCGCCCTGGAGGTCGCTGAGCGCCTCGCAGCGGAGCGGCGGGCGCGGATCGTGCGCCCTGGCCCGCTCCGGGCCGACCTGGCCCTCGGTGCGCTCGGTTCCTTTCAGCGCAGCAACTTCGCTCTCGCGCTCGCCGCCGCCGAGGCGCACCTGCAGGGCGCCGGGGTGGCGCTTGATGGCGATGCGGTCGTGGCGGCAGCGCAGACGGTTGTTCCCGGCCGGCTGCAGATCATCGACCGGGAGCCGCTCACGATCGTCGACGGCGCGCACAACCCCGATGCCGCCGTCGCGCTCACTCGATCGTTGCCCGCGCTGTTGGACGGCCGTCCACTCGGGCTCGTGCTCGGCGTCCTCGAGGACAAGGACGCCGCTGCGATGCTCGCCGCGCTGCTGCCGCTGTGCCGGGAGGCCTGGTTCACCGCCCCGCCGAGCAGCCGCGCGCTCTCGCCCGCCGCGCTGCAGTCGCTGGCCCGCCAGCTCGGCTTCGAGAACGTCGCCTGCGAGCGCCAGCCACGGCGCGCGCTGGAGCGGGCGCGCGCGTGGGCGACGGAGAACTCCGCCGCGGTCCTCGCAACCGGATCGGTCTACCTCGCGGGCGATCTGCTCGGTGCCCTCGCAGGCGGGCACGAGAGAGCGGTGGCGCCGTGAACGACGAGGGCCCGTCCGTCCTGACGATGATCGGCGCGGTCGCGCTGATCGTCGCCCTGGTCATCCTCGTGTTCTTCGCCGCTGGCTACGGCTTCGGCCGGTTGTTTCTCTAAACTCAGCCGGCCGATGCTCCCGCTCGCATACTTCGGAATTGAAAGCAGCGGCCTGAGCCTGGCCGTCGACCTACTGGTCCTGTTCGTCGTCGTCTGCTACCTGTCGCTGATCTACTGGACCTACGCCGATGCGCGCCGGCGGATCCACGATCCGATGCTGATTGGCTGCGCGACGGCCGCTTCGCTGTTCCCGTTCATCGGCACGATCGTCTACATGATCCTGCGCCCGCCCGAGTACATCGAGGACGTACGCGAGCGCGAACTCGAGATGCAGGCGGCCGAGGCACGGCTGGCGCACCTCGATCAATCGCTCTGTCCCCACTGCGACTATCCCGTCGAGCGCGACTTCGTGCGCTGCCCGAGCTGCCTGCGCAAGCTCAAGGAGCGCTGCACCAACTGCTCGCGGCCGCTCGACCAGACGTGGACGATCTGCCCGTACTGCGAGGCGGACGTGCCGGGCGTGGCGCCCGCGCGCAGCCGCCGGCGCCGCCCGCCGGCGGCTGTCGAGCCCGACATGGCCGAGCTCGACGATCCCCTGGCCGCCGAGCACCACGAGGACGAGGCAGCGACTGCCCCCGTGGCGGCAGCCGACGCGCCCGCCAGGCCGCGCAGCGCCTCGCGCCCGCGGCGGCCGCGCCCGACGTCCTGAGCAACCAACCCGATCAAAGGAACACATGGACCGTACGTTGATCCTCGTCAAGCCCGACGCCTTCGCCCGCAACCTGACGGGCGAGATCATCGCCCGTTTCGAGCGAAAGGGCCTGAAGATCGTCGCCCTGCGTGAGATGACGGTGACGCGGGAGCTCGCCGAGCTCCACTACGCGGAGCACTCCGAGCGGCCGTTCTTCGGCGAGCTCGTCGACTTCATCACCTCCGGCCCGATCGTGGCGATGGTCCTCGAGGGCACCGACGCCGTCAAGGCGGCGCGTCAGCTGATCGGCGCGACCAACCCGCTCGAGGCGACGCCCGGGACCATCCGCGGGGACTTCGCGATCGAGATGGGCACCAACATGGTCCACGGCTCGGACTCGCAGGAGTCCGCCGCCCGCGAGGCTTCGCTGTTCTTCCCCGACCTGTAGGCCGCACCGTCGATACCAGTCTCTCCCTCGTCCTTGCCTCGGGCTCGCCACAGCGGCGGGCGCTGCTCGAGCGCCTCGGCGTGCCGTTCACGGTGCGGGTCTCCGAGGCCAGCGAGCTCGAGCAGGGCCTCGACCCTGCGCGTCTCGCCGTCGAGAACGCCCTGCGCAAGGCGCGCGCCGTGCACCGGGCGCACGCGAGCGAGGCGGTGCTCGGCTGCGACACGATCGTCGTGCTCGACGGGGTGATCTACGGAAAGCCACAGGACGCCGCAGCCGCTCGCGAGACGCTCAGTGCGCTGTGCGGACAGACCCACGAGGTCATCAGCGGGCTGGCGCTGCTCGCCGAGGGCCCCGATCGCAGCCTGGTCGAGCACACCGACATCGCGCGGACGCGGGTCACCTTCCGGGCGCTCGATGCCGAAGAGCTCGATTCCTATGTGGGAACCGGCGAGTGGAACGGACGCTCGGGTGGCTACGCGATCCAGGGCGCGGGAGCGAGGCTCGCGCTGGTGATCGACGGCGAGCAGGACAACGTCGTCGGCCTGCCGCTCGCGAATGTCCGAGGGCTGCTCGCGCGGCTGGTGCAGGGGTGAGCGGGTCCGCCACGGCGGTGGGCCGCCCGTCGCACCTCCGAGCCCGTTTTGCCTGCAAAACCCCTGGCAGTCCTGTCGCCGTCCAGGGGCCGTTCGCTACACTCCCCATCGGGTACGCCCCCTCGAGCGCTGGCCGCCGAACGCGCCGCGATGCGGCTGCGCCAGACCGTAGTCAAGCGTCCCGCTCTCTCTATATATGGGCATCTTCAGCTATCTGACAGGATTCGGCGGCCGCGACATGGCGGTCGACCTGGGGACGGCCAACACGCTCGTCTACGTGCGCGGCCGCGGCATCGTCCTGTCTGAGCCGAGCGTTGTGGCGATCGACTCGCGGACCGGCGAAGTGCACGCCGTCGGCATCGAGGCCAAGCGCATGCTCGGTCGCACGCCCGGCACGATTCAGGCGATCCGCCCGCTCAAGGACGGCGTGATCGCCGACTTCGACGTCACCGAGCAGATGCTCCGCCATTTCATCCAGAAGGTTCACCAGAACCGCTGGGCGCATCCGCGCGTCGTCGTATGCGTGCCCTCGGGCGTGACCGGCGTGGAGAAGCGCGCGGTCGAGGAGGCCTGCCTGTCGGCCGGCGCGCGAACCGCCTATCTGATCGAGGAGCCGATGGCCGCCGCGATCGGCGCCGGCCTGCCGGTTGGAGAGCCGACCGGCTCGATGGTCGTCGACATCGGCGGTGGCACATCCGAGGTCGCGGTCATCTCCCTCGGTGGCATCGTCGTCTCGCAGTCGATTCGCGTGGGCGGCGATGAGATGGACGAGGCGATCATCAACTACGCCAAGAAAGAGTACAAGCTGCTCATCGGCCAGCAGACCGCCGAGGAGCTCAAGCTCGAGATCGGATCCGCCTGTCCGATGGCCGAGGAGCTGCAGGCCGAGATCCGCGGCCGCGACATGGTCGCCGGGCTGCCGAAGACCGTCGTGCTCACCAGTGAGGAGATCCGCCAGGCGCTCGAGGAGCCGCTCAACCAGATCGTGGACGCGGTCAAGGAGACGCTCGACCGCACTCCGCCGGAGCTCGCATCCGACATCATGGATCGCGGCATCATGCTCGCCGGAGGCGGCTCGCTTCTGCAGGGCCTCGACGAGCGACTGCGCGAGGAGACCCAGATGCCTGCCCACCTTGCGGAGTCGCCGCTCACCTGTGTGGCGGTCGGCTCGGGACGCTCGCTCGAGGAGTTCGAGGCGATCCACCGCTCCAACCGCACCTCGCGCAACCGTCGTCGCAGGTGAGTGCCGCAGCAGCGACGCACCCGTCGCCCCGCCCGCCCGCCGCGCGGGTACTCTGTCCCGTGAACGCTTCGGAAGGTAGTCAAAGGTGTACGACAAGACTGTCCGGCGTCGACGAGCCGTCCTCATGCTGCTCGTTGTGCTGTCCCTGCTTCTGCTGACGGCCTACTTCGGCGAGGCGCCGGGCGGCCGCCTGCACGGTGTCCAGCGGGCCTTCCTCACGGTCGTCTCGCCGATCCAGGACGGCGCCAACAAGGCGCTCAAGCCTGTCCGCGACCTGTTCGGCTGGTTCGGCGACACGCTGCACGCGAAAAGCCAGCGCGACCAGCTGCGCAAGCAGACCGACAAACTGCGCCGCGAACTGGTCGCCGACCAGGCCGAAAAACGCTCCTACAAACAGCTGATCGCGCTGTATCACCTCGATCAGCTCAGCATCAACAACTATCGCCCGGTGACCGCGACGGTGATCGGCAAGACGCCCAACCCCTGGTACGCGACCGTCAACATCGACAAGGGCTCCTCCGCCGGCGTCCACATCAACGACCCCGTGATCAACGGCGAAGGGCTCGTCGGCAAGGTCGTCCAGGTCGCCTCCGACGGCGCGCAGGTCGACCTCATCACCGACAGCTCCGTCGGCGTCTCGGCCCGGATCGGCACGAGCCGGGCCACGGGCATCGTCCAGCCCAAGGTCGGCGAACCCAATGATCTGCTGCTCCAGTATCTGCCGGCAAACACGCAGGTCAACAACGGCGAATACGTCGTCACATCGGGCACGGTCGCGCCGGGCGGCGACGAATCCCTTTACCCGCCCGGCATCGTCATCGGCCAGGTCACCTCGACCAACGAAGAAAGCGCGTACCGCTCGGTCAACGTCCATCCGGCTGCCAATCTCCACAACCTCGACATCGTCCAGGTGCTCACCGCCGGTGCGGGCACCCGCGCGTCGAACCTGAGCCGCGTCGCGGCGAGCCTGCCGGCGAGCAGCGGCTCGAGCAACGCCACCGCCGAACAGCTCGCCTCGACCGGGACGGGCGGATGAGCATTCAGACCTCGCTCGCGTTGCCCCTGCGGGTCGCCGGACTGGCGATCGCGATCGTGTTCTTCCAGATCGGCGTCGTCTCGGAGGTGCCGGTCTTCGGGGTCAGCGTCGACCTCTCGCCGCTGCTCGTCGCGTTCGTCGGGCTGATGTGCGGCTCGACGCTCGGCGCGGTGGCCGGCTTCGCCGTCGGCCTGCTGGTCGACCTGGCGCTGCTGCAGACGCTCGGGCTGACCTCGCTCGTGTTCACCCTGATCGGCTACTGGTGCGGGCGCCTTCGCGAGCTGCGTGACCCCCAGGGCGCGCTCGCGCCCCTGCTCGTCGGTGCCGGGGCCTCGGCGGTGTCGTTGATCGGCTACTCGCTGATGGAGTTCATGCTCGGCGTCGACGCCCCGGTCAGCTTCGAGCTCTTGCGCCAGATCCTGCTCGGCATCGTCGTCAACACCGTCGTCGCACTGCCGATGTGGGCGCTCGTGCGCCGGACGCTCGAGGGCGCGCTCCCGGAGGACCCGCGCCGGCGCCGGCGCCGTCGGGCGTACACGACCGGTGGCCTCAGCCCGCTGTCACGAGCGTGAGCAGGTGAGCGCCATCGAGCGGGCCAAGAGCCCCGACCCGCGGATCCCGGTCTCGCCGCAGCTTGCGCTGCGCGTGGCGATCATCGGGGGCCTGGCGATGGTGATGTTCGGCGTGATCTTCTTCCGCCTGTGGTTCCTTCAGGTGCTCTCGACCGAAAAGTACGTCCAGCAGGCCGACGCCAACCGCGTCCGCGACCTGCCGATACCGGCGCCGCGCGGCGAGGTCCTCGATCGCGAAGGTCTCCCGATCGTCACGAGCAAGACGACCAACGCCGTCCAGATCGTGCCGCGGCTGCTGCCGGTGGCCGTCTCCCAACAGGCGACCGCCTACATCGAACGGCTCGGCCGCGCCGAAGCCGCCTACCGGCTCGCCAGCGACCACCTGCAGCGATATGAGAGCTCGCTCAACGCCGCCGGGCGCCGCGCGAGCAGCGCGCAGCGCCGAGAACTCCACAGCCTCCAGGCGCAGGCGCGGCTGCCGAGGGTCCCGGTGCCGGCGCTGCCCAGCTCAGCACACAGCGCGCGGCGTCTGTTCGCGCGCCTGTCGCATGTGATCGAACTGAGTCCGCGCACGATCGATGAACGCGTCGTGCAGGGGATGACGGCGACGCCGTATGCGAACGTGACCGTCAAGACCGACGCGGGCGCCGGCGCGCTGACCGTGCTCGCCGAGCGCCAGAACGAATTCCCGGGGGTCGTCCAGCAGCCGGTGTCGATCCGCGCCTACCCCTACGGCGAGATGGCGGCCCAGATCCTGGGTCACGTCGATCAGGTCTCCAAGACCGAGCTCGGCATGCCCGCCTTCCGCGGCGTGCAGCAGGGAACCGTGGTGGGCCAGGAAGGCCTCGAGTACTTCTATGACCGCTACCTGCGCGGAAAGCCGGGGGTGCAGCGGGTCGAGGTCAACGCCAACGGCTACCCGGTGCGAAGCGCCCTGCCTCCGACCGCCCCCACGGCCGGACACAGCCTCAAGCTCACGCTCGACCTCGGCCTGCAGAAGGAGAGCGAAAAGGCGCTCCTCCAGGGCATCGAAAACGCGCGTGCGAGCGGGAAACCAGCGGACGCGGGATCGTTCGCCGCGATCGACCCCCTCAACGGGGAAGTCCTCGCGATGGGCTCCTACCCGACGTTCAACCCGAACCGCTTCGCCAAACCGCTGACCCCGGCCGAATACAAGGAACTCGTGGGCAGCGGGAGCGCCAGCGGGCCGCTCACCGACCGGGCGGTCAACGGCGCCTATCCGACGGGGTCGACGTTCAAGCCGATCACAGCGATGGCGACGCTCGAAGCGGGCATCATCTCTCCTTCGGAAGGCCTCGGCGCCGGGCAGTGCATCTCGGTCAGCACCGAGCAGTTCTGCAACGCCGGCAAGGCGGACTTCGGCCCCGTCGGGCTCGTCCAGGCGCTGAAGGTCTCATCCGACACGTACTTCTTCGAAGCCGGCGAGCGCGCCAACGCCCACGGCGCGGTGATCCAGAACATGGCGCGGAGGCTGGGCATCGGGACACCGACCGGTGTCGATCTGCCGAGCGAGCTCAAAGGCGTCGTCCCCGACTCCCGCTGGCGCCTCCAAGACAACGCCGAAGAGCTGCGCTGTCGCAAGCGCCGCCACGTCTCCTCCTGCGGCATCGTCAGCGAAGTGCGCCCGTGGAGCGTCGGCGACAACATGCACCTCGCGGTCGGCCAGGGCGATCTGCTGACGGATCCGCTGCAGATGGCCGTCGCCTACTCGACACTCGCGAACGCCTTTCGCAACGGCGGCACCGGCACGGTCGTCACCCCACACCTCGGACGTGAGATCGACGAAGCCAAGGGCGGTCTGGTGCAGAGCCTGAGCTTCCCGGCCAAGCGCCGCGTGCGCCTCAACTACGAAGACCTGAGCCTCGTGATGGAAGGCATCCACCAGGCCGCCAGCCAGCCGGGGGGGACCTCGGCCGACGTGTGGACGGGGTGGGACCAGGCCCAGCACCCCGTCTACGGCAAGACAGGCACGGCCGAACGCTATGGCAAGGAAGACCAGTCCTGGTACATGGCCTACATCGCCGATCCCAAGCGCCCGATCGTGATCGCCGTCTCAGTTGAGCAGGGCGGGTTCGGAGCCGAAACGGCGGCTCCGATCGCGCGTCTGATGGCCTCGCAGTGGTTCGGCAAGACGCTCAAGTTCGTGGCCGGGAGCTCGAAGACGTTTTGATCACCTCGACCACGATCCTCGCCCCGGCGCGCGCGCGCCGGCGACCCTCCCGCGGGGGTGGCGCACGATGCCGCTGAGCCCGATCCAGCCTCCGGACGAGACCCCGGTGGCGCCGCCGCGCGGGCTGCGCCTGCCCTTCGATCCGCTGCTCACACTCGCCGTCGTGGGTCTGGGGATCTTCTCGGTCGTGACGCTCGGTGCGGCGACCAAGAACCTCGTGGCCGGCCATCCCCGCTACTACGTCGACCGGCAGGGCATCTACCTCGTCGTCGGCTTCGTGCTGATGGCGCTTCTCTCGCGTATCGATTACGCGCAGCTGCGGAAACTGAAAAACGGCATCTACGCCTTCCTGCTGTTCAGCATCCTCGCCGTGCTCGGCCTCGGCCACGCGGCCCGCGGATCGACGAGGGCGATCAACTTCCCGCTGTTCTCCTTCCAGGCATCCGAGCTCGGCAAGGTGCTCCTGATCGTCGCGCTCGCGGCATTCGTGGTCGAGCGCTCCCGAGCGCTGCGCGACCGCGACACGACGATCCGGGTGATGATCGCTGCGCTCGTCCCGGCGATGCTCGTGATCGCCCAGCCCGACCTCGGCTCGGGCATCGTCTACATGGTGATCGCGTACATGCTGCTGTTCGCGGCCGGGTCCTCGTGGCGACACCTCGCGGGGCTCGCGGCCCTCGTCGCGGTCGCGGTCGCGTTCGTCCTCGTCGCGGCGCCGGCGGCAGGGGTGAACGTCCTGAAGCCCTACCAGGTGGCGCGCCTCACGGCGTTCCTGCACCCCTCCTCCAACCCGCAGAAGGAAGGCTACCAACAGCAGGAGTCCAAGATCGCGATCGGGGCGGGCGGCAAGACGGGCCGCGGGACCAACGCCAGCCAGATTCCCAACGGCTTCGTCCCGGAGAGCCACACCGACTTCATCTTCGCGGCGGTCGGCGAGCAGTACGGCTTCGCCGGGGCCGGACTGCTGCTGCTGCTCTACGCGCTGCTGATATCCCGCGCCCTCAGGGTCCTGGTGATGGCCAAGGACCTGTTCGGCTCGCTCATCGCGGCCGGTGTAGCGGCTATGCTCATGTTCCAGGTTTTCGTCAACGTAGGGATGACAATTGGGATCATGCCCATCACCGGTGTCACGCTTCCGCTCATGAGCTATGGCGGCTCGTCGGTGATCACAACCCTGTTGGCCGTAGGCCTGCTGCAATCGATCTACGTTCAGGCGCGCGCCTCCGCAGCGCTCAAGGGCCGCGTACTGCGCTACTAGACGAAAAATGTTCGCCGAGCATCCCCACCAGACCATCAGCCCCAAGGGGCGGCGCGCCCAGCAGCGGCGCACGATGGTCGGACGCCGTACACCACGGTGCCCACACCCGCGCTCGGCTCCTTTCCCCATCGAAAGACTGGATCAAATTGAAAAAGCAAGTGCTTGTCAGCGTCGATCGCGCGGAGACGCGCGTGGCGCTTCTGGAGGCGAGCGGAACGCCCGCCGCCTCGCGTTCCTCATCGGCCGCCCAGAAGGCGGCCAGCCGCAAGCGTGGGAGCCGCGCACCCGAGGCCGGCTATCGCGTCGCTGAGCTCTACATAGAGCGTCGCGGCGGCCGCTCGATCGTCGGCAACATCTACAAGGGCAAGGTCGACAACGTCCTGCCCGGCCTCGAGGCCGCCTTCGTGGACATCGGCCTGGAGAAGAACGGCTTCCTGCACGTCGACGAGATCGTGCTGCCGGGGGTCGAGACGCCAAAGCGCGGGCGCGGCGGCGGAGGCGGGCGCAGGATCTCCGATCTGCTCAGCCCCGGGCAGGAGATCGTCGTGCAGGTCGTCAAGGACCCGCTGAAGACGAAGGGCGCGCGCCTGTCGATGGAGCTGACGATCGCCGGTCGCTACATGGTCTACGCCCCCACCGGCGAGGGCGTCGGCGTCTCCCGGCGCCTGGAGGATCGCGAGCGCGAACGCCTGCGCCGCCAGACGGCCAACCTCGAGATGGACGGCGGCGGCGTGATCGTCCGCACGGCCGCGCACGGCGCCAAGCGCGAAGACTTCGAGCGCGAGCTCAAGTACCTGCACAAGCTCCACGAGGTGCTCGTCAAACGGGTCGCCGACACCGCTGCGCCCGATCTCGTCTTCCAGGAGGCCGACCTCTCCGTGAGGGTCGTGCGCGACATCTTCTCTGCCCACTTCGAGCGGGCGATCGTCGACGACGAGCAGCAGTACCACCGCCTCGTCTCGTTCTTCACCCGTACCGCTCCTGAGCTGGTCGAGCGCGTCGAGCTGTGGAAGGAGGATGACCCGCTGTTCGAGGCCTACGGCGTCGACAAGGCGATCGACGGCGTGCTCTCCAGACGGGTCGACCTGCCGAGCGGCGGCTACCTGATCATCGACTACGCCGAGGCGCTGACCGTCATCGATGTCAACTCCGGCAGCTTCATCGGTCGCGGCAAGGGGGCGGGCCTCGAGGACACGATCACGAGGACGAACCTCGAGGCGGCCGAGGAGGTTGTCAACCAGCTGCGCCTCAGGGACATCGGCGGGATCATCGTCATCGACTTCATCGATATGGCCAGGGCACGCAACCGCGACGCCGTCATGAAGACACTGCGCAAGACGCTCGACGAGGACCGCACGAAGACCTTCACGGCCGAGATCTCAAAGCTCGGGCTCGTCGAGATGACGCGTCAGAACGTCACCGAGGGCGTGCGCGAGATCATGAGCCGCCCCTGCACGACCTGCGATGGCGAGGGCGTGATCCGCTCTGAGGAGACGATCGCGATCGAATTTGAGCGCCGTCTGCGCGACGTCGCCGTCGAGCACCCCGACGCCGAGGCCTTCCTTGTGCAGATCAACCCGCGTGTGAGCACGCAGTTCACGGGCCACAACTCGCGGGTGCTCCATGCGCTGGAGGCCCAGACGGGCAAGTCCTTCCTGTTCGAGGGCTCCGAAGGTCTCGCGCTCGACCACTTCGCGATCACCTTCATCGGCTCGCGCGAGGAGGTCGAGGAGCGCGCCCTGCCGTTCCGCCAGGGAGATGAGGTACTCGTCGAGATCGTCGAGCCGCACATGTACGACGTCGACGATGCTGTCGCCAAAATCGACGGCTACATCATCTCGATCGCGGGGGCGGCCTCATGCGTGGGCGAGAAGCGCATGGTCCGGATCGACGAGGTCGGACGCACGGCGGCCACCGCGCTGCTGCTCGACGAGACCGGCGAGGTCGTGGCCGCCCCGGCGCGTAGCACGCCCGCCCAAGGCGGCGGGCGAACCCGGCGCAAGGCCGCCGAGCCCGAGGGCGAGGACGCCGCCGACGCGCCGCGCCCTCGCAGCCGCCGTCGCCGGGCACCCGCCGACACCGAGGACGGCGAGGCTCGGCGCGAAGCCGGGCTGAGCGAGTCCGCGACGAGTGTCGACTCCGAGCCCGAGGACGAGCCGGCAGGAGATGTGCCCGCCGGGGAGGCGGCGCCTGACGGCGATGGCGCCGATGATGGCCTACAATCCAAGCCTCGGCGTCGTGGCCGCAGGGGCGGACGGCGCCGTT
>DAIRTT010000062.1:0-13538 GCA_036803745.1 Solirubrobacteraceae bacterium | reverse complement strand
GCGACCCTCGGATTAGAAGTCCGATGCTCTATCCAACTGAGCTACGGGGGCGCGAGCTGCCATCGCACAGTGTGCTCCGTCGGGGCACTCGACGCCACGTCGCCCGTCTCTCCGCGGGCGCCCGCCGAGCGCTTCCTTAGGCACTCTTGAGCCGAAACGTGTAAAAGTTGCGCACATGAGCCCGGTGGAAAGTGACGAGGAGGACCTGACCCGAAAGCAGCGTCGCGAGCAGGCCCGTACCCAACGTAAGGCGCTCGAGGAGGCCGAGGCAGCCGACGCGGCGCGCCGCAAGCGCCTAAGCCAGCTCGGTATCGCGATCGCTGTCGTGGTCGCGGCGGTCGTCGTCGTCCTGATCGCGACGGGCGGCGGCAAATCGAAAACGGTCGCGCCCAGTTCGCCCGAAGCGAACACGACCGCGAACGCAGTCAACGCTGCGATCACGGGCATCCCGCAGAAGGCCAACACGCTCGGCTCGCCGACGGCGCCCGTGACGCTTCGCTACTACGGCGACCTCGAGTGCCCGATCTGCAGGGACTTCACGCTCGGCGCGCTGCCGTCGATCATCCAGAAGTGGGTGCGCACAGGCAAGCTGCGGATCGAATACCTCTCACTGGAGACGGCGACGCGCGAACAGGAAGTCTTCAAAACGCAGCAGGTGGCGGCTCTGGCGGCGGGCAAGCAGAACAAGATGTGGAACTACATCGAGCTCTTCTACCACGAGCAGGGCGAAGAGAACACGAGCTACGTGACCGAGAGCTACCTCCAGGGTCTCGCCAAACAGGTGCCCGGCCTGGAACTCGCCAAATGGACGACCGACCGCAACGACGCGACGTTCACCAACCAGATCACATCGGACGCTCAGGCGGCCAACAACGCGGGCTTCAACGGCACGCCGTCGTTTGAGATCGGCAAGACCGGCGGCCCGGTGACGAAGCTCGAATACGCCTCGCTGAAGGATCCGACTTCCTTCAACCAAGCGATCGAAAAGCTGCTCAAAGCCTAAGCCGAGCCTGATGAGCGCGCGTGCCCTGAGGATCACGTTGATCGTCCTCGCGGTGATCGGCCTTGGCGTCGCCAGCTATCTGACCTACGTCCACTACTCCGGCATCAAGCCGGCATGCACGGCGGGCGAAAGCTGCACGAAGGTCCAGACCTCGGTCTACTCCGAGCTCGCCGGCGTCCCGGTGGCGCTGATCGGCCTGCTCGGCTACATTGCGATCCTCGGCTCGCTGCTCCTCCCAGAGAGCGAGTCGACGCGCCTGGCGACGATGGCGTTCACGCTGATCGGCTTCGGCTTCAGCGCCTATCTCACCTACCGGGAGCTCTTCTCGATCCACGCGGTCTGCGAGTGGTGTGCCTCGAGCGCGGGCATCATGACGGTGCTGATGGGTCTCTCGGTGTGGCGCTTCCTGCGCGCCACGCCCGCGCCGCGGGAACGGCCCGCGGGATCTGACGGCGACGAAGCGCCCATGCCGCCGGGTACCGCCTCGCTCTGAGCGCGGCGGTACCCAGCGGTTTCGAGTAGTCAATCCGTCCAAAGCCACAGGAGCAGCCCGAGCAACGCTCTCGAGCGGTCGACGGGAGGGGCAGGAATGGCTTCCAACACGACTATCCCTGCCCCGGCGGGCTTCTCGGCAACGCGCGACGGCGAGGCGCAGATCGCCCAGCTGTTCGAGATGACCAGCGATCTACTGGCCACGATCTCACTCGAGGGCCGCTTCACGTTGCTCAACCCCGCCTGGGAGCAGCTGTTGGGGTGGTCGCGCGCGGAGCTCCAGGCCCGGCCGATCACCGAGTTCATGCACCCCGAAGACGCGGAGAAGACGCTCGCCGTCCTGCATGCCGGCACTGGTCAGGGTGCCCAGATGGAGAGCTTCACCAACCGCTACCGACACCGCGACGGCTCCTGGCGCTGGCTGCTCTGGAGTGCCAGGCGTGACGGCGACACCTGGTACGCGGCGGTCAAGGACGTGACCGACCGTCTTTGGCTCGAGCGCCAGGCGCTCCACGACCCGCTCACCCGCCTTCCCAACCGCCTCCTGCTCATGGACCGGGCCTGTCAGGCGCTCGCCCGCCTGCATCGCAGCGACGGCGTCGTGGCGATGCTGTTCATCGACCTGGACAAGTTCAAGGCCGTCAACGACAACCTCGGCCACGACGTCGGCGACCGCCTGCTCGTGTCGGTGTCCGAGCGCCTGGCCGAGCTGATGCGCGACAGCGACACCGTCGCCCGGCTCGGCGGCGACGAGTTCGTCGTGCTCGCCGAGGACATCGAAGGCGAGGGCGAGGCGCTCGCGCTCGGAGGGCGGATTCTCGATGCGCTCGAGCGGCCGTTCCCGCTGGGATCGGCCGAAGTCGCAATGCTCGCGAGCGTGGGAGTGTCGGTGGCGCGGAGCCCCGACACAGACCCGGAGGCGATGCTGCGCGAGGCAGACCTGGCGATGTACCGCGCCAAGGGCGCCGGTGAGCGGCGCCTCGAGCTCTTCGACGAGCGTCTGCGCCAGGAACTGAGCAGTCAGGCGGCCATCGAAGGCCGTCTGCGCGACGCCCTCCCCCGGCACGAGCTGCTGCTCGCCTACCAGCCGATCGTGCCGCTCGCGGGCGGCCAGGCGGTCGGCTGCGAGGCGCTCGTGCGCTGGCGGCCGCAGGGCAGCGACCACGCGGCCGGCGAAGACATCCTGCCCGCCGTCTTCCTTCCCCCTGCCGAGGACAGCGAGCTGATCGTCCAGATCGGCAACTGGGTGCTGCACACGGCGTGCGCGCAGGCGGAGGTCTGGAGGCGCAACGGCTTCGCGGTGCCGGTGTCGGTCAACATCTCCGCCCGGGAGCTGACCGAGCTCGACCTCGCCGAGCGCGTTCGCGAGGAGCTCGCGTACTGCCGGCTTCCGGGTGGCGCCCTGTGCCTGGAGGTCAGCGAGGAGGCCATCCACCGCGACCCCCAGCGCGCTCGCGCAGCGCTCCGCGATGTCAAGCGCCTCGGCGTCTCGATCGCGCTCGACAAATTCGGCTCGGGGGAGTTCGCTCTCGGGCTTCCGCCCAACCTGCCGCTCGACGTGGTCAAGCTCGACCGCGTCCTGATCGGCACCTTCGACCGCGACAAGGACCGCCGTGCGATGTTCGCGGCGACCATCGCCCTGGCCAAGGAGGCGGGCCTCACTGCCGTCGCAGTTGGGATCGAGACCAACCGCCAGCTGGCGCTGGCCCGCGAGCTGCACTGCTCGGTCGGGCAGGGCTTTTTGCTGCACGGCCCGGCGGCGCCCGAGCGCGTGCGCCTCAGGAAGGCGTCCGGGTCTGTAACGTCCGCGCCATGGCGTCCCCTCGTGCGACTGGGCGGCAGCGTCCGCCGCTGAGCCAGGACGGCGCGAGCGCGCGCCAGAAGCAGGCGGCGGCCGAGGCGGCCGCCGAGCTGGTCGAGGACGGCATGCGGGTGGGTCTCGGCACCGGCTCGACGGTCGCGTATCTGCTGCCGGCGATCGCGGCAGGCGGGCGCAGGGGCCTTCGCTGTGTGGCGACCTCGCCGGCGACTGAACATGGCGCCCTCGAGCTGGGCCTCGAGATCGCAACACTCGAAGAGCTCGGTGAGCTCGACATCACGATCGACGGAGCCGATCAGGTCGACCCGGCGGGGTGGCTGATCAAGGGCGGCGGCGGCGCCCACACCCGAGAGAAGATCGTGGCGACGGCGGCCAGACTCTTCGTCGTGATCGCCTCGGTCGAGAAGGCCGTGGCCTCGCTGACGGCACCGGTCCCTCTTGAGGTGCTCCGCTTCGGCGTCGGTCACACCCTCGCGGCGCTCTCACCGGCGCGCCTGCGCGACGTGCCGCCCAGCCCTGACGGCGGCCTGATCGCCGACTACCTCGGCGCCGTCGGCGACCCGGCCGCCCTCGCGGCGCGACTCAGCGACACGGCGGGGGTGATCGACCACGGGCTGTTCGCGCCGGAGCTCGTCAGCCTCCTCCTGATCGCCGGCGCGGACGGCGTCGAGTCGCGCCGGGGCGCAAAGCCGAGCGTCTAGGGCTGCTCGAGCGGGCGAAGCTCCTCGCGGTGGCTCTGGGTGTGGCGGGCCAGGATGCCGTCTTCGCCGATCACGTAGGCGCCCATGCGCAAGAGCGGCGGTGAGTAGACGTGGAGCGTCACGGCGGGGTCGACGCCGGCGTGACGTACGCGGTGGATGTCCGATGAGGCAAAGTGAAAACTCGTGCCGGCTCCAAACACACGGCTTGCGGGCGTACCACCGAGCGCCAGTCGCTCCTCGCGAACGGACCCGCTGAGCACCGCGACCGCTCCGGCAGATACGTCGTGATCGTGAAAGCCGGTGTCGTGATCGTCCATCCAGCAGATGAGCCAAGCGGTGACGTGAGCGTCGCTCAGGAGCTCCTCGTAGAGACGCTGGCTGTGATCGTGCCTGACGAGATCTATCCACAGCTCGGGCCGCTCGGCGATCTCGCCCGCGAAGGACTCCAGCTCGGGGCCGCTCAGGTCGCGCCCGCGCGGGCGGGGGACGCTCGCAACTCCCGATGCGTTCGGGAGAGAGGCGCGCGACGGCGATGTCGTCGCCGACAGGCTCCCGGTGCTCATCGACTGCCCACCGCGTGCCCGCTGCCAAGCGCCCGCCCGGTCCCGTCGGCGAGGTCGTCCCAGTCGGCTGCCGCCAACAGCGCTCCGGGCTCGACGACGGGTCGGTCCGAGCCGTAGAGCAGCTGTCGCTCCCCGACCGAGTCGGCAATCGCGCGGACCGCATTGGGTCCGTAGGAGGAGGTCTCGAAGAACGTGAGCGGATCGGGCGAGGCTGAGCACGGTCCCCCGCGAGCCGCGAGCCGCTCGGCGTGCAAGGGCGCAAGGCCAGCGAGCATCGAGAAGATGACGCGAAGCTCGGGGTGGCAGGCGCGCCCGGCGGCCTGGAAGGCGAGGTAGGCGGCCTGCATGCCCGCGACGTAGCCGGTCAGCGCCGGCCACCACAGGGGGTCCCCCAGCGAGACCTCCGTCGATGCGCGAGGACCGTCGGCGGCCGATGCGGGGCCCGGGTGGACGAACAGCGGCGAATCGAGCTGCTCGAGTCGCCGCAGCACGGGGTGCAGCGCGGAGATCGACTCGACGCTCGCGAGTGCTCCCGCGGGTAGTGAGAGGCCGACGCAGCCACGCTCGAGCGCCATGTCGACGTCGTCGGGGTTGGGCCGATCGAGCGCGAGAGCGGCCCACACGCCAAACGGATCGCCGAGCTCGAGGGCGCCGTCGTGGTAGGCCTCGATCAGAGGCAGCGACTCCTCGCGCGCCAGCCACTCGATGCCGAGGGGACTCGACAGGCACACCAGCGCCCGATCGAGGCCGTCATGCGAGACGAGCTCGGCGCGCCGCTCGGCGTCTTCCGCGCGCAGGTCGACCACGTAGGGGCGCTCGCCCGAGAGATAGAGCACCGTGAGTCCGTTCTCCCGCTCGACGTACGGGAACTCGGTGCGGACGGCGAGCGCCCGCACGAGCGGATCGGTCCAGAGATGTTGGTGGACGTCGGTCTGCATAAGTTTCTCTATCTTTTTTGTAGACATTAGCAGGCCGGCGGCGGTCCGTCGCCGGCGACCCCCTCTCCGCACCCGTGCTCCGAGGCCGCAGGGAGTTGTCGGGATCGCCCGGCACTCGCGGGAGCTCGTAGTCACGACTCAGTAGCGATCTCGGCGACGGGCTGCTGCGTTGCTCCGCCCCGCGTGGAGCAAGTCTCGCTCTCAGTTTGAGAGCGTGCGGTTGAAGCGGTGTACCGCGAGCGGCACGCAGACCGCGAGGATCACCGCGCACCATAGGGCCATCGCGATCTCCGGGTGGTCGAGCTGCCAGGAGCCGGAGGAAGGGTAGTTCTGGGTAAGCCCTCGCACGGCGGCGACGAGTGCGGAGACTGGGTCCCATTGCGCGAACGCCCGGGGGATAGCGGCGAGCCCGGCGATCGGCACGAAGACCCCTGCCATGAACGTGAGCGGGAATACGATGATCATCCCTGCGCCCTGCATCGCGTCAGGGGAGCGGATGAGCATCCCGAACAGGACGCCCATCGAGGTGAACGCGAGGATCGCGAGGGCCAGGAGCGCGGCGAGCTCGACTGCGTGCCCGACGCTTACGTGGGGCTGCCATCCGAGCAGCAGCCCGAAGCCGATGATGATCGCGTATCCGAGAAGCGCCTCGCATGCCTGGCCGAGTATTTGAGCGGTGATGATCGAGAGCCGGCTGATAGGCATCGAGCGGAAACGGTCGATTACGCCTTCGGTCATGTCGTTGGAGGTCGCGACGCCGGCGCTGATGACTGAGAAGGCGAGGAACATTCCGATGATCCCAGGGAACAGATAGTTCTTGTAGGTGATGCCCGTGACGTGGATCGCAGAGCCGAACACGTACAGAAACAGCAGGATGAAGACGATCGGCTGGATCGTGACGTCCAGAAGCCGCTCGGGCACTCGTGGGATCGCGCGCAGGCTCCGCACGGTCAGGAGGGTCGTGTCGCGCACGTAACGGCGTGTGGTGTGGCCGGAGAATTCGGGGGCTTGGAGGGTCGTGCTCATGAGGCCACGATCCTCTTGTGAGCGGGGCTGTCGTCCGGGTCCTCGGGAGCCTGCTGGAGTGGTGTGGTGTCGGCGCTTTGCCCGGTGAGCGCGAGGAAGGCGTCGTCAAGAGTGGGGCGTCGCAGAGCGATCTCATCGACAGTGATGCCGCTGTCGCGTACGGCTGCGGCGATCTGGGCTAGGTCGGAAGCAGCGCCCGGCGCTGGAATCGAGACGGTGTGCCGGGCGGGATCCACGCTGGTTGTGAAGACCTTGGCGAGCACTCCGGCGAGCCGATCGAGGTCCGCTGCGGCGTCCGCGGCGACGACGTCGACGCGCTGATCACCGACCTGTGCCTTGAGCTGGGCGGGGGTCCCGGCGGCGACCTCCCTGCCATGGTCGATCAGAACGACGCGGTCGGCGAGGGCGTCGGCCTCTTCGAGGTACTGGGTCGTAAGCAGCACCGTCACACCCTCATCGACGAGCTCGCGGATCGTCGACCACACGAGCTGGCGGCTGCGCGGGTCAAGACCCGTGGTGGGCTCATCGAGCACGAGCAGGCGGGGCCGGTCGATCAGTCCCGCAGCGAGGTCGACGCGTCGACGCTGCCCTCCAGAGAGGTTCTTGGCGAGCTGATCGCGGAACTCGCCGATGTCCAGGCGCTCGATCAGCTGGCTTGAGAGCGCCTGGGCGGCATCGCGCCGATGGCCGCGAAGAGCTGCCATCAGACGGAGGTTCTCGCTCGCCGTGAGGTTCTTATCGAGCGCCGCGAACTGCCCGGTGAGCGAGATCACGCCGCGAACACGATCGGCTTCGCTCACAACGTCATAGCCCGCGACCCGCGCACTGCCTCCGTCCGGCCTGAGCAGCGTCGCAAGCATCCGCACCATCGTGGTCTTCCCGGAGCCGTTGGGACCGAGCAACGCGACGACCGTCCCGTCCTCGACATCAAGGTCGAGGGCATCAACCGCCGTGAGATCGCCAAACCGCTTGGTCAGCCCGTGCGCTGCGATCACTGCGCCTGGCCCGTTCACGTGTCAAGCGTACCGCAACTAAAATGTTTCTGTGACTGAAGCTAGATCGGGTATGCTCCTTCGCATGCAACGTTCAGCTAAAGCCGCCGATCCCTACCGAGAGCTCCCCGGTAGCTCCTACGGCGAGTCACCGATCCATCGTCTGCTCGTGCTCGAGCTCGGCGAGGACATGGCAGCCGCCTTCGCTGCTGCGCGTGGCGCTGAGGAGCGCAGCACGCGCCAACGCCACCCAGGGGAAGGGCTCCGTGCTCGCAAGAAGCGCATCCTGCGCCAGCAGATCTCTGACGTCGCCACGACGCTGTTCGTCGTGCGAGGCTTCGACCGCGTCACCGTTGCCGAGATCGCAGAGATCGTGGGCGTCTCCGAGAAGACGGTCTTCAACTACTTTCCGACGAAGGAGTCGCTGGTCTTCGATCGTGTCGATGAGGGCGTGACGCGCCTGGTCGAGACTCTGCGCGGACGCGAGCCGGGAGAGCCGCCGACCACGGTGGTGCTGAGGGCGCTCGGCGAGGATCCCGAGCAGCTTGACGAGTTGCCCGAGGAGATCCACCGGTTCACGCCCGTGTTCGCCGAGATGGTTGCCTGCACTCCCGCGCTCCGCGCGGCGTGGCTCGACATGCAAGACCGTCTCGTGCAGATCGCGACCGAGGAGCTAGCGGCGTGGGCCGAGGTCGACCCGCGCGAGCCTGAGCCGATGATCGCGGCGCGAGCCGTCGTCGCCCTGCAAGACATCGCCCACGCCTCGCGCATACGTCATGTCGAAGAGGGCCTGCGTGGGAGTCAGCTGCGCGACGCGGTCGACAGCGACCTCACGCGCGCCTCAAGGCTGCTCGACACGGGCCTGTGGTCTTTCGGCCTCCTCGCCCACGGGGCGGGTGTGGGCCCACATCTGAGCGAGGCGACGAGCGCCGCCGAGCGCGGTGCCAAGCAGGTCCTCAAAGCGCTCACACGGGCCCGCGCCGCGTGGCGCCTGCGTCAAGCCGGCAAGGACCTGACACCCCAGCAGCGTGGTGCTGCCAAGCGCGGCGCCTCGCACGCCGGCAACACCGCGCCGAAGGCCGCTCGCAATTCGGAGCGCCCGCTGCGCGACGCAGGTGCGATCGCCGAGCAGGCCGCCTACGAGGCCTTCCGGGAGATGCTCAGCGAACGACATGCTGCCGTGCGCGAACGCCAGAACCCCCCTTCCGATTGGAGAGCCGCATCATGATCGAAGCGCGTGCCCTGACTGTCCCCCGGCGCCGCCGGAAACGTCGTCGCGCCTCGCCGTACGGGCTCGTGGGTGTCGATGCGGATCCATCTAGAACGAATCAGACCGCAATCTGACGCCCCACATCTGTTCGAGGACGCCAAAAGCCCGCAATGTGCGGGCTTTTGGAAGCTCATCTCCGAGCGGGGGACCCAGGAATCGAACCTGGCGTTGCGGTTTTGGAGACCACCGTGTTACCGATACACCAGTCCCCCGAGGAGGGCGAATTGTACGTCCTCGGGCACCGCTCACCCGCCGAGCACCCCTCAAGGCGCTAAAGCACGCCCGCGCGCATGCCGAAAGCACCTGTAGCCGACCGGTGCTTGATGCAATGCGCACAATATTTAGACCAGACCAGGAAACCCGAGGACACGCGCAGCGGTCTTGTCCGCGCGCTCCCTCACGCAGCGACGCGCCGGGCCGCTCGCCAGCGCGGCAGCCGCGACACAGCCCGCTGGGCGCCGAGCAGGGCGACACCCTGATCGAGGTGCTGATCAGCGCTGTGCTACTCGCCGTGATCATCGTCGCGACGCTCACCGGGCTCGACACGACCAACCGCTCCACCGCGCTTCAGCGGGCGCGCTCTCAGGCGGACGCCATCGCCCAGCAGAGCGAGGAGCAGCTGCGGAGCGAACCGATCAAACGGCTCTACGAACTCGAAGCCAAACCGGAAACGAAAACCGTCACCCAGGGCAACACCGTCTACACCGTCCAAAACACGGCCGCATACTTCCAGGACGCAACGGCAACGTCGAGCTGCACCTCGAGCAGCACCTCGAGCAGCACCAAAGCCGACTACCTGCGCACCGCATCGAAGGTCACCTGGCCGTCGCTCGGTCCCGGTAAGGCGGTGATCGAGACGGGCATCATCAGCCCCCCCGCGGGGGCCGCTCTGATCGTCCAGACAACCGAATCGGGCTCGGCAGCGGTCGCCGGAGCCACGGTCACAGCGACGGGCCCGGCGCCGGAAACCACGGCTCACAGCCTCGAAACCTCCACCAACGGCTGCGCCATCCTCGCGCTAGCGCCGGGGGAATACACGTTCGATGTCACCAAGGCAGGATACGTGACGCCCAACGGCTACGAACACACCTCCCAAGATGAAGGCTCGAGCGTCACGCACAGCGCATACATCGCCGCGGAGACCACCGCCAAGGAGGGCTACTACCTCGCCCGTCCCGGGAGCATCTCGGTCACCTTCAGCGGAGGGGAAAACGATACGTTCGTCGCGTTCAATACCGGGATGAACAAATACAAGACCTTCGGAGCGACCGGGACGTACGCGACCACTGTGTCGTCCCCGACCAAGCTCTATCCGTTTCCGACGAAGTACACCGTCTACGCCGGTAGTTGCGAAGCCGACAAACCGGCGCTGATCAAATCCGAAAACGAAGTGTCGGTACCGACGACCGGCGCCGGAAGCACCACGCTGGCGCTTCCACCGATCAAACTCGCGGTCTACAGGGGCAAAAGCAGCGTTTCTCCGGGCACCCTGGTGACGGGAGCAAGCGGCAGCCTCACCGACGAAGGCTGTGGCAATGCACGCACCTTTGTAACCTCCAGCGGGGCGATTCCCAAGCCCGGCTCGCCGTACGGCAACTACTCGCTCTGCGTAACGGCACTCGTCGGATCCCCCGCCAAACAGCATCGCTACCTCAAGACGGGCCTGCACAACCTCACCAGTGCGGGCGTGGCGGAAACCATCTACCTCGAAGCGGCGCCGGAATCAGCGCTCACCACCTGCCCATGATCGCTGCGCGTCCATCGGTGTTCCACAACGAGGCCGGCCTGACGCTGATCGAGCTGCTGATCGGGCTCGTCGTCGGCATGGTCGTCACGCTCGCCGCCTTCGCCCTGCTCGAATTCACCACCAACGACGTCTCGCGCATCACGGCCCGGACCCACGCCACCCAGGTCGCGCGGATCCAGGTCGAAAAGCTGATGCTGCAGCTGCACTCTGCCTGCGTCGCCGTCACGATCAACCCCATCCTGGTCGGCAGCAACGCCAATGAATTGAAGTTCATCACAGAAACGAGCCCGCTCAACCCCAACAAAGAACCTGTCGCCTCGCTCACGAGCGTGCAGCTCCACAAGATCATCTACACGCCTCCCTCGGGCAAAGTCGAAGGCCTCCTGACCGAACAGTCCTGGCGGAGCACCGCCACCAGCATCTCGCCCGAATTCCTATTCGCAGAAGGCGAAAAACCCACAGAACGCCGCCTGCTCAAAGGTGTGACGCGGACCATCAACGCTAAAGGCGAAGAATCCCCCGTGTTCCAGTACTACCGCTACTACCGGGAAACGGACACGACACCGCTACTCGGCCAGCTGTATCCGACCGGCGTCGCCCCGTCGACGAGCGCGGAAGCGGAACGCATCGCCAAGGTGACGGTCGGCTTCACCGTAACGCCGGAAGGCGCCGAAGGGCGCTTTGCCAAGGGCGATCGCTCCTTCGCAATCGAAGACTCGGACGTGCTGCGTCTCGCACCCTCCTCTGAAGCCGCAGCTAGCCCCAACGAGCCCTGTGCCCAGCTATGAGAGCGAGCGCCGCCATGATCCGTATGCATCTGAAGTCCACCCTGTCGCGGATCGTGCGCCAGCAGGACGGCCTCACGATGATCGTCGTGCTCGGCGTGATGGTGGTTGGGTCGCTGCTGATGACCGCCGCGTTCACGGCAGCAAACGGCGAAATCCATCTCACGAGCCTCGATCGCGCGCAGAAGAAGGCCTACTACGCGGCCGAGGCGGGCATCGAGAACTACGAGTACCACCTCACTCAGGACGGGAACTACCTGAGCTACTGCACCGAACCGAGCCCGGCCAACCCGGCGCTCAACCAGGTCGGCTCAACAGCGCATCGCGCCACCGTGCCGAGCGCCAACGCTGAACCCTCCGATGAGAGCTACGCGATCCAGCTGCTGCCCGCCGAAACAGCTCCCGAACGCAAATGCAACCCGACCAAACTCGTCGAAACAATGCTCGAAGAGAAGGGCGGCGCCACCGGGACGTTCCGGATCGAGTCGACCGGCTACTCCGGCGGCGAGGAACGCACGATCGTCGCGACCTTCAGAAACGCCAACTTCGTCAGCTACGTGTGGTACACGAAGTACGAAACCGGCGACCCCGCGATCTACGGCGAAGCACCCAAAGGACTACCGAACTACTTTTCGGAATGCGGCCAGTTCTACGGCAAACGGCCGGCCGAACGCGGCAGCCCGCGGCGCTGCCGCAACAACTTCTTCGTGAACGGCGAATCGGTCAACGGGCCGATACACACCGAGGACCACGCCGGCGTCTGCGGCAGCCCGGTGTTCGGCCGTGGCGAACATGACCGCATCGAATTCGGCAGCGACGGCTTCACCGGGGACGAAGGCTACTCCGGCGAGGGAGTCTGCGGGGGTGTCTCGCCCACGTTCAAGGGCTTCCACGTTCCTGTCAAGGAAGTCCCCTCGGTCGAGCCGCCTCCCGGCGATGAAGAACTCGCTCACATCGTCGAACCCGCCTACCTCTACAAAGGCAAGACCGAATTCTTCCTCAAAGGCACGACGATGACCGTGACCACCAACGTGGGCACAGTCGGCGAAGTCATCCATCCCAACGTCGCCTTCCCGCCCAACGGCGTGATCTACGTCGCGGGCGGCTGCACGGAATCCTACTCGCCGTTCGGCCCCTACCCGAGCTACAGCTCCAGCGAACCCGGCGGCTCGGACTCGACCTGCGGGAACGCCTACGTGCACGGCGAATACACCGACTCGCTGACGATCGTCGCCGAAAACGACATCGTGATCAACGGCAACATCGTCACACCGAGAACCGGATCGGCCGCCTCGGGCACGCCCACGAGCAACGCTCTGCTGGGCCTGATCGCGAACAACTTCGTGCGCGTCTATCACCCGGTCACCCGTCTCTACGCCAGTCACGCGCCGGAACTGGAAGCGGCCGGTCACAAGGAAACCGTCAAGGTCGAACCGAAATCTGCGGCGCTCGCCAAAGAACTCGAAGTCGAAGTCAGAGAATCCGGGAGCGAATTCGAAGTGCGCCTGATCAACTCCAAAGGCGAACTCGTCGAAAAGACGGCCCTGCTGAAAACGGCGAAACAGCTCGTGGCGCTGACCTCACCGCTCGTGGTCTATAAAGAAGGCGCCAAATACTCCGAAGGCCAGAACGAAAAACTGAAGGCCCTGTCGGCCAAAGGCCTTGACGAAGCATGCAACAAGAACGGCAAGGGAGCTGTCGAGAACTTCAACGCGAAATTCGGCGAATGCGAATACACGGACACCGCGGAAGAATGCAACGCGCCCAACAACACGGCGCTCGATCTCGAAGAACCGATCATCTACGCCGCGATCCTCGCGGTGAAACACGCTGTGATCGTCGACAACCTCAACTGCGGCACCGCCACGCTCAAGAACCTCAACGTCTACGGCGCGGTCGCCGGCCTCTACACCAACGGGTTCACGGGCGAATTCTCGGGCAGCACGATCATCCACGGCTACCCCTACAACGCCAACTACGACGAACGGCTGCAGATCGAGGAGCCGCCGCACTTCCTCAACCCGATTCAGGCTGCCTGGTACATCCAGCGCCAGACGATCGCGCCGAATCCATAGCGCCGCGGGGCAGTGCCGCGACGCGCTCCTCAGGCCAGCGGATCAGCGACGCGGAGTCAAGTCGCTCGACATCTCGTCCGATGCCAAGCCGTGGCTCGGCTCCGCTCTTGGCTCGCCAGGCGGCTCC
>DAIRTT010000061.1:0-13636 GCA_036803745.1 Solirubrobacteraceae bacterium | reverse complement strand
CGCTCGATGAAGCGGAAGGAGTTCATGTTCTTGAGCTCCGTCTTGACGCCCAGCTTCGGCGAGCCGGCCGGGCGCAGAGAGATGTTCGCGTCGCAGCGCAGCGAGCCCTCCTCCATGTTCACGTCGCTGACGCCGAGCTGGCGAAGCGTGCTGCGCAGCAGCCGCAGCCAGTCGCCGGCCTGCTCGGCCGAGCGCAGGTCGGGCTCGGTCACGATCTCCGCGAGCGGCGTGCCGCCGCGGTTGAAGTCCACGATGCTCGCGTCCGAGCCGTGGATCCTCCCGCTCGCGCCGACGTGGATCAGCTTGGCGGCGTCGTCCTCGAGGTGGACGCGGTGGATGCGCACGTCGGCGAGCTGCCCGCCGCGGCACAGGGGCTCGTCGTACTGGGAGATCTGGTAGCCCTTGGGGAGATCGGGATAGAAGTAGTTCTTGCGGTGGAAGATCGAGCGCGGCGCGAGCTCGCACCCGAGCGCCAGGCCGATCATCAGCCCGTAATGCACGGCGCGCGCGTTCGCCACCGGCAGGCTCCCGGGCAGTCCAAGACAGACGGGGCAGGTGCGTGTGTTGGGCGGCTCGCCGAAGGACAGCTCGCAGCCGCAGAACATCTTCGTCGCCGTCGCCAGCTGGACGTGGATCTCCAGGCCGATCACGGCCTCCAGGCCGCTCTCCCCCGGCTCCTGGCTCCTCACCGGCTCAGACACGCGCCGGCGTCCCGTCGAAGCCGAGGGCCAGCTCGAGCGCGTGCGCGGCATCGAGCAGTCGGTTCTCGCTGAAGGCCGGGCCGGCGATCTGGAATCCGACGGGCAGCCCGCCGCTCAGGCCGCACGGGATCGAGATCGCCGGGATGCCCGCGAGCGACATCGGCACCGTGCAGTAGTCGTTCAGGTACATGGCCAGCGGGTCACCCGTCTTCTCGCCGAGCCTGAAGGCGACGGTCGGCGCGGTCGGCGTGACGATGAAGTCGACCCCCTCGAACGCCGCCGTGAAGTCCTCGGCGATCTTCGTGCGGACCCGCTGGGCGCGCCCGTAGTAGGCGTCGTAGTAGCCGGAGGAGAGCGCGTAGGTGCCGAGCATGATGCGGCGCTTGACCTCGGCCCCGAAGCCGTCGTGGCGAGTGCGCTCGTACATGTCGAGCAGATCCTCGGCCCCCTCGGCCCTGCTGCCGTAGCGGACGCCGTCGAAGCGCGCGAGGTTCGAGGATGCCTCGGCCGGCGCAAGGACGTAGTAGGCAGAGAGCGCATGCGGCGCATGCGGGAGCTCGACCTCGCTCACCTCGGCGCCGAGCTCACGTGCGCGGGCGATCGTCGCCTGGAAGGCCTCGAGTACGCCGGCTTCGATGCCGCCCCCCGTCAACTCTCCCGGGACGCCAAGCCGGACGCCGTCGAGGCGCTCGGCCGCGGGCATCGCGATCGGCTCGGGGAACTGCAGCGACGTCGCGTCGCGCTCGTCGCGACCGACCATGTGCGAGAGCAACAGCGCCGCGTCGGCGACGTCCCGCGTGAGCGGGCCGGCCTGGTCGAGCGAGGAGGCGAAGGCGATCATGCCGTAGCGCGAGACCGCTCCGTAGGTCGGTTTGAGCCCGACGATCCCGCACAGGGCGGCCGGCTGGCGGATCGAGCCGCCGGTATCGGTTCCCAGCGCCCACGGCGCGAGACCGGCGGCGACCGCCGCCGCGCTGCCGCCGGAGGAGCCGCCCGGCACGCGGGCGCGGTCCCATGGGTTGCGCACCTCGCCGTAGGCCGAGTTCTCGTTGGAGGAGCCCATCGCGAACTCGTCCTGGTTGGTCTTGCCCAGAAGGCTCGTGCCCGCGTCGGTGAGGCGCGCGACGACGCTCGCGGTGTAGGGCGGCAGGTAGCCCTCGAGGATCCGAGAGCCCGCCTGGCTCGGCACGCCCTCGGTGCAGAAGAGGTCCTTGACCGCCAGCGGGACCCCCGCGAGCGCACCATCGGCCTGGGACCCGGGGGCCTCCTCGGCAACCCACGTGAAGCAGTTCAGGCCATCCCCGTCCGCGTCCCGGTCGGCCGCGGCCCGATCGCGGTAGGCCGAGAACACCTCGGCACCCGACAGCGATCCGGCGGCGATCTCGCCCGCGAGCCCTCGCGCCGAGAGCCTGACGATCTCCTCGACGCTCATGCGCGCCACATGCGGGCAGCGGACCTCATGCCTGCGGGCTGGGGACCAGAAATCCCCCGTCGCTGACCGCAGGCGCCTGAGCGAGCGCGACCTCGCGGGGCAGCGACGGCCTCGGCTCGTCCGGACGCAGGCCGTCCGTGACCTCGATCACGTGCGATGTCGGCGCGACATCGTCGAGGTCGAGCTCGGCGATGCGGGCGATGTGGTCGAGGACGGCCGAGAGCTCACGGGCCATCGGCTCGATCTCATCCTCGCTCAGCGCCAGACGGGCCAGACGAGCGACATGGAGGACCTCATCGCGTGCGATCACAGGCGGGCATTCTACGGGGCGCCGCGCGGGCGCCCCGTAGACCGAGCGCGCTCCGGCTAGGCCTCCGGCGGCGCTCCGGGCTCCGACCCGGAGCTCGGCGGCGACGCGGACGGCGGAATCGGCGACGCGGGCGGCGGAATCGGCGGCGCGGGCGGACTGGCCGCCTCAGGCGGCCGGGAGGGCGGCGCAGGGCTGCTCGGCGAGGAGGAGCTCAAGTTGCTGATCGCGCCGCTGGCCTGATCGCGCACATCCGACAGGGACGTCCCTTCAGCCTGCATGCCCAGATACCCGCCATAGGTGATGCCCGCCGCTGCTACGAGGCCGAGCCAGATCCCGATCTTGATGCCATAGGACTCGTGGAAGCTTCCAATGCTGCCGCTTGCACTGGGGTGTTTGAGGATGCGGTACAGGATCAGAGCCGTCGATAGGGCACCAAGCCCCGCCACGAGCACGCCCGGCTGCACGGGACTCTCGAGCTTGGCCAGGCCCGCGGAGATCGCAACTGTCCCGAGCGCCACGATGATCGTGATTATCCAGATCCAGCGGCTGTTGTGGAAGCTGTTCCAGCCGTTCGAGCTGTAGCTCCCGCCGCCGACCGGCAAGTTGGAGCTGAAGCCCAACCACTTGAAGAAGAACATGAAGATGAACAGTGCGATGGCGCTGCCACCGATGATCTGATCGGAGCGACGCAGACGGCTCATGTCGAAGTTCATTGCAGTGATGCCCCCATAGGTCAGTAGTGAATGAGACCTGCCCGCCCGGCCTCAAAGTGCCGGAGATCGCATCCGTTGTTGCAAGGTTCTGCGCCCCTCCCGCCAATCCTGCACGTATGTTCAGGCGGCGCCGCGTCAGGGCCTGGGCCGCGGCTCGACGTGCAGCAGCTCATACGTCGATGGCCGTTCGTCGCGAAGCGCCTGCCAGGCGCCGATGAGGATCGCCAGCGCCCCGGCGAGCCCGAGCCACACGCCGATGCACACCGAGGTCGCATGATCGGGGCGCTCGATCACCCGGATGATCGCGGCGATCACACCGGCGAGGCCCACGAGGACACACCACACGGCCGTGGAGACCGGCAGTGCGGTGCTGTGCTCGGTCAGCGCGCTCACGACCATCGCCAGCGCCGCGCACAGCGCGGCGAGCAGCAGAACCATCGCCGGGCCGAACGTGTCCCACGCGTCGAGCCTGCCGATCGGCCCTTCGTACCACGGCTCGAACAGCGACACGATCAGGCAGATCGCGCCCGCCAACGCGAGCAGCTCGCCCGCGCGCAGCCGTCTGAGGCTCATCGTCGCGCTCCGATTCCGTGCCTCATTCGGGCTGGACCTCGGCGAACATGCGCTCGAGCCCCGCGTGGTAGCGGGCCGCCTGAAGCGTGTTGCGAAGCAGGAAGGCGATCGTCATCGGCCCCACACCACCCGGCACAGGGGTGATCGCGCCGGCGCGCTCGACGGCGGCACGGTAGTCGACGTCGCCGACGAGACCGCTCTTGTTGCCGGCCTCCTCGGGCGTGAGGCGATTCATCCCCACGTCGATCACGATCGCGCCGGGCTTGACGAAGTCGCCGCCGAGCAGTCGCGGGCGCCCGACGGCCGCGATCAGGACGTCTGCGCGCGCGCAGACGTCGCGCAGGTCGCGCGTCCGTGAGTGGCAGATCGTGACCGTCGCGCTTTCGCCGAGCAGCAGCTGGGCCATCGGCTTGCCGAACAGGTTCGAGCGGCCGACGACCACCGCGTCGGCGCCCTCAAGCTCGGCACCCACGTCGTGCAGCAGCTCCATCACTCCCATCGGCGTGCACGGACGAAGGCCCGGACGCCCCAGCGACAGCAGGCCTGCGTTGACGGGTGTCAGCCCGTCGACATCCTTCTTCGGGGAGATCAGCCCGGTCAGCTCGGGACCGTCGAGGTGCTCCGGCAGTGGGAGCTGCAGAAGTATCCCGCTGACGGCTGGGTCGCCGTTCAGGCGCTCGAGCTCCTCGGCCACCTCCGCGGCGCTCGAGTCTGCGTCGAGGCGCCGATCGAAGGCCGCCATTCCGACCTCGGTGCAGGCCCGCTGCTTGCCCGCGACGTAGATCGCCGACGCCGGGTCGGCGCCGACGAGCACCGTCGCCAGACCGGGAGCCTCGCCGCTCTGGCGGGTGAAGGCCGCGACCTCCTCGGCGACCTCACCCCGTACCCGTGCGGCGACCGCCCTGCCGTCGATGATCGTCGCGCTCATGGCCGTGATGCTATGCGTTGGAGGCCACGGAGCACGCGCGCCTCATCGGCGACTCACGGGCGCGTACTCGGCCATCAGCTTTCGCTCCGATCCGTCCTCGGCGAAGCGGACGACGATCACGCCGCCGGGCTCGACTCCGGTCACCACCCCGTCGCCGAAGGCCGCATGGACGACGTCCTCGCCGAGGCGGAACCGCGCAGCCGCGGCGGGCTCCTGGCGCGCCTGCGCGGCCCAGCCTCCGCCGGAGGAGCGCTCTGCGAGAGCGCCGGCGCGCGCACCCCGCCCGCGTACCGCTGCCACCCCCGGCGGGGAGCTCGCGCGAAAGACCCGCGGCTGAGGTTCCTCGAGCAGGTCGACGGGGATCTCCTCCACGAACCGGCTGGGCAGCCCGAACGTGTGCGCGCCGAAGACCGCGCGCCGGCGGGCGTAGCTCAGATACAGCTGGCGCATCGCGCGTGTCACCCCGACATAGAACAGTCGCCGCTCCTCCTCCAGCCCTCCCTCGTCGATCGCGCGCGAGTGAGGGAAGACGCCGTCCTCACAGCCGGCGATGAAGACGATCGGGTACTCCAGGCCCTTGGCGTTGTGGAGCGTCATCAGCGTCACCAGGCCGGCCTCGTCGCTGCGGGTGTCAGCGTCCGCGACGAGCGCCACCTGCTGCAGGAAGACTTCGAGCGTGTCCTCGCCCTCCGGCGCCTCCGCGTCGAACTCGCGACCGACCTCCACGAGCTGCTCGAGGTTCTCGATCCGCCCTTGGGCCTCGATCGTCCGCTCCGCTTCCAGCGCCTCCACGTAGCCGCTCTGGGATAGCAGCGCGTCGATCAGCTCCGCGACCGGGATCGGGCGCGGCGGCTGGAGCTCCTCCCCGCCGTCGACGGGTTCCAGACCCGCCATCCGGCGCAGCTCGTGCATGGTGTCCATGAAGCGGCCCAACGCCTTTACGGCTGCTGCGCCCAGGCCCGGGACCTGAGCCGGGTCCGCGGCGGCCTCCCACACGGATATGTCCAGCGAGCTCGCGTAGGAGGTCACGCGTGCCAGCGAGGTCTGCCCGATCCCGCGGCGCGGCGAGTTTGCGACCCGCGTGAACGAGACGACGTCGAAGGGGTTGGCCAGCAGCGAGAGGTAGGCGATCGCGTCCTTGACCTCGGCGCGCTCGTAGAACTTGGTGCCGCCGATCACCTGGTAGGCGATCTCGCGCCGCACGAGCGTGTCCTCGATCACCCGTGACATCGCGTTGGTCCGGTAGAGCACCGCGATCTCCGACCGCGACGCTCCCTCGTCGAGTAGCCGCTCGATCTCGCCGACCACGAAGCGCGCCTCGGCGTGCTCGTCATCGAGCCCCCGGAGCTGGATCTGATCGCCCTGGCCCAGCTCGCTCCACAGCCGCTTGGCGATCCCGCCGCGGTTGTTGGCGATCACCGCGTTCGCCGCCGAGAGGATCGTCTCGGTCGAGCGGTAGTTCTGCTCGAGCTTCACGACCCGCGCGTCGGGGAAGTCCTCCTGGAAGTCGAGGATGTTCCTCACATCAGCGCCGCGGAAGCTGTAGATCGACTGAGCATCGTCCCCGACGACCGCCAGGTTGCGGTGCCCGACCGGCCCGGCGTAGGTCGGACGGTCGCCGCGCTCGGGGCCGGAGGCCTGCGGGGCGCGTCCGCCGCCCACGAGCAGCTGCAACAGCCGGTACTGGGCGTGGTTGGTGTCCTGGTACTCGTCGACGAGCACGTGGCGGAACGTGTCGCGGTAGCGCTCGCGGACGTCCTCGAAGAGCTCGAGTAGGTTGACCGTCCGGAACAGCAGATCGTCGAAGTCCATCGCGTTCATCCGGTGGAGGTCGCGCTCGTAGATGTCGTAGACGTCGGCGATCATCTCCTCGAACTGCGACCCGATGGCCTGGCGGTAGGAGCCGGCATCGCACAGCCGGTTCTTGGCGGCCGAGATCTGGTTGAGGATCGCCGAGGGCGTGTAGCGCTTCGAATCGACGCCGACCGCGTCGGCCGAGCGCTTTGCAAGACGGCGAGAGTCGGCCTGGTCATAGATCGTGAACTGGCGCGTGTAGCCCAGGCGATGGGCCTCGGCACGCAGGATTCGCGCGCAGGCGGCGTGGAAGGTCATCAGCCACATCCCACGAGTGCCGTGGCCGAGCAGCTGCTCGACGCGCTCGCGCATCTCCTTGGCAGCCTTGTTGGTGAACGTGATCGCGAGGATCTCGCCTGCCTGGGCCTGGTCGGTGTAGATGAGGAAGGCGATCCTGTGGGTCAGCACGCGCGTCTTACCGCTGCCCGCGCCGGCCAGGATCAGGAGCGGGCCCTCGCCATGCGTCACCGCCTCCCGCTGGGGCTCGTTGAGGCCTTCCAGGAGCTCTTGGAGGTGGGCTGCGTGGGGGTTCTCGGCCATTGCAGGCCAGCATAGATGCGCCCCCGGCCGGCCGGTTGGAGGCACCCGACCGCCGCTCGTCACGGGCGCGGACGGATATATACTTCGGCGCGCCGCGGAGTCGCTCCACTGCCCGATCGCCTCGCCAAGATCCTCCCCGTCGCGGCAGCGACCACGTGTCCTTCAGCGTCCAGCGCGTCAAGGAGTAGCGCTCGACGCGCCGAGCTAGCCTCCGGCCGGGTTCGGCCCCTTGACCGTCCGCAGCGGGCGGGCCTCGGCCATCGGCTGCTGCTCGCCGTCGGAGAGCTCGGTGATCATCCGTTCGAGCGTCGCGATCCGGCTCGAGAGCGCCTGGATCGCCTCGGCGATCGGGTCGGGCAGGTGGATCCAGTCGGCGTCGGGACCCTCGACGCGGCGCCCGTCCACGCGCACCGGGTGGCCGGGGTTGCCGACGACAGTCGAGTTGGGCGGCACGTCGGTGATGACCACGCTGTTGGCGCCGATCTTGGCGCCGTGGCCGATCGTGATCGGTCCCAGCAGCTTGGCGCCCGAGCCGATCGTCACATTGTCCTGCACCGTCGGGTGGCGCTTGCCCGCCGCGAAGCCCGTGCCGCCCAGCGTGACGCCCTGATAGAGCGTCACGTCGTCGCCGATGTCGGCGGTCTCGCCGATCACCACGCCCGCGCCGTGGTCGATGAACAGACCCTTTCCGATCGTGGCCGCCGGATGGATCTCGATGCCGGTGATCGCACGCGTGAACATCGAGATCAGCCGCGGCAGTAGCGGCACACCCGAGCCCTGCAGGGCGTGCGCGAAGCGATACGCCAGCAGTGCATGAATCCCCGGCCACGTCGCCAGGATCTCGACGCGCGAGACCCCCTGGGCGGCCGGGTCTCTGTCTCGCGCGGCCAGCAGATCGCGACGAACCTCGGTCACGACTCGTGCCAGCGCACCGACTCCAGCCATCTCGACAGCGTAGCGGTCGCACGGGCGAGAGTTGACCGCGCAACCGATTCTTTCTCACCACCACCCCACCCGCCCCGGAGGGGCGCCGCCAAAGGACGTCGTTCACAACAGCCGGTGGAGGCGAACACGCGCTGTCGTTGCACAAACCGTCTGAGCGTGCACGGGGGGCGGCCGCGTGCTGGTTGCACGTGGACGACCCGCGGGTGCGCTCAGGGGGCGAAAAAGGCTTGCGAGACGTAGCGCTCGCCTGAGTCGGGCATGATGACCACGATCCTCTTCCCCTTGGACTCCGGGCGCTTGGCAACCTCGAGGGCTCCCCACATGGCTGCTCCGCAGGAGATGCCCGCGAGTACGCCGCAGCGTTTGGCGCAGTCCCAGGCGGCGTGGATCGCATCGTCGTCGGAGACCGGGATGACCTCGTCGAGCAGCTCGCGGTTGAGGACGGGGGGCACGAAGCCGGCGCCTATGCCCTGGATGCGGTGAGGGCCCGCGGGGCCGCCGGAGAGGACGGCTGAGCCGGCCGGCTCGACGGCCACCACGCGCAGGGACGAGTTGACGTGCTCGCGCAGGTACTCACCGACGCCCGTGATCGTGCCGCCGGTCCCCACGCCCGCGACGAGCACGTCGACGCGCCCGTCGAGCGCGACTGCGATCTCCGGGCCGGTCGCGCGCCGGTGCGCCTCCGGGTTTGCAGGGTTGGAGAACTGATCGGGCAGGAACACGTCTGCCGCGCGCGCCATGTCGCGCGCCGCCTGGACCGCCTCGCTCATCCCTCCCATCGACTCCGTGATGTCCACGCGCGCGCCGTACAGGCGCAGCAGGCTCTCGCGCTCTCGGCTCATGCCCTGCGGAAGCGTCAGGACGAGGTCATAACCCTTGGCCGCGCATACGAAGGCGAGGGCGATGCCCGTGTTGCCGCTCGTCGCCTCGACGATCGTCGTGCGACCCGGCTCGATACGGCCTTCGCTCTCGGCCGCCTCGATCATCGCCACCCCGATCCGGTCCTTCACGCTGCCCCCCGGATTGAATGCCTCGAGCTTGGCGAACAGCTCGACACCGGTGTCCGCCGCGGAGGTCCCCTCGAGCATCCGCGGAAGCCCGACCAGCGGCGTGCTCCCCACGAACTCCGCAATGCTGATCGGGATTCGGGGCATCACCGACGACAATAGTGCAGCCGGCCCCGAGCTTGCCGTGCATCCGGCGCTTGCGCGTTACTTGTGTCCGGCGGCCGGCTTGCGGGTCTTGACCCGCGCAAGGCGCACGCTCGCCGACTTCGCCAGCTGTGGCGCCGGCGTCACCCTCGTGATCAGCACGCTCGCGTTCAGGCGACCGTGGCCGCGCGCCAGCAGGCGGCGGCCGAAGACGTTCAGGTTCATCTTCACCACGGCTCCGCGTCCGGCCGGCACAGAGAAGACCGCCGTGCCGATTGTCCGGAGCACGAACCTGTGGTGGGTGCGGCGGAGCTTGACCCGAAGGCGCAGCTTGCCCGCGCAGCGACCGGCCCCCGTCACGACAAGGCGGAGCGCCGCGCGCGTGGGCGCCTGAACGGCGATGTGCTTGCTCCGCAGAGTCACCGTGCACAGCGAGCCTCCGCCGAAGCCGAGGACGCCCCCGGCCGGCGTCCCCGAGGTGCTCGCCGAGGAGCCCGCCGAGGAGCCCGCCAGGAACGTGAAGCGGTCGGCCGTCCCGGTCCGGCTCGTCCCGTTGGCCGTCGTAACCGTCACGTCGACCGTCCCCGCCGCCTCGGCAGGCGAGACCGCCGTGATCGAGCTCGACGAGCTGACCGTGAAGGAGCTCGCCGGCTTGGCTCCGAAGCTGACCGCCGTGGCACCGCTCAGGTTCGAGCCGGTGATCGTCACCGACGTTCCACCGCCACTCGGGCCTTCGGTCGGCGCCACGCGGCCGACCGACGGGGGAAGCTGGGAGATCGGCACGATGTACTGGAAGAGGTCTTCGGGGCCTGTCGCGCTCGGGCCGCCGGGCCCCGTCACCGTCAGATCGACCGTGCCCGTCCCCGGCGGCGAGACCGCCGTGATCGAGCTGCCCGAGTTGACCGTGAAGCTCGCCGCCGGGGTGCTCCCGAAGCTCACCGCCGTGGTGCCCAGGAAGTCGATGCCCGTGATCGTCACGGTCGTGCCTCCTGCCCGCGGCCCTTTGGAGGGCGAGACGCCCGTGACGACCGGCGTCGGTTCGGGGCCCTCGGCAAACGCCCATGCGGCACCGATCCGGCGCGAGTCATATGGGCTGCCCACGAGCGCCGTTTCGCCGTCTCCCGAGAGCGCCACGCTCGCTCCGTACCAACCCTTGCCGAGCTCGTCGGGTACTTCGAGCTTGCGCCCGGGCTGGGTGAAGCCCGACGCCGTGCGATCAAATGACCACGCCGCGCCGGTGAAGCCGTTGTCGCGCTGACCGCCCATGAGCGCTCGCTGCCCGTCGCCCGAGAGCGCCACGCTGTAACCGAATTCCCCGCCCCCGGTCTCTTCGCTGCCGCGCAGCTCTTCGCCCAGCTGGCTCCAGGTCGCCCCCGAGCGCGTGTAGGCCCAGGCGGCGCCCGTCGCAACGCCCGGCGTGGCCTGGTCGTAGCGCGCGCCTGTAAGGACCGTGTTCCCGTCGAGCGAGAGCGCGACGCTCACACCGAAATGCCCGTCACCCAGCTCGCCGCTCGCCGTCAGCTTCGACCCCTGGTGGCGCCACCCTTCGTTTCCGTCCACGAAAGCCCAGATCGCGCCCGTGTACTGAGCGTCTCCCGGGCTGCCCACAATCGCCGTCGTTCCGTCGCCCGACAGCGCCACGCTGCCGCCGAAGTGGCTTTCGCCCGATTCTTCGCTTTCGCGTCCGGTCAGCTTTGGCGTCACCGGCTGCCACGTCGAGCCGCTGCGCGTGAAGACCCACGCGGCGCCGTGCCCGGCGCGGTCCGAAGGTCCCCCGATCAGAGCGGTCGAGCCGTCGGAGGACAGCGCGACGCTACGGCCGAAGCGTCCTTCCCCGCCCTCTTCGAAGCCTTTCAGCTTGGACCCCAGCTGCGTCCAGGTGGAACCCGACCGCGTGAACACCCACGCCGCGCCCGCGTTGTGACCGTCGCGCGGGCCGCCGATGAGCGCCGTGTTGCCGTCGCCCGAGATCGCCACCGAGCGCCCGAAGCCACACTGGCCGGCCGGTTCTTCGGCTTCTTCTCCGCAGTGTTCGCCCGCTCCTTCTCCTTCGCTTTCGCTGCCCGCGAGCTCGGGGCCCTGCTGGGACCACGTCGAGCCCGACCGCGTGAACACCCAGGCGACGCCCGCGTTGTAACCCGGGGCGCCGATCAGCGCCGTGTTGCCGTCGGCCGACAGCGCCACGCTGAAGCCGAGTCTGCCCCCTTCGAGCGCTTCTCCGGCCGTCAGCTTGCCGCCCTGGCGAACCAGCGGGTCGATGTTCAGCGGGAAGCGCGCGCCGCGCGCGTCGACGTGGAGCAGCAGCGAGCGACCTGAAAGCGTGATCCACGAGCGCAGACTGTGGCCGCTCGCGTCGCTCGCGACCAGACCCCCGTAGTCCAGCGACGGAGTGCCGGCCCGCGAGAAGCTCACCGACGTCGCACCCGAGCTCAGCCGGGCCCTCGCGTTGCCGGTCACGGCCAGCCGCAGCGTCAGCGGCCCCGACGCCGCGGCCACCCCGCTCGGCGCAGCGGCCACAGTGAAGCCCTGCTCGACGCCGGCCGGCCCGTTCGCGTAGAACTCTTCGATCGAGCCGCGGCGGAAGCTCACACGGTTGCCCTTCGCCGTCGGGTTGGTCGCGGGCAGCGCTCTCAAGGTGTTCCCGTAGCCGGCCGCCTGCAGGCTCAGGCCAAGGTTGAGACTCTGCGCCCCGATGGCGATGCCCGAACGGGCCGCCCGCACGTCGAGCCGCTGCGCCGGGTTGCTCGCCGATGCCGTTGAACCGGCGCCCTCAAACGCATATGCCGGGGCGCTGCTCGCGATCGCCGAGGACATCCCCGCGAGCGTCGCCGCCGACAGCCTCGAGGCACCGAGGCGCGCAGCCGGCGCGACCCCTGCCGAGGAGAGTGAGCCCGACTGCGGCGAGGCCGCGTGGGCCGTGAGCGCCAGGCCGAGCCCCAGACAGATCACGGCCATAAGAGCGAGCACCTTCTGCGGTGCGAGCAGATAGACCCGTTCGCTCATCGAGAACCCCGTCGCAATGTCTTCCGTCGTCCGGTCGGCAGCATGCAGCAACCCTCCATAGTCGCGTCAAAAAGTCCGCCGTCCTGGCATACCCGGAACACTGTCCATCTCCGATGCCACCTTCTGGCCTCCCGAAGGCTACTCCGACACCGCGGAATGTCAACAGGCGAGCCAAATCTTGTCCGGCTGGCCAACCAAAGCGGCCGAGACCTATCTCAGATGTGGTGCCCTCGGTTGTCTCTACGCTGCCCGCGGCCTTGCGAGGATGTGAGCCCACCACGGCGCTTCGCGAGAGGACACGTCTACCTCGATCGGCTGATGCACGTAGCCGTTGGCGTCGAGCAGATCGAGCACCGCATCCCGGGTTCCGTGCAACTCGATGATGAGCGTCGGTCGCGCGGTTCTAAGCGTCTGCTCCATCCCTCGGAGAACTCCGGCCTCGGCGCCCTCGACATCGATCTTGACCAGCGTAGGCGGCCGCGTACCCGTCTGCGCGATCCACGAGTCCAGTGTGACGACCGGCACCGGCGTCGCCCCCATGACGCGCTCGTTACGGCCGGCTCGCCGCTTTGCTTGACCCTCGTCGTCGTCTTTGTCGATGCGACTCATCAGGCTTCCCTTGTCGAGAAACGTGAGCCAGCCATCGCGATCGCTGACGGCGGCGGGCACCACAGTGACGCTGAGACTGTTGGTGGACGCGTTTCGGCCGATCAAACCGGCGTTCTGGAGCCCGGGCTCGAACGCCACGACCATTCCTGCGTCTCCGACCTTCCGCGCCGCGAGCAGGCTGTACCAACCGATGTTCGCGCCGACGTCATAGACAACGGAGCGACCGTCGCTCGTCATCTCATCGAGCAGCCGCTCCTCGACCTGCTCCTCGGTCGTGCGGACGGTCCTGCTCAGGTGCGACTCGCCGAACCGCACGCGCAGACCACGGCCGCAGCCGCGAAGGACCGGGAGCGGTGCGCTCCTGAGGGGCCGGGTCAGACCGTGCTCAAGCCGCCGCCGTCGCGACGCGGACACGGGGCTCGGACTCTCAGCGCCGGAGGCGGACTCATTCATGATCGTCGGCAATGCTACCCGTGGCGTCGAGGGTCAACGGTCCCCGCGCCGGGCCCCTCCCTCAAGCACGACGTGGGTTCTCCTCGGAAGCCGGCGCCGCGCCCAGCGGCGGAGCCGTTTCTAGATGTGGTACATGCTGGCGCCCGCCTCGCGCAGCTCTCGCTCGATCACGTCGGCGATCGTCGTGTCTCGGAGAACCTTGCGCGCGGCGGCCGCCGCGTCGGCGAACGGGCCCTCCGAATCGCGCCCCAGCGGGCCGTCCAAGAGCTCTACGATCTCGAGCACCGTCACGCTCGCCGGGTCACGCGCGAAGCGGTAGCCGCCCTTGACGCCGCGCTGCGAGCTGATGACCCCCGCTCGCCTCAGGACGGCGAACAGCTGCTCGAGGAACTGCACGGGCACCTCGCGCCGGCGCGCGAGCTCG
>DAIRTT010000060.1:0-13798 GCA_036803745.1 Solirubrobacteraceae bacterium | reverse complement strand
CACCTGCCGACGCTGCGCGACCCGGACCTGCTGATCTACTTCCGCGAGGAGGGCGGCGGCCTGGTGATGGGCGGCTACGAGCGCGACTCGGCGCCCTGGGCGCTCGACGAGCGCGACCTCGATGCGATCCCACCGGACTTCAACGGACGCCTGCTCGAGGAGGACTGGCCCCGCTTCGAGGAGATCGCCAGGAACTCCGCCAAGCGGGTGCCGGTGATGGACGAGATAACCGTCACGCGACTCATCAACGGGCCCGAGGCATTCACGCCCGACAACGAGTTCTGCCTCGGGGAGAGCGAGGTGGGCGGCTTCTTCGTGGCGGCCGGGTTCTGCGCCCACGGGCTCGCGGGTGCCGGTGGCATCGGACGCGTGATGGCCGAGTGGATCCTCGACGGCGAGCCCTCGATGGACGTGTGGGAGATGGACATCCGTCGCTTCGGGCCGCACTTCCGCTCGCCGTCGTACACCCTCAAGCGCGCCAGGGAGGTGTATGAGACCTACTACGACATCCGCTACCCGGGCCACGAGCGTCAGGCGGGAAGGCCGCTGCGCACCTCGAGCGCCTACCCGTGGCATGCTGAGCACGGGGCCGCGTTCGGAGAGAAGTCGGGCTGGGAGCGGGTCAACTGGTACGAGGGCAACGCGGGCGAGGGGGACGAGGCGTTGCGGCCCCGCGGCTGGGCGGGGATGCACTGGTCCCCGGCGATCGGAGCCGAGCACCGTGGCACGCGCGAGCGGGCGGGCCTGTTCGATGAGTCCTCGTTCGCCAAGCTCGAGATCTCAGGTCCGGGCGCTGCCACGTTCCTCGAGCAGGTGTGCGACAACCGCGTTGCCCGGGAGGTCGGGGCGATCACCTACACGCAGATGCTCAACCGCCGTGGAGGGATCGAGTGCGATTTCACAGTCACGCGCGTCGAGGAGGAGCTGTTCTCGATCGTGACGGGAACGGCGTTCGGCAACCACGACCTGAGCTGGATCCGTCGCCACGCGCCGACCGACGGGAGCGTGCGGTGTGCGGACGTGACCGCGCGGTGGTCCTGCTTCGCGTTGTGGGGCCCGCGAGCACGAGACATCCTCGAGCCGATCAGCAGCAGCGGGCTGGACTTCGGCTACATGCGCATGGGCGAGCTGGCCGTCGGGGACGTGCCCGTGCGGGCTCTGCGGGTGACGTTCGTCGGCGAGCTCGGCTGGGAGCTCTACTGCCCGAGCGAGTACGGCGCCGGACTGTGGCGTGCACTGTGGCGTGCCGGGGCGGAGCATGGAGTGATCGCGGGTGGCTACCGGGCGATCGACTCGATGCGACTGGAGAAGGGCTACCGGGTGTGGGCAGCCGACATCACTCCCGATGAGACGCCCTTCGAGGCCGGGCTCGGCTTCTGCGTGCGAAAGGACGGCGGCTTCATGGGCGCCGAGGCGCTCGGTCTCGGCGAGGGCTCCGGCGCGCCGGAGCCTCCGGCGCGCCGGCTCCGCTGCGTCGTGCTCGAGGACCCCCGCTCGGTGGCGCTCGGCAACGAGCCCGTCCGGGTCGACGGAGAGGTGCTCGGGAGGGTGACCAGCGGCGGCTACGGCTACACGGTCGAGCGCTCGATCGCCTACGCTTATCTACCCTCCGAGGTCGCGTTGGGAACGCTCGTGGAGGTGGACATCTTCGGCCGGTGGGTGTCCGGCGAAGTCACCGCAGAGCCGCTCTACGACCCCAAGGGAGAACGCGTCAAGGATTAGGCCCTGGGCCGGATCGTAGAAGCGGCCAGAGCGCCGTGCGGGCGATCTGCGAGATGTTACGTTCGCCGTGCGGTCGTCGGCAGAAGGGGGCGGGATGCGGGTTGAGCTCTGTGGTCGTTGCCGGCACGACCGCGGGCATGCGACGGCGCGGCCGCCGGTTATCGTCAGCTCGGCCGAGCCCCCGGTGCAACGGGACGTGACGATCGAAGGCTCGGGCGCCGCGGTCCGGCTGGTCGCCGACGGCGCACACCGCGTCCTCGACGTGACGGGCGGCCATGTCGAGCAATCCTAACCCGCTGACCGGATCGGGTGCGCGGAACTATCGCGATGGGCGATCCAGGATTCGAACCTGGGACCTCTTCCTTATCAGAGAAGCGCTCTAACCGACTGAGCTAATCGCCCGCGTTGGACGTCGGCCATGTTACCGCCGAACCGGTGCTGCGCAGACGGAGCCGGGGCCAGGCGCGGGCGACGCTACGACTGGCCGTGCTCGCTCAGGGGCCGATCGTAATTCGGATAGTCGGAACTCACTCACCGATCGGGTGGAGTCCCGAGGAGATGCGACGTGCGAGTGCGATCGCCTCGTCGGCGTCGGCGAACGTGAGCTGCACGCGGTAACCGCTCCGACCGGGGCGCACTTCGACGTCCATCCCGAGCGCGCCGCCGAGAGCCTCGGCGATGTCCCGCGCTGCCTCCTGCTGGTCGGGGTGGGGTGTCCGCCTGGAGGCAGATCGGCCGCCCTCGCGCGAGCGGGACCCCTCGTTGCTCTGGCGAGCACGGTCCTCGAGCACGCGAACCGACCAGCCCTCGTCGGCCGCGAGCCTCGCCAGGCTGCCTCGGGCGCCGTGGTCCTCGGCGAGCAGGAGCGCCCGGCCGTGACCCTCGGTCAACCTGCCCTGCTCGAGCAGCTCGATCACCGGGTCGGGCAGATCGAGGAGGCGGACAAGGTTGCTGACGGCGACACGGCTGCGTCCGACACGCCGTCCCACGTCCTCGCGCGTGAGGCCGAGCTCCTCGACGAGCGCGGCGCACGCGCGCGCCTCCTCGACGGGGTTGAGATCCTCGCGCGCCATGTTCTCGATCAGGGCGATCTCCAGCGCAGCGAGATCCTCGCGGTCGCGCACGAGCGCGGGTATGCGCTCGAGACCGGCGATCCGTGCGGCACGCCAGCGCCGCTCTCCGGCGACCAGCTCGTATGTGCCGCCGGGCCGCGGGCGCACAAGCACCGGCTGAAGCACGCCTTGCTCGGCGAGCGAGCCGGCCAGAGCCTCGAGCGCAGCCTGGTCGAAGGCGCGGCGCGGCTGGCCGGGATTCGGAGTGATCAGCTCGACCGGCAGCTCGCGCAGATCCTCGCCGACGTCGGCGGCGTCGCCCGAGACGGACAGGATCGCGCTGAGGCCACGGCCCATGCCGGGTCTCGGCTTAGCCACGGGCGGCGACCTCCTTTGCGAGCTCGAAGTACGCCTCGGCGCCCGCGCTATGGGGATCATGGTGAGTTACGGGGAGTCCATAGCTCGGCGCCTCGCCGACCCTCACGTTTCGCGGGATCACCGTGTCGAAGACGAGCTCGGGAAAGTGCGCCCGAACCTCGCGCTCGACGTCCTGGCCCAGGCGGGTGCGGCTGTCGTGCATCGTCAGGAGCATGCCGGCGACCGTCAGGCGGGGGTTGAGCTCCTGTCTGACCAGCGCGAGGGTCTCGAGCAGCCCGGCCAGGCCCTCGAGGGCGAAATACTCGGTCTGGACGGGGACGATGACTCGGTCGGCTGCGACGAGGGCACACACCGTCAGCGGGCCCAGCGAGGGGGGGCAGTCAAGGATTATGTACTCGAAGTCCTCGCGGAGGGGCGCCAGACACTCGCTCAGCCGGTACTCGAATCCCTCGATCCGCGGCAGCTCGACATTGGCGCCGGCGAGACCCGCCCCAGCGGGAAGCGCCTTGAGCTCCGGAACCGAGGAGGCGCAGATGGCCTCGGCCGCCGTCGACTCGCCAGTCAGGACTTCGTAGAGCCCCGGGGACTGGGTTCGCGCGATACCCACGCCGACGGTCGCGTTGGCCTGCGGGTCGACATCGACGAGCAGCGTCGTGTAGCCGGCCTCGGCGATGCACGCCGCGACGTTGACGGCGGTGGTCGTCTTGCCAACCCCGCCCTTCTGATTGGCGACCGCGTAGATCGTGCCCATGTCCGCAAGCTAGCGCGCGACGGCGACGCCCGAGCGCGGCGGTCGGCAAATTGGGGGAATCCGGTCACGTTCCGAGCGGCCGCTTCGCGGCGACGCCCGCGCGACGCGGAAAGCGCTCCGGTGTCTCGCCGACCTTCGCGAACACGTGCAGGTGGCGGTTTCTGGCCTCGGGAAACGGCGTGACTGCCACGATCTCGCCTCTGGCGAGGCCGAGGTCGGCGGCCGCGCGATCCGCAGCGGCCTCGTCGGCGGGGTTTCGTGCTCCGCGCCAGTCGACCAGATGACCGCCGAGCGCCAGCAGCGGTGCCGCGTACTCGAGGACCACCGGCTGCGGCCCGAGGGCTCGAGCGACGACGAGATCGCATGCGCCGGTTCCCTCGCGCCAGTCCTCCGCCCGCGAGCAGACGACGGTGACGTTCTCTATCTCCGCGGCCAGCGACGTGCGCATCAGGAAGTCGCACTTGCGGCGCTGGCTCTCGAGTAGGACCACGTGGGCCTCCGGGAGCGCGATCGCGATCACGAGTCCCGGAAAACCGGCGCCGCTGCCCATGTCGGCGATCCGTCGGGCCTCCCGTACGCACCCGAGTTGGAGTGCCACCAGGGAATCCGCAACGTGGGTCCGCTCGGCGGAGTCCCGGTCGCGTACCGTGGTCGGCGCGTGCTCGTCGGCCTCGAGCGTGTCGAGGACGCGCTCCATTTGCGCCCGTTGAATATCTGCGAGGAGCGCACGGGCGCTCTCGGATCCGCCGCCCGCCGCAGGGTGCTCAGGCATACCGGGCGAAGAAGTCTGCGTACTTGGCGCGCATCTCGCCGATGCGCTCGAGCACGTGGTCGTCGACCCCCGACCTGAGAACGGCCTCCACGACGGGAAGAACGTCCTCGGCCAGGGCGTCCCCGCGGGCCATCCATTGAAAGTAGTGCCGGCCTCCGTGGTGGTAGGGGCCGTACAGACGAGAGCGCGGGAAGCGCGAGTGAAGCCAGCGGAAGAGCGTCTCGTGCTTCACGTGCATTCGGAGAGTGATCTGCGGGTACTTCCCATCGCCGCCGAAATGGCCCTCGCCGATCAGGATGCCCGCGACGAGGCCGCGCTCGATGTCGGTCAGTTTGGCGGCTTCGGCTCCGTCGCTCATCGGTCCCATTGTTTCACCGTCGGGAAAAACGTGAAACACCGGGCGCCACGCGGCGAGCGAGGGGATCCGGCCGGGATCGCCTCAGATGCGGGCGGTTTGACCCGAAAGTTGTTTCACCGTCAAGAAAAACGTGAAACGCACCTGCAAGTGCAGCTCTCGCTACTCCGACTTCGGCGAGATCACCAAATAGCGCTCGGGCTCGTCGCCCTCGCTGTGCGTCTCCACGTCGCCGCGGTCCCTGAGGTACTCATGCACTATGCGCCGCTCGAACGGCGGCATCGGCGCGAGCTCGATCGGCCGTCCCGAGCTCACAGCGTCCTCCGCGGCGTCATCAGCCTCGCCCCGCAGTGCCTGGGCGCGGCGCTCGCGGTAGCCGTTGGCGTCGATGACCACCCTGACCGACGAAGGCCCCTCTGGGAAGACGACTCGCTGCGCGAGGTGCTGCACAGCATCGATCGTCTGCCCGTGACGGCCGATGAACAGGCCGACGTCCTCGCCCTCGATCCGGCCCGTCAGGATGCCGTCCTCCTCGAGGACCTCGATCCGGCTGTCGAGTCCGAGCGCCTCCACGACCTCCTCGAGCAGCTCCTCGAGCGCCTCGGGGGGCTCGAGATCCTCATCGTGCCCGCCGGTTTCGTGAGCGTCGGTCATCGACGCCTACCGGAGCGCTTCTTCTTCTTGCGCGGCGGGCGGGGCGGAGTCGTGGTGGGAGCAGGAGCCGCGACCACCTCGCGCTTGGGAGTGGAACCCGTCGTGGCCCCCGCCAGCACAGCGCGGAGAGATCCTCGCGGTTTCCCGTTGGCTGCGGCAGTCGCGGGCTCCAGCTTCGGCGGCGGAGGCATGTGCCGGCGAATCAAGTACTGCTGCCCGATCGTCCACACGTTGGTCGTGATCCAGTAGACCAGCAGTCCCGCCGGGTAGCGATAGAGGATGAACACGAAGACGATCGGCAGGATCAGCATCAGGCGGCGCTGGTTGGGATCGGCCGTCGCCGTGGCTATGAGCGTCGACGCAAGCTGCGAGCCGACGTAGAGGACGATCAGAACGACGAGCGCCACACCCGTCGCCTTGGCCGTGATGTCCGGGAGGAACAGGAACTTCGCCGAGCCCGGCGCAACGCTCTGGCAGCTGGTCTTTTCGATGTACTTGGCGGGCAGGTCCGAAACCGCGTGCACCGCATGCGTGACGTGGTATTCGGCCACCAACTTGGGGCTGTTTGTGAAGGTTCCGACGAGTTGGTTACCGCAGATGTGCTTCTTCAGGTCCGTGCGGAGCATGTAGAAGAGGGAGATGAACACCGGCAGCTGCATCACCAGGGGCAGGCAGGATGCCAATGGGTTGATTTTGTTCTCCTGGTAGAACTTCATCAACTCCTGCTGCTGGCGCTGTTTGTCCTCCTTGTACTTCTCTTTCAGCGCGTTGATCTGAGGCGCGAGACGCTGCATCTCCTGCATCGACTTGAGCTGTCTGAAGGTCAGCGGCACGAGGATCGCGCGGATCAGGACCGTGAGTCCGACGATCGCCAGGCCCCAACTCCCCCCGACGAGGTTCTTGTGGATGAACACCATCACCGACTCGAAGACGCTGATCAGCGGCGAGAAGGCGTCCTGGATCACGTTGGCGAGGATGGGCATGCTCTAGTGGCTCTCTGCGATCTTCCTAGGAACTTGTATCTCGGGGGTAATGCTCTGCGACGCCACGCTCGGCGCGGACGGACGGACCGCCTCAGCCACCGGCATCGTGACCGATCCTGAAGACTCGCTGCTCCTCGGCCGGATCGTAGCCGCCGTGACTCCACGGGTTGCACCTGAGCAGGCGCCACCCGGCGAGCACGAGGCCCCTAAGTATGCCGTACTGACGGATCGCGTCGACTGCGTAGCGCGAGCATGTCGGCTCGTACTTGCAACGCCGCGGGATCGCCGGCGAGATGAAGCGCTGGTAGGCGATGATCGGGGCCATCGCCAGCGTGCGAGCGAGCCGTAGCACCGGGCGCGGGCCCGGCTCCGGCTCGGCGGCACTCACCGCGGCTCGCTGGTCTCGAGCGCAGGCAACTCGGCCGGCTCGCGCAGGCCCGCCTTGCCCAGTAGCTCCGACAGAGCTGTGGCAATTCCGGCAAGCCCCTCTCGCTCGGCGAGCTCGGCGGCGGCCGGCCTGGCCACCACGACGAGATCCTGCCCCGCCGCGAGCTCCTGCGCGCGGGCTGCGAATGCCTCGCGGAGCAGCCGCTTCACGCGGTTGCGCTCCACGGCGCCGCCGACCTTGCGCGAGACCGACAAGCCCAGTCGGGGGCTGCTGGTGCCGACGTTGGGAAACGTGTACAGCACGAGATACCGATTGGCCGTCGAGCGGCCCTGGCGGTAGACGCGCTCGAACTCGGCGCTGCGCGACAGGCGACCGCCGCGGCCGGACGGTCTGGCCGTCATCGCGTCTCCGTCTGCCACGACGCCTCCGCCATCAACGTCTCAGGTCGACAGGCGCTTGCGTCCCTTGTCACGCCGGCGCTTGAGCGTCAGGCGCCCTGCGCGGGTGCTCATGCGTGCACGAAACCCGTGCACACGGGCGCGCTTGCGCTTCTTTGGCTGATACGTGCGCTTCATGGTCTAGTTCTCCTGTGGCAGCTGGGGCTCGGCGGCGCATGGGGACTCCTAAACGAGTGCCGCCGAGGGCGCCGGCCGGGAGAGCGGGAGTATAGACCGACCGCTGCCCGCTGATTTTTCCCGCCAAATGCGAGCACCGGCGAAGCCCGCTCGAGGACGTCAGATATAGTCGCCCCACCGGGCCCCGGTGGGCCCTCCTTCGAATAGTTCCAATCACCTGTTCCTGCAAGAGGGAGCTGCTGGACGCTGTCGTGAGCGCCGATCTCGAGCACATATGGACACGGGTGCAAGCCCATCTCGCGACGGCCGTCGAGGACTCCACCTATCGCACCTGGCTCGCGCCGCTGCATGCTCTCGATCTCCACGACCAGCGGATCGTCGTCGAGGCGCCACCACAGACCAGACGGTGGGTCGAGGACCGCTTCGGGCGGCTCCTGCGCTCCGCAGTCCAGAGCGTCCTCGGACCCGAAGTGGAGGTCGACCTCGTGGCCGCCGCGGACGACGAGCGAAGTGAACCGCCCCGTCGCCACCGCGGCTCTGGCGCCCGGCCTCGCGCGGTACCGCCGGCCTCCCGGGAGCAGGCACCGCTGCGAGCCGACCCGCTCGGCAACCCCAAGCTGACGTTCGATCAGTTCGTAATCGGCGACTCCAACCGCCTCGCCCACGCCGCTGCCCTGACGGTTGCCGAGATGCCGGCCCAGGCCTACAACCCCCTCTTCATGTGCGGGCCACCCGGTGTGGGTAAGACGCATCTACTCAGCGCGATCGCCAACCTCCTCCTCCTGCACAACCCAGAGCTCACGGTGCGATGCACGACCGGCGAGGCGTTCACGAACGAGTTCCTCGGCGCGCTGAGCGGCGGCAGCACCGAGGTGTTCAAGGCGAGGTTCCGCCACGTCGACGTCCTGCTGATGGATGACGTCCAGTTCCTCGAGCGAAAGACCAAGACCGAGGAGGAGTTCTTCCACACGTTCAACGCGCTCAGCGACGGCGGGCGACAGGTGGTCCTCACATCCGATCGCCCTCCCCAGGACCTCGATGCCCTCGAGGACCGCCTCCGCGAGCGCTTTCAGGCCGGCCTCGTCGCCGACGTGCGCCCGCCCGACCTGTGTACCCGCCTCGCCATCCTGCGCAAGCGCGCCGACCATGACGACATCCCCCTGGCCGACGACGGTGCATTGGACGTGATCGCACAACGCGTCGACAGCAACGTGCGCGCCCTCGAGGGCGCCCTGATCCGGGTCGTGGCGTTCAGCTCGCTGACCGGCAGGCCCCTCACCGCCGAGCTCGCCACAGAGGTCCTCGCGAGTCTCTACCCCCGCACCTCCGCGGCCGGACGTCGACCGAGGACCGTCGCCGAGATCCAGACAGCGACGTGCGAGCTGTTCGGACTCTCGACCGAGGAGCTGCTGTCATCCGCGCGCACGCAGCGCGTCGCCTGGCCCCGCCAGCTTGCGATGTATCTCGCGCGTGAGCTCACAGGTGAGTCACTCCCGGCCATCGGACGCCACTTCGGAGGACGCGACCACACGACCGTCATGCATGCCTGCCGGCGCACATCCCAGCGTCTGACCACCGACGAGGAGTCACGCGAGGCTGTGGACAAGGTGTGCCAAGCGCTTGACTGCGACAGGCCCTGAGCTCCCCGGCAGCGCACGACCGCATGAGTTGAGAGACTTCTCCACAGCTCCGTCCACCATCCTGGCGCGCGCTCTTCGCCCAACCAAGCCAAATACACAACTCCACAGCCCCTACTACCTACTAAACCCCTTCCCACAAGACATCATGAAGCTCTCCCTCTCATCTTCCCACCTACTCGCCCAGCTCCAGACAGCTGCGCGTGTCGCCTCGACACGCAGCGCGGTCCAGGCGCTCTCCGGAATCATGATCTCGGCCCAGCCGGACTCGGCGCCCGAGCTCCTGGCCACGGACATGGAGATCGGCCTGCGGGTGCCGCTCGAGGCTGACGTCGCCCGCCCGGGCTCGGCTGTGCTGCCGGCTCGACTGCTCCTCGACGTCGCCCGCTCGCTCCCCACCGACCACCTCACGATGGAGCTCCGCGCCGCCGAGCAGGACGTCGAGCTGATCTGCGGCCCGACGACGTTCCACCTGCGCACTCTGCGCGCCGAGGACTTCCCCACGCTCCCAACGCCCGCGCCGGATACCCGCGTCAGCCTGCCGATGGAGGCCTTCGTGGCGACGGTGTCCCGCGTCGCTCGCTCGGCCTCGCGCGATGAGACACGCCCCGTCCTCACCGGAATCCTGATGTCGGCGTCAGGCCAGGAGCTGCGGATGGTCGCGACGGACTCCTACAGGTTGAGCGTCAAGGAGACGGCACTCGAGTCACCGCTTCAGGGCAGCCTCGAGGCGAACGTCCCTGCGCGAGCCCTCCAGGAGCTCGTGCGAATCGCCCAGCAGGCGCCCGAGGGATCACTCGCCGTCAGCGTCGGGCAGAACCAGGTCGTCTTCGAGATCGGCGACGTCGTCCTCTCCTCGCGGCTGATCGACGGCCAGTTCCCCAACTACCGCCAACTCCTACCCGAGTCGGTCGAGCATGAGCTGGTCCTCGCGAGCGCCGAGCTCACAGACGTGGTGCGCAGGATCAGCCTTCTCGCCCAGAAGAACGCACCGCTGCGGCTGAGCTTCAGCGAGGGGACACTCACGGTGTCGGCCCAGACCCCCGACGTCGGCGAGGCCAGCGAGGCGATCCCGGTGCCGTTCCACGGCGAGGCCTTCGAGATCGGCTTCAACCCGGAGTTCCTCCGCGACGGTCTCGAGAGCATCGACTCCGACGAGCTGGTCCTGAAGCTGATCAGCCCGCTGCGTCCCGGGCTGATCCAGTCGCCGGGCACCGGGGACTTCGTGTACCTCATCATGCCCATCCGCCTGAACGTGTGATGCCATGGCCGGCGCTGGACGGTCTTCGATCGGCCGGCGTCCGGAGTTGACGTGCGCGTCGCGGGCGTCGAGATGCGGGACTTCCGGACCTATGGTCGCGCGGAGGCACAGCTCGGCGCCGGCCTTACGGTCGTTCACGGACCCAACGGCGCCGGCAAGTCCAACCTGCTCGAGGCGATCTACTTCGGCTGCACCGGCCGCTCGCCGCGGACCCGCAACGATCGCGAGCTGATCCGCTTCGGCGCTCAGGCGGCGCGCGTCACCGTTCGCCTTCACGACGGCTCCGAAGCCCACGAGCTCAGCGTCGGCTACGCGGCGGCCGCGCCCGGACAGCCGGCGGTCAAGCGGATGACGGCCGATGGCGCCCAGGTGGATCGCCTGCTCGACCTCGACAGCCGTCCGCTGTTGAGTGTGTTCCTACCCGACCGGCTCGAGCTCATGAAAGGCCCTCCGGCGGTGCGACGCGCCCACCTCGACCAGCTCGTCGCCGCGATCTGGCCCGCGAGGGCACAGACCCGGCGCGACTATGCCCAGATTCTCGCACAGCGCAACGCATTGATCGCTCGTATTCGCGCGGGCCGGGCCTCGCGGGCAACGCTCGGCGCGTGGGATTCGGAGCTTGCCAGCAAGGCACTCGTCCTGCGCGACGACCGTGCAGCGGCCGTCGCGCTGATCGCGGCGCCGTTCGCCGAGCGCGCCACCCAGCTCGGCTGCCTCGGGGAGCCCGAGCTCGAGTACCGGCCGCGCTCGCGCGCCGCCAGCGTCGAGGAGTTCGTCGCCGAGCTCCAGGATCGTCTGCCGAGCGACCTCGAACGTGGGTATTCCGGACACGGCCCCCATCGCGACGAGCTCGCGATCGTGCGCGACGGGCGTGAGATGCGCACGTACGGATCGCAGGGCGAGCAGCGCCTCGCTTTGCTCGCCCTCCTATTGGCGGAGCGCACCGTGCTCGCCGCCGAACGCGGCCGCACCCCGCTCATGCTGCTCGACGATGTCATGAGCGAGCTCGACGGCCAGCGCCGTGAGCTGCTCACGTGTGAGCTGTCGACCGCCGGGCAGAGCATCATCGCCACGACCGACCTCTCGCACGTGCCCGGCGCCTCGGACGCGGGTGTGGCTCGGCTGCGCATCTCGACCGGCGCCGTCCTTCAGGAGGCGCTCGCCGCATGAGCCGGCTCGCGCCGCGCAGGATCGCGAGCGCCCTCGAGGGCCTCACGGCGGCGCTCGCGCCGTCGAGCACCCTCGCGCGCGTCCAGGGAGTATGGCCCGAGGTCCTCGGCGCCGCGGTCGCGTCGGCCGCCCGCCCGACGGCCGAGCGCGAGGGCGTCCTGACGGTCACCTGCGAGGCCGCGGTGTGGGCCCAGGAGCTCGACCTGATGGCCGTCGAGGTGATCCCGAGGCTCAACTCTGCGCTCGGCGAAGATGCCATCCGCGAGCTGCGGTGCCGAACCGGCCCGGCCGATACCGGGCGATAGCCGTCGACGATCGTGCTCCGGAGGTCCGTTTTCCTGCATTTTGCAGGTATTTAGCGCCTCCGGGCGAGCGGCGCCAACCCCTCCGCGTGCTATCATTCGAGACACAACTAACCCGCCCCGGCCGTGGACCTCGCGCCCCGGAATCCGGGGCGTTCTCACGTCATCGGAGGGCCATTGGCAACAGGTAGCGACAGCGCTGGAGAAGGCGGCGACAACAGCGGCGCCAACAGCGGCGCCAACAGCGGCGCCGACAGGGCCTCCATGACGGACGGGTCCGCCTCTTACGACGCCCAGGACATTACCGTCCTCGAGGGTCTGCAGGCGGTCCGCAAGCGCCCCGGGATGTACATCGGCTCGACGGGCGTGATGGGCCTCCACCACCTCGTCTATGAGGTCGTGGACAACTCCGTCGACGAGGCGCTCGCAGGATTTGCGACAGCGGTTGACGTGACCATTCACCCGGACAACTCGGTCACCGTCGTCGACAACGGCCGTGGCATCCCGGTCGCCAAGATGGAGAAGGAGGGGCTGCCGGCAGTGCAGGTCGTCCTCACCGTCCTGCACTCGGGCGGGAAGTTCGGCGAAGGCGGCGGCTACAAGGTCTCGGGAGGCCTGCACGGCGTCGGCGTCTCTGTCGTCAACGCGCTGTCGGAACACCTCGTCGTCGAGATCCGCCGCGACGGCCACGTCTTCTCCCAGGAATATTCGCGCGGGGCGCCCCAGAACGAGCTCCAAACCGGGGAGAGGCTCGCCAAGGGCTCCCCCACGGGCACGTCGGTCACGTTCCTGCCCGACGCGGACATCTTCGAGTCGCTCGACTTCGACTTCCTCACGCTCGAAGAGCGCCTTCGCGAGACGGCGTTCCTCACACGCGGCCTGAAGATCTCGATCGTCGATGAGCGCGGCGAGGGGCACTCCGCCGAATTCCAGTACGAGGGCGGGATCGAGGACTTCGTCTCCTACCTGAACGAGAACAAGGACACGGTCCACCGGAAGGTGGTGTTCTTCGCCGGCGAGTCCGACGAGGGCGCGGCCGAGGTGGCGATGCAGTGGAACTCCTCCTATCAGGAGTCGATCCACTCGTTCGCCAACAACATCAACACGCCCGAGGGGGGCTCGCATCTGAGCGGCTTCCGCTCGGCGCTCACGCGCACCGTCAACAAGTACGCACGCGACCACGGCCTTCTCAAGGACAAAGAGGACAACCTCTCGGGCGAGGACGTGCGAGAGGGACTGACGGCGGTCGTCTCGGTCAAGCTCCGCGACCCGCAGTTCGAGGGCCAGACCAAGACCAAGCTCGGCAACCCCGGCATGGCCGGCTTCGTCGAGTCGATCGTCAACACCGGTCTCGGCGAGTTCCTGGAGGAGAACCCGAGCGAGGCGCGGTCCGTCATCTCCAAGGCCGTCCAGGCCCAACGCGCCCGCGAGGCGGCCCGCAAGGCCCGCGACCTGACCCGCCGCAAGTCGGCACTCGAGAACTCGACGCTTCCGGGCAAGCTCGCCGACTGCTCCGTCAAGGACCCCTCGCTCGCCGAGCTGTTCGTGGTCGAGGGTGATTCCGCGGGCGGCTCGGCCAAGCAGGGCCGGGACCGCAACACGCAGGCCGTCCTTCCCCTGCGCGGCAAGATCCTCAACGTCGAGAAGTCGCGCATCGACAAGGTGCTCCAGAACACCGAGGTGCAGGCCCTCATCACGGCCATCGGCACCGGCGTGCGCGACGAGTTCAACATCGAGAACGCCCGCTACCACAAGATCGTGCTGATGACCGACGCCGACGTCGACGGCGCCCACATCC
>DAIRTT010000059.1:3141-13806 GCA_036803745.1 Solirubrobacteraceae bacterium | reverse complement strand
CAGGTCCTCCGGGTAGCTGGCCTGAGCCATCACGAGCCCTTTCTGTAGAGCGGCTTGTCCTTGACCGTGGCGGGGCGCATCTTGCCACGAACGTCAATCTCCAGGCGGGTGCCGACCGCGGCCCGCTCCGCAGGCACGTAGGCCATGCCGATGCCCACCCCGAGGCTCGGGGAGAGCGTGCCGCTCGTGACCTCGCCGCCGCCGGCGACGGGGTTGCCCTGGCGGGCGATGCCGGGGCCGTCGATGACGAACGCGACGAGCTTCTCGGCGGGGCCGCGCTCGCGCACGGCGGCCACCGAGTCGGCGCCGATGAAGCCCGTCTGCTCCTTGCAGCACCAGCCGAGGCCACCCTCGATCGGACCGCGATCGAGCGACAGGTCGTTGCCGTAGAGGTGGAAGCAGACCTCCAGGCGCAGCGTGTCGCGTGCGCCGAGACCGGCCGGCACGGCGCCGCGACGGACGATCGCATCCCACAGCTCGCCCGCGCGCTCCGGAGGGCAGAGCAGCTCGACGCCCTCCTCGCCCGTGTAGCCGGTGCCGCACACCAGCACGTCCTCGCCGCCGAGCCTGCGGGTCCCGGCGGTCATGCGGGGAGGCAGCGGGGAGTCGGAGATCGCCTGGACCGTCTCGCGGGCCAGCGGGCCCTGCACTGCGAGCATCGCCCACTCGTCGATCGCGTCGGCCACCCTTGCCTCGGGAAACTCGGCCGCGTGGGTCTGGAACCAGTCGAGGTCGCGGGCGTGGTTGGAGGCGTTGGTAACCGTCAGGTAGCGATCGACGTCTGTCCTGTAGGTGAAGAGGTCGTCGAGGATGCCGCCGTCCTGGTTGCACAGGACGCTGTACTGGGCCCCGCCGACGGCGAGCTCGGAGACGTCGTTGGAGAGCAGTCGCTGGAGCAGCTCGAGCGCCTGCGGGCCGCTCGTCTCGATCTCTCCCATGTGCGAGACGTCGAAGATCCCACACGAGCTGCGCACGGCCGTGTGCTCCTCGCGCACACCGGTGTACTGGACCGGCATCTCCCAGCCCGCGAAGTCGACCATCTTCGCCCCGGCCGCCACATGGTTCTCGAACAGCGGTGTCCGGCGGGGGCTCGTTGCCATCGCCCGCAGGCTATCGAGGAACCCCCGGATTGCCGGGGTCGCGCCCTTTGCGGGAGCTCACTCGAGGATGAGGAGCTCGCGACATCCGGGGGTTAGGCCCCGCGCATCACGGGAAGGGTCGCGTGATGACTTCCATTCCTCAAAGCTCTCAGCCGTCCCGATCCGCCGAGCGGCTGCTCGCCACCGAGCGCGACGGCGCGATTCGCACGGCGCTCGGCCTGCTGGGGCTGATCAAGAGCCGCGAGCGGGCCCCGACCGATGTCGTCGCGCTCATCCTCGCCCAGGCGCTCTGCATCACCGGCATCGGGCTCCTGCTGCTCGGAGGCGGCGGCGGCGTGGCACACGATGCCGGGGCAACGATGGCGATATTCGGCGGGATCTCCGTCGGCGCCGAATGCGTCCGTTTGCTGCTGCAGAGCAGATCCCGCTAGAGCACCCGGTACTCAGCGCGGTCCGCGGGGCACGATCACCGCGTCGCGCCGCCTCACGCGGCGATCGTGAGACGCAGGGCCTCTCGCTCGCGCTTGTCTCCGGCCTCGCGTGGCTCAGGAGAGAGCAGCAATCTCAACGCCTCGATGACGTTCGCACGAGCCTCCTCCCGTGTGTGGCCCTGGCTCAATGCGCCGCGGACCTCAGGGATCGAAGCGATGACCCAACCGTCCTCGCCGGGCTCGTAGACGATCGTCAGATCGAGTTGCTCAGGCACAGGCACAGGCACAGGCACAGGCACAACATACCCCTCTGCGACGATCGCAACCAAGTGGGACAAACGATGCCCGTGCTCGCGAAGGCAGGGGGGATCCGAGCACTCAGATGGACGTTCTGCGTCGCACATGTGCGAGGCAGCGGTGGGCGCATGCGCCCACCGCCCGACGGGCCGCATGCGGCCCGTCGCGGCCGGTGCATGCACCGGCCGGAACACTCATCGGGAACTCGAGTCCTCGCGCTAGCGCAGGAACGGCGGGACGTCGATGTCGTCGTCGGAGATCTCGAGGGTCGAGCGCTGGCGCTCGGAGATGCGGGGGTTGCGGTCGGGCCGGCCCTCGGTGCGCTCGCGCCGCGCTCCGCGGCCCGGGCGGTGGTCGAAGCCGGTGCCGATGACGGTCACGCGAACGTCGTCGGCCATCGACTCGTCGATCACGGCTCCGAAGATGATGTTGGCGTTGGCGTCGGCGGCGTTCTGGATGATCTCGGCCGCGTCGTTGACCTCGAACAGTCCGAGGTCCTTGCCGCCCGTGATGTTCAAGAGGATCCCGGTCGCTCCGTCGACTGACTCCTCGAGCAGCGGCGATGAGATCGCGGCCTTGGCGGCTTCGCTGCAGCGGTTCTCGCCCGCGGCCGTGCCGATGCCCATCAGGGCCGAGCCGGCGTCCTGCATGATCGTGCGCACGTCGGCGAAGTCGAGGTTGATGAGGCCCGGAATCGTGATCAGGTCGGTGATGCCCTGGACGCCCTGGCGCAGGATGTTGTCGGCCTCCCGGAACGCGTCGAGCATCGATGTCCGGCGCTCGACCACGGCGAGCAGCTTCTCGTTCGGGATCACGATCAGGGTGTCGACGACCTCGCGCAGGCGCTCGATGCCCTCGGTCGCCTGGCGACCGCGCTGGGAGCCCTCGAAGTCGAACGGTCGCGTGACGACGCCGACCGTCAGGGCGCCGATCTCGTTCTTGGCGATCTCGGCGATCACCGGGGCAGCGCCCGTGCCCGTGCCGCCGCCCTCGCCGGCCGTCACGAAGACCATGTCAGCGCCCTTGAGCGCCTCCTTGATGTCGTCGCGCGACTCCGAGGCGGCCGACAGGCCGACGTCCGGGTTGGCGCCCGCACCGAGACCCTTGGTGGACTCGTGGCCGATGTTGAGCTTGATGTCGGCGTCGCACATGGCCAGAGCCTGTGCGTCCGTGTTGGCGGCGATGAACTCCACGCCGTGCAGACCCGCGTCGACCATGCGGCTGACCGCGTTGGTCCCGCCGCCGCCCACACCCACAACCTTGATTACCGCCAAGTAGCTAGCGCTGCTGTCCATGTCGTTCTGTCCTAAGCCTTAGGTACGAATTCAGGGTTCTCAGCATATACGTCGCCGAACCGCCGGGTTGGTCACGTTATGCAGGCATCTTCGCCCTGTCAACGAAGGGGTGCAGTCTCGCAAGAATCGTTGCAGAACGCCATACTCTCGACCGGTGCCTGAGGATTGGCTCGATCGTGGCATGAACCTCCAGTAGAGGTTGAGGGTATCTATCCGCCGGGCGATGACCGACTGGTTTCGGCTTCAGATCCAGTGCTGGAGTGGGATTCGGAGCTTTCGCCCGTCGCCGACCCGGACGACGATTCGGATTCTTTGCTGCCCGACTTTGAGCTTTCGGAGGAGGACTGAGACGACGGTTCGGCGGGGGTGCTGGTGCCCGTTGCGGCCGACCCCGAGTTCAGGCCGGCGGCCAGCGCCGCGATCGCCGATTCCGACTGTCCGTGAGCTTCGGCGGCTTCGCCGGCGCCGCTCGAGGAGCTCGGTCCGGCACCGGCCGGGAACCCCGCCGCCGGTCTCGCCGGCAGGCGCACGTCGACGTAGGAGGCTCCCGCGGAGCTCTGATCGGCAAGGACCCGCGCCAGCGACAGCCACTTCGCGTGCGGCCTCGTCGCGTCGCCGAAATAGGCCAGCAGTCCGCTGTGCATCGCCACCGTCAGACCCTCCGGCCCGTTGTAGACACGCGTCACGAGCTTCGCCAGCGGCGGCGGTGCCGCGCCCAGCACGACCATGTCGCCGAGCAGTCCCGCGTCGTTCAGGCGCTGCCCGGCCGCGGGCAGGCGGTAGCCGCCGACGGTCGGCAGGGCGCTGGAGAGCAGCGCCTGGCCGAGCACCGTGCCGTCGGCTGCGACGGCCGTCCTTCCCGTCCCGACCTGGAGCGCCGCGACCGGCAGGCGCTCGTGCACTTCGATCCGAAGCCCATGCGGGATCTGCGGGTGGACCCTGACGTCGCTCACGACCCGGAAGGGCGCCACGGCCGCCATCAGGGGCCCCGTGCGCACGTCGAGCGTGCTCATGTGCCGGGCCGCCGAGACGAGGGCGGCGTCAATCGCCTGCGCCTCGGGCCCGTGGACACCGGACATGTGAACGTGCTCGACGGCCACGAACGAGGAGTGGCGCAGCAGCACGAAGGCTCCCAGCAGCAGCGGCAGCGCGACGAGCACGGAGATCAGGGCGATCCGGGCGCGCCTGGCGCCCCAGACGGCCGCCGACGCCGTGCTGAGCGGCCGCAGGAGGCGTCCGGGGACTCCTCCCCCGACGCGACGCGAGGGCGCACCGGCTCTCCGCGGACGGGCACCGGACGGGCGGGCACCGGACGGGCGGGCACCGGGACGCCGGACGCGCGGCGAGGCCGACGCCGAGGCCCGCCGGGCGGCCGGGAGGCCGAAGGGGCGAGCGATCAGGGCGGACAGCGAACGATCCATGGGAGGTCTTTCGACCTCGCCACGACAACACCTACCGCTTCACAGCCACGGAAATCTGACCGGCCCGAGCGTCTGGACCTCGGGCTCGAGCTCGACGCCGAAGCGCTCGAGCACCCGGCGCCTTCCCTTGGCCATCACTGCGAGCACGTCGGCCGTCGTGGCGGCGCCCGTGTTCTCGATGAAGTTGGCGTGCTTGTCCGAGAAGCGGGCGCCGCCCACGCTCAGCCCGTTGCAGCCGGCATCCGCGAGCAGCAGGCCCGCGCTGCGGCCCTCCGCGCGGGGATCATCGGGGTTCTTGAACGTCGAGCCGAACGTCTTGATGCCCTGTGGCTGCGCCTCGTGGCGACGGCGGCGCATCTCCTCGAGCGTCCGCTTGACCGCATCGGCCTCGCCCTTCCGGAGGAGCAGGCAGGCGCGCGCCACGACCTCGCCGCCGGTCAGGTTCGAACGGCGATAGGCGAGGCCCAGCTCCCGCGGCGCGCGGCGCTCCACGCCGCCAGCGCCCGCGACCTCGACCCACTCGAGCACGCGGCCCAGCTCGCCGCCGTAGGCATTCGCATTCATCCTCACCGCGCCCCCGAGGGTGCCCGGGATGTTGACGCCGAACTCGATCCCCGACAGGCCTGCCCGCGCCGCGGCGGCGGCGAGGGCCGGCAGACGCGCCCCCCCGCCGGCGAGGATCCGCCGCCCGTCGACCGTCACGGTCGCGAGGTCCCGGTCGAGCTTGATCACCAGCCCCCTCACGCCCTCGTCGGCGATCAGCAGGTTCGACCCCGACCCGACCACGCTCAGCTTCACATCCGCGGCCTCGGCCCACGTCAGCAGCTCGGCCAGCGTCTCATCGTCTCCCGCGCGGGCGAAGAACTCGGCCGGCCCGCCCGTACGGACGGTCGTCAGCCGCTCCAGTGGATGCTCGCGCCGCACGGCCGCGGGCGCCTGCGAGGCGGCGCTCACGCCGCCACCAGCGCCAGCGAGAGCTGATCTACGTCGCCCGCACCCATCACAAGGCACACGTCGCCGTCCCCGAGCAGCAAGGCCAGAGCGGGCGTCGCGTCGGCGAAGCGCGGCAGCCAGTAGACGGGCCGCCCGGCCGCTTCGCGTGCGGTTGCTTCGGCGATCAGCAGCCCACTCACACCCGGGTGCTCCTCGGCGCGCTCGCGCGCCGGGTAGACGTCGAGCACGACCACCGCGTCGGCGCCCGCCAGCGCGCGCCCGAACTCGCTCGCCAGGGAGGCCGTCCGCGAGTAGAGGTGCGGCTGGAACACTGCCACCAGGCGCCTGTGGGCGAGCGTCCTGGCCGCCGCCAGCGTCGCAGCGACCTCCGTCGGGTGGTGGGCGTAGTCATCGAACACCCGCGCCCCGCCCGCCGTGCGCCCGGCCGGCTGAAAGCGCCGCCCGGCGCCGCCGAAGCCGGCCAGACCCATGATCGCCCCGTCGGCGGGAGCGCCCGCGAGCCGCGCCGCCTCGAGCGCCGCCACGGCGTTGAGCGCGTTGTGGGCGCCCGGGACGCCCAGGAGCACCTCGTGCCCGTGCCAGTCGAACCGCGAGCCGCCGTCGGTGAGCGTCGGCTTCTCGATGTCGTAGGCGACGAGGGGCCCGTCGCGGAGCTCGAGGAGCTCGGGTCGATCCCACACGACCGCGCTCGCCGGCCCCGTCAGGAAGCTCCGGAACGCCTCGCGCAGCTCCGCCAGCGACCCGTACGTCGCGTGGTGGTCCAGCTCGATGTTGGTCAGCACCGCAATCTCCACCGCGAGGCTGAGCATCGAGCGGTCCGACTCGTCGGCCTCAACCACCAGCCACTCTCCCTCGCTCCACTCGGCGTTCGCCAGTCCGCCGCCGACCGAGCCGCCGATGAGCCAGCCGGGCTGCATCCCGGCGCCCCGCATGGCGTGGACGAGCATCGAGGCGGTCGTGGTCTTGCCGTGCGTGCCGGCCACCGCGATCGTCCGCCGCAGCGCCGTGAGCTCGGCCAGCAGCTCGGCCCGCGGGCGCTCGGGGATCCCCCGCTCGCGCGCCGCACGGCGCTCCACGTTGCCCTCGGCGATCGCCGACGAGTAGTACAGCTCGACCCCGTCGCCCGGCGGCACGTTCTCGGCGCGGTGGCCGGGCGCGACGCTCAGAACCCCGTCTGCCGCCAGGCGCTCGAGGTAGGGGCCTCCCGCGCCGTCTGAGCCGCTCACCTCGGCCCCGAGCACATGCGCCGCGCGGGCATAGGCGCTCATGCCCGCGCCCCCCACGCCCACCAGATGGATGCGCCGCCCACGCCACGGGCGCTCCCCCGCGCTCATGAGCCGGCCGCCTGCAACAGCTCGCCCGCGATCTCCCTCGCGGCGTCCGGGCGCGCCAGCGACGCCGACGCGGAGGCCATCGCCGCGAGGCGGCTGCGGTCGGCGAGCAGCCCGGCCACCACGCGGCCGAGCAGACGGCCGTCGAGCTCGTCGTCGGCGATCGTCACGGCCGCACCGGCCGACTCCATCCAGCGGGCGTTGGCGCTCTGGTGATCGCCTGCCGCGTGCGGGTATGGGACGAGCACGGCGGGCAGGCCGTTGGCGGCGATCTCGAAGATCGAGCCGCCCGCCCGGGCGACGACCAGATCGGCGGCCGCCAGCGCATCGGCGAAGGCTGCGAGGTCGAGGTACTCGCGCAGGTCATAGCCGGGCGGCAGGTCGCGCGCCGCCAGCTCGGCGTGGTCGCGCCGGCCACACACATGCAGGATGTGGAAGGGCGCGCCCGCGAGCGCCTCGACGGCGGCGCGGTTGATCGACCTCGCGCCCAGTGAGCCGCCGAAGATCAGCACGCACGTCTCCCCCATCTCGATTCCCAGCCGCGCCCTCGCGGCCGCCCGGTCCTCCTGGGCGGGCGGCACCGGACGGCCCGTCACGCGGTAGCGACGTCCGGCACGCCCGGGGATCGGCAGCGCCAGGCACACCCGCCGCGCGAACCTGGCGAGCAGGCGGTTGGTCAGGCCGAGATGACTGTCGGCCTCGCTCAACACGAGCGGGATACGCAGGGTGAGCGCCGCCACGCCGACCGGCCCGGCGACATAGCCGCCGCCTCCCATCACCGCGTCGGGCTTCAGCCGCGAGAGGATCCTGCGGGCGCGGGGCAGCGCCACGGCGGCCAGCAGGATCGCCCGCAGGGCCCGCAGGGGGTTGGAGCGATGCAGGCCCTCGACCCGCAGGCGCTCCAGCGGGAAGCCGGCGGCGGGCACGAGCTGAGCCTCGGCCCGCTCGCCTCCCACGAAGCTGACCTGCGCGCCCTCAGCCCGCAGCGCTTCCGCGACCGCCAGCGCCGGCACCACGTGCCCAGCGGTCCCCCCGGCGGCGATCACGATCCTGCTCGGCGCTGCGCTCACGGCCCAATCCTTCCGCTTCCCGGCCGCCGGCGTCGCCGGACCGTGCCACCCGCGGCCGCTGCGTGCGGCGCGAGGGCGTCACGGCGCGCACGTGGCCGGTCGCCCCCGAGGCCACGTTCATCAGCAGCCCCATCGCCGCCAGCATCGTGATCAGGCTGCTCGAGCCGTAGGAGACGAACGGCAGCGGAACCCCGGTCAGCGGTGCCAGGCCGAGGACCGCGAACGTGTTGAGGATCGCCTGCGAGACGATCAGCGACGTCACGCCGACCGCGATCAATGCGCTGTAGAGACTGCGTGCGGCCTTCGCTGCCCGCAGCCCGGCGTAGGCGATCAGGCCGTAGAGGAACAGGAGCGCGAACACGCCCATCACGCCCAGCTCCTCGGCGATCACCGCGAGGATGAAGTCCGTCGGCGCCTCGGGCAGATAGAAGATCTTCTGGACCGACTGGCCCGGGCCGACGCCGAACATCCCGCCCGAGCCGATCGCGATCTGGCCCTGGACGGCCTGGAAGCCGCTCGAGGACGCGTGCGCCCATGGGTCCAGGAAGGAGGTCAGCCGCACGCGCGCATAGGGCCGCACGATCGCGTATACGAGCACCAGGCCCAGCAGCGTCCCGCCGATGATCGCCAGGTTTCGCATCGGGATCCCGGCCGCCACCAGCATCGCGGCGATCGTGAAGACGATCACCATCGCCGTCCCCAGGTCGGGCTGGCTGAAGATCAGCAGACAGGCGGCGCCCACGACGATCAGCATCGGTTTCATCAGCTCGCGCAGGTCGTTGACGCGCTGCGGTCGCCGCGCCAGCAGCGTGGCCGAGTAGAGCACCAGCGCGAGCTTCATGAGCTCCGAGGGCTGGAACTGGAGCTGGCCCGGTCCGATCCAGCGGCGCGCCCCGTTGATGCTCACCCCGACGTGCGGCACGTGCACGGCGATCACGAGCACGAACGACACCGCCAACAGCGGCGCCGTGATGCTCTGGACTTTGGCCACGCCGTCGCGGGCCAGCAGCCGCATCACGACGAGGCCGATCGCCCCGTAGATGAAGAACTTGATCAGGTAGCTGCTGCCATAGCCGCGGCCCTGCAGCAGCGTCGTCGCCGAGGAGGCGCTGTAGACCATCACCGCCCCGAATGCCAGCAGGCACATCGTGGCCGTCAGCAGCATGCGGTGCTCGAGCGACTGGCCGGCGAGCGCCGCTGCCCGCGAGCCGCCCCCCTTGCGGTCGGTGCGCGGTTGACGAGCCTTCGCGCGGGCCCGTCGTGCTGGCGCTGCTGGCATCCATGCTCACTTCGACGCCCCCGCTCCGAAGCCTGCCGGGTCCCTCGGAGCGGATCTAGACGCCCCTGCTCTGGCGATAGATCGTGAAGCCGATCGCCGCGCAGATCGACGCGACGATCCAGAAGCGCAGGATGATCTTCGTCTCAGACCACGCCTTCAGCTCGAAGTGGTGGTGGATCGGCGCCATCAGGAAGACCCGTTTGCGCGTCATCTGGAAGGAGATCACCTGGATGACGACCGACAGGGCCTCGATCACGAAGATGCCACCGAGCAGGATCAGCAGGACCTCGGTCTTGGTCATCACCGCGAGCCCCGCGATCGCCCCGCCGAGGCCCAGCGAGCCGGTGTCGCCCATGAACACGGTCGCCGGAAAGGCGTTGAACCACAGGAAGCCGATGCAAGCGCCGACCAGGCAGCCGGCCAGCATCGCCATGTCGAAGTCGCCCGCCAGGAAGGTGATGCCGATGTACGCGAGCAGCACGATCGCCACGCAGCCCGCGGCGAGGCCGTCGAGGCCATCGGTCAGGTTGACCGCGCTGGTGGTCCCGGCGACGACCAGATAGATCAGCAGCGGGTACAGCGGGCCCCAGCTGAGGTCCACGTGGTAGTCGACGAAGCGCAGCCACAGCGTCGGGGGCAGATGGGCCTCGTGGACGGCGATGAACCACACGCCGAGCGAGATCGCGATCGTCACTCCCAGCTTGGTCCTCGCGCGCAGCCCCAGCGAGCGCCGCCGCACGAGCTTTATGTAGTCGTCGGCGAAGCCCAGCAGCGCGCACGCCATCGCCGCGCCGAACACGCCCACCGAACGCCATTCGTAGTTGGTCAGGATCAGGAACGAGACGGCGACCGCCAGGAAGATGATCACGCCGCCCATCGTCGGCGTGCCCGCCTTGAGGTGATGTCCCTCCGGGCCGTCCTCGCGGATGTGCTGGCCGAACTCGCGCTGGCGCAGGAACTCGATGAACTTGGGGCTCAGGAAGATGCAGATGAGCAGGGCCGAGGTGCCCCCGAAGAGAATCTCTCCCATTCAGATCCGCCCGCGACCGGCGCTCGGTGTGAGGGCGCCGCGATCGCCTGACGCCTCGGCCGCGCGTCCGGCGCCCACGGCGAAGGGGCCGGCTCCGAGGCGCTCGGCGACGACCTCCAGGCCCACTCCCCGCGAGCCCTTCACCAGCACCGTGTCACCGGGTTCGAGCAGGCGCTCGAGCACCGCCGCCGCCGCGCCGGCATCGGCCACGACGTGGGACTCGCCGTCGAAGACCTTGCTCATCTCACGCGCCAGAGGACCGACGGCCACGAGCACCCCGACCCCGGCCCGCGCCGCGTGAGCGCCGATCTCGCGGTGCAGCCGCGGCGACTCGGCCCCGAGCTCGAGCATGTCTCCGAGAACCGCCACGCTGCGAGCAGGGGCGCTCGCGGCGAGATCGTCGAGGGCTGCGCGCATTGACATCGGGTTGGCGTTGTAGCAGTCGTCGATCAGGACC
>DAIRTT010000059.1:0-3131 GCA_036803745.1 Solirubrobacteraceae bacterium | reverse complement strand
CCCAGAGCCAACACACTACGCTTCTTGTCTTTTCTTCTCCGCCGCCGCCAGCACCACGCCCCCCGCCAGCTCGCGACGCTGTCCGCGCAGGCTCGAGAAGCTGACCTCGAGGGTGCCCGCCGGGGTGTGGCCGAGGGTGCGCGCCACCGCGACGGCCGCCAGCAGGTTGCGCAGGTTGTGCGCCTGCTCGAAGGACGGCCGCAGCCGGATCTGCTCGCCGTCGTGGCCGATCACCACGGTGCCGTCGGCCGCGCGCTCGAGCAGCGTCACGTCGCCGCCCTCTCCGAACGTGGTCACCGTGAGATCCTCGCGTGCGTGGGGCCTCAACAGCTCCTCCCCGGCGGGGAGCACGACGCTCGTCCCGGGCGCCATGCCGGCGATCAGCTCGGCCTTTGCCGCTGCGATCGCCTCGAGCGAGCCGAGCAGCTCGAGGTGGGCCGGACCCACGTTGACGATCACGCCGACGTCGGGCTCGGCGATGGCCGTCAGTTCCGCGATCTGGCCGCTGCCGCGCATCGCCATCTCGAGCACGATCACCTCGCTGTCGCCCGCACTCGCGAGCAGGGCCAGCGGCAGGCCGATCTCCGTATTGAGGTTCTCGGGGCTCGCCGACACCCGCATGAAGCTCCCCAGCAGCGCCGTGAGGATGTCCTTGGTCGAGGTCTTCCCGGTCGAGCCGGTCACGGCGACGACGCGCGCCCCCCGGGTGCCCAGCTCGATCCGCCATGCCCGCGCGAGCGCCTGCAGTCCCGCCAGCGGGTCGGGGTGGGCGAGGATCGCGCCCTCGGCCTCGCCGCGGTTCTCGAGGGCCGCGCGGGCATGCTCTGGCTCGAGCAGCACGCCCCAGGCGCCGGCCCGCAGCGCGCCCGCGCCGTGGCTGCCGCCGTCGAGGCGCTCGCCGCGCAGCCCCGCGAAGAGCTCACCGCCGGCGATTCGGCGCGAGTCGACGCTCGCCCCGGCGGGTCCGTTCGCGGCGGCCGCGCCCGAGGGCTCGGCGAGCAGCTCGGCGCCGGCAGCGCGGGCGATCTGTGTGGCCGTCCACTCCCTCATCGGCCGGACGTCCCAGCCGAGACTGCCTCGAGCGCCCCGCGTGCGACCGTCGCATCGTCGAACGGGAGCTTGTGAGCATCGGCGAACTCCTGTCCCTGCTCGTGTCCCTTGCCCGCGATCACGATGATGTCGCCCGTGCGTCCGCTCGCGATCGCCTCGCCGATCGCTGCCCGCCGGTCGGTGATCGCACTCACGTCAGGCGCCCCGCCGCGGGGGCGCTCGCCGGGTGCGCCCTCGCCGCCGGCGCCGGCCATGATCTCGGCGATGATCGCCTCGGGCTCCTCTGAGCGCGGGTTGTCCGACGTGACGATCACGCGGTCCGCCAGGCGCGCGGCGATCTCGCCCATCAGGGGCCGCTTGCCGCGGTCGCGATCGCCGCCCGCGCCGAACACGCAGATGACGCGGCCGGAAGCCTCGCCCACGAGCTCCCCGCCGGCGCGGAGCACGTTCTCGAGTGAGTCGGGCGTGTGGGCGTAGTCGACGATCACGGCGAAGTCCTGCCCGGCGTCGACCGGCTCGAAGCGGCCCGGCACCCGCACGCCCTCCTCGAGGGCGCCGAGGAGCACGTCGAGGTCGCCTCCGAGCGCGTGGACGACGGCGAGCGCGCCAACGGCGTTGGCGACGTTGAAGCGGCCCGGCATAGGCAGGGTCACCTCACGCTCGCCCGCCGGCGTGCTCAGCGTGAAGCGGCAGCCGTCGAACCCACAGAGGAGGTCCCTCGCGCCGTAGTCGGCCGGCTCCTCAACGCCGAACGTGAGGGCGCCGGGGACCTCCTCGGCCAACCGCCGGCCCCACGGGTCGGCGACGTTGACGACGCTCACGCCCGGAGGGTCACCGTGATCGGGCATGAACAGCCGCCGCTTGGCCGTGAAGTAGTCCTCCATCGTCGGATGGAAGTCGAGATGGTCCTGGGTCAGGTTCGTGAAGACGGCTGCGGCGAAGGAGACCGCGTCGGCGCGCCCGAGCTCGAGCGCATGGGAGGAGACCTCCATCGCGCAGGCGCCGTCGCCCGCGTCGAGCATCGCCCGCAGGTCGGCCTGGAGGTCGATCGCCTCGGGGGTCGTGCGCTGCACCTCGCGGTCCTCGCCGCCGATCACCGACTTGACCGTCCCGAGCAGCCCGCTGCGCACCCCGCCGGCCTCGAGCAGCGCGCGGATCAGGTACGCCGTGGTCGTCTTGCCGTTGGTTCCCGTGACGCCCACCAGTCGCAGCTCCTCGGAGGGGTGGCGGTAGAAGCGCGCCGCCAGCGGGGCCATCGCGGCCCGGGCCGAGGCGACCGCGACCTCCGGCACGCCGAGGTCGAGCGATCGCTCGACGACGAGCGCCGCCGCGCCGCGCGCTACCGCCTCGGCGGCGTGGTCGTGACCGTCGCTGCGAAAGCCGCTGACGCAGAAGAACAGGCTCCCGGGGGCCACGGCGCGGCTGTCGTAGGCCAGGCCGGTGATCTCGACCGCCTCCGTCGCGCCCGCGGGCGCCACGCCGGCGAGCCCGCGCGTCAGCTCGTCGAGCCTCATTGCTTCCTCGCCCGCGCCGGCATGCGGTTGAGTCTAGTTTCCGCCCCCGCTGGAGCCCTCGGCGGCGGGACGCGGTCGCTCGCTATCCGGGCGGGATGCCCAGGTATGGGAGCGCAAAGCTCATGATCTGCCCGAACGCCGGCGCGGCGACGGTGCCGCCGAAGATCGAGCCTGACTGTGGTTCGTCGACGACGACCGCGCAGAGAAGGCTCGGGTTGGCGGCCGGCGCGAAGCCGATGAACGACGCCACGTAGGCCGATTTCGAGTATTCGCCCGTCGCCTTGTCGATCTTGCTGGCCGTGCCCGTCTTGCCCGCGAGCTGGTAGCCGGGGATCGAGACCTCGCTCGCCGTGCCCCCCGGTGCGAGCACGCCTTCGAGCATGTGGCGCAGCGCGGCGCTCGTGGCCGTCGAGATCACGCGACGCCCGGTCGGGAGCGGCTGGCGCACTCCGCCGATCTCGCTCACGAGGTGCGGGCGGCGCAGGATCCCTCCGTTGGCGATCGCCGAGTACGCGCTCGCCATCTGCATCGGGGTCACGAGCTCGCCCTGGCCGATCGGCAGGTTGC
>DAIRTT010000058.1:0-13890 GCA_036803745.1 Solirubrobacteraceae bacterium | reverse complement strand
GGTACCTGCCACCTGCGGGATACTCACCGGGTGATGTCCGAGGAGTCCACGACCCCCGACTTGGTCGAGCTTACGCGTAGCTTTTATGCCTCGCTGAACGGTCGCGACTTTGACGCGTTCATGGCCAGGTTCGGTCCCGCTTCGGTCTGGGACGTTTCGCGTTGGGGTCTGGGCTCCCACGCGGGCCTGGACGCGATACGAAGGTATCTCGAGGACTGGTTCGGCAATCTTGATGAGTATGAGATGCAGGTTGACGAGGTGCACGGCCTCGGCAACGGAATCGTATTTGCCGTGGTCGCCCAGGTCACGCCTGGGGTTGGGCATCGTGGTTTGCTGCGGGTGCGATCCGGAGCCGTCTTCGTATGGGTAGAGAGCATCATCGCGCGGGTGACGCTCTATCCAAAGATCGACGAGGGGCGCGCGGCCGCCGTGCGGGCAGCCGACCCCCTTGCACAGCGCAACATCGATGTACACAGCCACCTGGTCGAGGCCGGACGCGCCCGCGAGGTGCCCGATCAGCTCCTTGCTCCTAACTTCCGTATCGAGAACCACGCGTCCGCAGCCACCGACCACACCTACTACGGCGCGGAAGGCTTGCTCGAATTGGCGAGCGACCTCATCGAAATCTTTGCGGCGGAACCGCGCTGGGGAGTGGAGGAGGTCATCGCCGCCAGTAAGGACTTCGTGGTCGCGACTTTTTCCATCGTCGGTCTCGGTGCTCATTCGAAAGAGCCGCTCGACTTCCGCTGGGCGGGCGTCACTTGGTTTCGCGACGGAAAGGCGAGCCGGGCTATCGGCTACGCGAGCCGCCGCGAGGCCCTCGAGGCCGTCGGGCTGAAGGAGTAGGCGATCTCGCAGGAGAACGTGGAGATCGTGCGGAAGGCGATCGAGGCTTTCAACCGCCGCGACGCCGAGGGCTTTGGAGCATTGTTCTCCGAGGACGCAGAAATCGTCCCGGTTCGATCTGCTTTGGAGGGAACGGTCTATCGGGGCCCCGAAGCTGGAGCGCAGTATTGCGCCGCAGTTGAGGAGAGCTGGGAGAGCCTCGCATGGGAGGTTGAGGCGGTCAGGGACGACGACGATTGGGTTCTCGCCTTGGGACATATCCGAGGTCGCGGACGCGGCAGCGGAGCCGACTTCGACGCCCAAGGGGCGTGGCTGGCCCGTTTTCACGGTGGAATGCTCACGCATTTTCAGACCTACCCCGAGCGAGCCGCAGCCCTCAAAGCCGTGGGGCTGGCGGAGTAGGCCTCCCGAGCCGGCGGTGGACCTCACGCCGCCTCGCCCCCGAATTGAGCGATGGCCTCGCGGTTGCTCACCCGCGCTCCCGGCGGGGCCTGCTCGCGGGCCTTGAACTCGCGCCAGCGCTCCTCACTTTCGCCGGGCCACGCGCAACGTATCGCGTCCTTGATCGTGCCCTTTAGGTGCCCGAGATCGTGGGAGCTGACTCCCGGCGGCAGGTCGCGGCGGAGCTCCCTGCGGCCCGTTCGCAAGCGCCCCCACGCCTCACCCTTCACCAACCCGCCGGCCTGAAAGTCGGCGAGCGCAGCGAGCAACGCCTCGCCCAGCGCCTCCAGCGCCCTGGCGGACTCTTCGGCCTCGGCGTCGAAGAACGGCAGGCCAGCGGCGATGACCTTCTCCCGCTCTTCTTCGCGCTGGCGCCGTGCCCGGCGGATCGCGTCCTGCTCGTCCTTCGCGTCAGCGACAAACCGTTGGAGGCGCGCCTGCTCGGCCTCATCGGGCATATCGACCCGCTCGCCGAGCTTCGCGAGCACCAGCGCGTCGTCTCGCCGGCTCGGGTAGGACCGGATCATGCCTTCGGCCTTCCCCTGCTGATCGGAGAGGGTTTCGCCCTCCGCGACCAGCGCGGCAATCCGCGCGTCGACCGCTGCGAGTTCGTCGGCCGGCGTCGGCTGCTTAGCGCGCGCCATCAGTTGCGCCCCTGGAGGTAGAGCTGGTCCGCCTCGTCCAGGCGGGCTATGCGCTCCGCCTGCGGCAAGGCTTCCCACTCGTCCAAGCTGTGAAGCTGCGCCTTCCCAGCGGGCGGCTCAGGCCCCTGCGGAGCAGCCACAGCCTGCTGCTGCGCGTATGCCTGCCCCGGCGTCAATCCGCCGCCCACGGCCGGCGTCTCTGCGGCAACCGGCGCCGCTCCCGGGATGATCGCCTCCACAAGCGCCGCGGCCTGGTCGTGCCCCGCTGCGCGCAGCGCGCTCAGCGCTATCTCTCGCTCATTCATCGGTTACTCCTTGTCGTTGTCATTTCCTGCGCCCACTGTTGAGCGCACGGCGCTGGTTTTCGTCCATCAAACGGCGCCTCCGCGCGTCCTCAACCGGGTCCGGGTCAAGCACCGTTTCCGCGTCGAGCAGAGCGAGCGGGTTGTCGTCCTGCGGCTCGTCCGACGCCGGCCGCTTCGCCATCCCCGCGATCCGCGACAGCAGCAGCGCCGCCCGCCGAACCTCAACATCGGCCGCGGCGACGCCCGGGTGCAGATAGGAACGGCCAGAGCGAGCGCTCTTGACGAACAGCTCATCCTCCGCAGCCGCCCGCAGCTTCGCCGCCATCCGCAACGCCTCAGCAACCTCCGCGAGCATCGGCCCAAACATCGGCTGCCAAGTGCCATCGCGCGTCATCTGCGCGACGAGCTGGTCACGCTCGCTCATCGCGCGGCCTATGTCGCCGTTAGGGACGGCTCTGAGCGTCATCGGCCCTCCGTCCCTGCATCTTTTTCCCTTTTCGGCTCGCGCTGTTCTTCGCCGGGAGTTGGCGGAATGAACGCGGCTCTAGGCGGTGTCCTGCGAGACCCCCCTGCCGTGCGGCGTGCGCCTTGCCGCCAAGGGCGTAAGCTCGGTCGCTCAGCGGAAGATGTTGGGAGGAGCAGGCTGTGTCTGAGGACTACAGGGTCGACCGTCGAAGCGATGACGACGTCGCTTCGGACGATGAGCGGATTGAGCGTGCGGCTAAGCGCACTGGATGGGCGCATTCGGCGCTTGAAGGCGCCGCGGATGACTTGGACGACGCACACGGCGAGCACGGCAAGCCGCTGACCGACCTTGCGGAGGTTGTTCAGGAGGAGGCGGGTCGCGTTGGCAATCTCGCGGACGACATCGATAGCCATAAGTCGCCGCCCGCCCGTCCGGAGAGTTAGAAGCGTCCCGCCGGCCTCGGGCTGGCCTTTCGATTGGTTGGAAGTGCTGCCGTGCCCGCCGCGTCACCTGGAGGAGTAATCGCGGCGGGCTCCGGCCTTCGCGTGCTCGCGCGAGCGAAGTGTGTGAGTCACGACTCGGCCTCGAGGTAAGCGTCGAGGTCGCTGGCGCGGAACAGGAGTCGGCGTCCGTCGCGGCGCGGGGCGAGCTTGCCGAGGGCGACGAGGTCGTGGATGCGGCCGGGCTTGGCGGCGATGTAGTCGGCGGCCTGGTCCGTGTTGAGCCACGGCGTCGCGTCGATTGGCGGCTGCTCGATGAGCGCGGCGGCGCGGCGGGCTCTCTCATCAAGGACAGCATCAGGCAGCTCGAGAGTGACGGTCATCGGTTGCACCCGTCGTCGTACATGTCGGCCGTCAGGGCATTGAGAGGTCGATGCCCATTGCCACTGGCGACACACTCGCGACCAGCGTTGTCGCTGTCGTTAGTGTCGTGTGTGTCGTGTGTGTAGTTATTGGGGGTTGTTGGTGCTTTGGTCGCGACACTCGCGACACTTGCGACAGCGCTATTGCATGACGTGTGTGGTGTCGCGTCTGTGGGCCAGCGCCATTCGCTCGGTGCCTGAAACGTCGACGCCCTGCGATGCTCGAGCGCGAGGCGTTTCATTGCACGCTGGACTGTTCGCTTCTCGATGTCTTCGGTCTCGCACGCCTGGTAGATATCGGCCGCGGGATGCCATGCCCCGTCCTTCGGTAGGAGCGCTTCGATGATCTCGGCGGCTTCGGCGACCTTGGAGTGCTCAGTGCTCTTGGCGCCGCTGGTATCCACCAGCTCGTCGACGGTGATCTCACCGACCTCGAAGCCAGCCGCGCGAGGCACGTTGAACTGGTGGCCGTTGGCGTCAAAGCGGTAGCCCTCGATCGAGAACTCGACGGTTGGGGGTGCTGCGCTGAGGTTGCCCTTGCCGCGCACGAGGCAGCGGCGGTGTTCATCCTCGGGGTGCTGCGCCAAGAGGAGGCTTGAGCGACTGACGGCGTTGAATGCGCTGCTGCCTGCGACGAGCTCGCGGAACGTAGACCCGCGCTTGTTGGGGTGCAGGCTGCCGGTCGCGGTTATGTCGAGCTCACGCGCGATCCACCTAGGCGGCTGGAGCGCTTCGCGGACATCCTTGGCGTGCCAGTCGTTGACGCTGGCGCCGAGGTTGTCAATCAGGCTGTCGAAGAACACGAACTCGATCTGCTCGAGGTCAATCGCTGTTGCGAGCCGGTCCTTGTCCGCATTCAGTTCGATGTAGCCGCCTTCGGGCCGGTCCAGTGCCTTGACGCGGTTCAGATCGGCGCCTGCCGCATGAAGCCGTGGTGTCCAGACGTGGGCGAAGCTGTCCTCATCGCCCACCAGGGCGACGTTAATCGCCTTGTGGCGCAGATCGCCCGGGAGGTCGCCGTGCGTCAGCCTCGCGATGATCCACGCCGCGAGAGACGACTTACCGATGCCCTCTACGCCGAGGATCAGGCTGAGGTAGCCGATGGGCAGGCGGTCCTGCCAAGCCCACCGCGGCGGCCGAGCCAGGGTGAGGTCGGCGCTCTGTACGCGCAGGCCGCTCGGACGCTCGGGCATCGTCGCGTCGACTGTGCTCATCCCCACTCGATCCGAATCGGCGTGCTTGGCGACCATGAGCGTTCCACCACTGGGCCGGTCACATCCGGCAGGTCGCCAGCCTGTGAGCGTCGTATGAATCCGACGGCGTGAAGCCAGCCGCCCTCGATGGCCGCTGTTTCAGCGATGAACTTCCCGCCTAGGGTTGGGTCATAGATGACAGCGGGGCGACCACTCTCAACGTCCGGTCTCACCCTTGGACCGCCCGGCTACAAACGGCGAGAATGACACCCACATCAACTTGGAGTGTCTCGGCGAGCTTTTCGGCGGTGCCCAATCTCGGCTGAGAGCGTCCGGCCTCTAGGTTCGCGAGCGCACTACGCGATAAGCCACAACGCTCGGCCGCGGCGGCCTGACTAAAGCCCGCGAGCCATCGAACCCGCGCTAGCTGAGAGCGTGGTCGGGTTCCGACCAGGTCTTCCCCTAAATTGTCACCGTGACTCGTTTGCGTGTCAGATTGTGCAGTTGCCATGCTGGGGAGACACGATGCCCGAGCGGCTGACCCCAGCCCGGACCCCAGATGGAAGTTCGGAGTCCCCCCTTGTCCCAGAACCCGGCGTGCCGCTGGCGACCTTTCTGGAGCGAGCGCGGGACGAAGGCCGACCCGTGTGGCATGTGACCGATCATGTGGTCGTGCCCCGTCTTTACTGGACCGTGCAGGGGAGCAGACCCAACGTCTCGCCCGCACAACTCCCCCGCACGGTCCTCATTTTCCTGAAAACGGGCGACCCCGATGCCTCACTGGCAATCAAGGCGAAGTCCGAGGCGCGCGTGTTGGACCGGCTGACAGCCGCGGTGATGCGTGACGTCTTGACGCTCACGCCGGAACACATCACTGATTGCCTCGGCTACAAGAACAGAGGCGAAGCGAAGAAGCTGGCCCGCGAGGGGCGGGAGCTATGGCGTCGGCTTGGCGCGTGGCCCTGGTGGGACTTCGGCGAAGGGCTCGACACGCTCCGAGCCGGCTGGTGGGAGGACCTCGGGACAGTCGAGCGTCTCCACGACTGGCGCACGGGATCGTCACGGCGGCAACGAGAGGGTCGTGCCGCCGGGAGTGCTCGGCTCCGTGTAACGACGTGGCGGCCCCTGCTTCCAGAGGGTTCAACGATCACACCAGAGCAGCGCACAACGATCAACAGAATCAATCGGGAGGCGCGGCTCGCACGGGAAGGGCTGATCCCGCGTTGATTCCGCGCCCCAAGCGTAAAGCCACTCGCGTGTGCGGCGCGATCGTCTCCCACGCGCCTGGTGGACATAGGCGCAGGAGGCGCTCAAACCGCGCGCCGGTCCTCGCGGCCCCGGTTCCAACCCATACGACGTCGATCCCGCCAGGCAGCGGCGGAGTGTCCTCCGGCGCCGGCAGAGTCGCGATGGCGAGCTCAGCGCCGGCCGCGCTCGAACGAATCCAGACGAAAAGATGCTTCTCGTCGCCCGGTGCCTCGAGGAGCTTCTTGACCTTCTTCTGAGCGCTCTCGGCGACGAGATCGTTCATCGAGTCGAAGTCCGAGCCTGCGCCGCCGTGGAGGGAGGCCATGAGGCGCGCCACTTCGCCCGGCTTTGGATCGAGGCGCGTCGCCCGGTCTGCGCCGAGCGCAAAGATCGCCCGGGCAGCCTCCGCTGCATCCCCGGCGTGAGGGAGGGCGTCCCTGGTTCGGACCTGCTCGATCCCGTACTGCTCGAGGACTTCGAGATGCGGGCCCACGTTCGCCGTCAGCGGCTTGACCCTGATGCTGCTGTCCATTGGCAGCGAGAGCCACCAGTGGTAGCCGAGCGTGGGCTCCTCCCGCACCGGTTCGAGCGCGACTCTCTTCAGAGCTTCGAGATCCTCGACACCGGCTGACGTGACCTCAAGGGCGACATGCCGTCCGTCCGTCAACTCGATATCGAAGTCGTGAACCCCGTCACACGCGCCGGGGATGTCTACGCCGACTAAGCGGCCTCCGAGTTGCTCGGCAACTATGGCTCCGGCGGCCTGCTCAGCGAAGTCGAGGTCTCCGCGAGGCATCACTCAGCTCGGTTGGCCGCAAGCAGGCGTACTACGTCCTCGTCGTCGTGAATCTCGTAGTAGACGTACAGCGGCGGCGCGCCGTGTCCTTCGCAACGGATCGCGCTGGCACTTTGCTGACACCTTGGACGCTTTTTCACGATCCGGCCCGTGATTACGGGGCGCCGTTAGTAGCCGAGCGCGAACTTGGCGTCCTCGCTCATCTTCTCGGGCGACCAGGGCGGCGTGAAGACCATCTCGGACTCGATCGTCTTGACACCGTCGAGTTCGCCGACGAACTCTTCGATCTGTTCGTTGACCTGGGGACCGATCGGGCAGCCGGGCGTGGTCAGCGTGAACGTCACCTTCACGTTGCCGTCGTCGATCGCCACGCCGTAGATCAGCCCGAGCTCAACGAAGTCGAGCCCCAGCTCGGGGTCGATCACGTTCGAGAGGGCGTCCATGACGTCCTCATCTGTCAGTGCAGTGGAATCCTCGCTCATGCGCCCAGTCTAGCCGCGAGCCCCGATACCCCTGAATGTCTCCGGTCGCACCACCCGGGCCGATCCGCCCCGACAACGCTGATCGAGTCGCCCATCGTCCGAGCCTACCGCGGCCCGCTACGCCCGCAAGCGACGGAGGACGCCGCCTCACGCAGGCCCACGGCGTCCAGCGGTTCGAGGGGCAAGCGAGACAAGAGCGCAGATTCCCGGTCGTGCGCTTGACAGCCCAAGGACTAGGGCGTCGCGGGTCAAGCGAGGCAAGGACGCAGGGTGCGCCGCGTGCTACGCACGCAAGCACGCCGCCTCGCGCAGGCCCACGGCGTCCTAGTTGTCGCAGCCTAGGCGGTCCCACATATACAGCTGAATGCACTCGTTGGCCAGCTCGGTCGCCCGCTCGTTGGAGAGGCGCGGGAGGACCGTGTCGAGCGCCTGATCCTCGGCGACACCCGCCTGGAAGGCTTCCTCGCCGCGGAAGCCCGCCGCGATCTTCAGCGCCTCGCGGCGGTTCTCGCCGAGACTCGGAAAGACGCCGACGAGGAACTCCGTGTTGGGGATCGGCTGGCCGACCTCCAACGAGGCGTGCCAGGCGGCGAGCAGGTGTAGATCCTCCTCGTCGAGGTCGGCGATGGCCTTGGCGTAGTGCACCGACAGTTCCTGGTCTGGGATGTCATCGACCCAGGCGCGGACGACCTCGCCGACGAGTTGGCGGCGCGCCTCTCGGCCGACTGACTCGGCGATGACGCGGATCGCATCCTGTGGCTCGATGAAACAGAGTGGCATCTGCGGCTCCCGGTGAGGTTGGGACAGCTGGCAGACCAGACTGTAGGCGCCGGTGTGGACGGCATTTCTCGCTACTCGATGAGGGCGTCGAACGCGCGCTCGTGGGCGCCGTCGTCGGCGGTCTGAGCCGGGAACCCCATCGTTGCCCGGGCCGGCTCGGCCCAGTTGGCGAGCGCCAGGTCGAGTGCCTCGACGGGCACGGCGACGGCGGCCGCGAGCGCGGCGGCTCGCCGGTCGAGGAGAAGCGGGTCGCCGATGCCGAACACGCGCTTGGCGGCCACGATCGTGGCCTCCTCGGAGGAGGCTCCGCGGACTCCGCCGAGATGCAGGGAGTCGGCACTCAGCCGGTGGACGCCCAGGCGCCCGAGCGTGACCAGCAGCTCGTAGCGTCCCATCCGCCCGAACCCCGGCAGCGCGAGGCGCTCGAACAGCCGCTCGAAGCGCCGCTCCGGCGTCCACGCCTCGTCGCCGGCGAACGCGCTCGCCTGTGAGCCACCGGCGCGCGCGACCCACTGCCGGTACGCGTCCAGCGTCTCCGCGCCGCGGGTCCGATCGTGAGAGGTACGCGGTCCGAGCGCGATGGCGCCCGGCTCCGACAGGGCCTCGACGGCGATCGGCGCATCCATCCCGGGCATCGCCTGGAGCGCGGCCCTGATGCCCGCGAAGGGGTCCTCGCCATCATCGAGCGGACTCAGGTAGGCCGTCAGGAAGCAGATCCAGGTGGCGCGCTCGAGATCGACGGGGATCGCCTCCACTGCTTCGCTGTAGAGACCCGGCGGATCGACCGCCAAGCCCAGCAGCCGTCCGCTCGCGAATGCGATCTCCTCGGCCAGCCTCGCGGCGTCGGCCGATGCGCGCACGCCCGGCACCAGCGAGTTGCGGTAGCCGTCGTCCTCGGCGCGGCCTTCGCGGTGGATCCGCATGGGCTTGCCCCGCACACGGCGTCCGGCGCCGGTCGCGGAGCCGGACGCCGTGCGGCCTGCTGCGCGTTTCGGGCGCGGCGCGGCCCGCCCCCCCGGCCGGTTGCCGGACAGGTCCTTGCTGCAGACCGGGCAGCGCTCTAGGAAGCGACCGTGGCGGCAGAACGTCGGCATAGAGCCGGTGGGCGGTATCCGGTTGCGCGCGCCCGCTCGGCGCCGGCGGCGCGCTCCTTGCCCAGCGCGTGGAGGTAGTCGTCGAAGTCGACCTGGATCGTGTGGCGCTTGGAGGCGACGTAGCGCTCGCGCATGGCCGCCTGGTCGGTGGCGATGTCGGCGCGGACGTCGGCCTCGCCCGGCAGCGCGTAGTCGCCCAACAGGTAGTCACCCACCCACTCCCCCTGAGCCTCGGCGAGCGGCATGATCGCCCCCAGCGGTTGGAGCAGTCCGATGAAGAAGACGTTGTCGATGTCAGGGTGGAAGACCCGACGGAACAGCTCGATGTGGTTCTCGGGCGCCGAGATGAAGTCCTCGTCGAAGAACGGGAAGCTGATCTTGTAGCCCGTGCAGTAGACGACCACGTCGGCCTCGACCTCGCTGCCGTCGAGGAATCGAACGCTCGAGCCCTCGAACGAGGCGATGTTCGGCTTGGGCGCGATCGTGCCGTGCTGGATCCTGTCGAGGATCCGTCCGGAGATCGTCGGGTGGGCCTCGCCGAAGCGATGGTCGGGCTTGGGCAGGCCGTAGCGCTCCGGCGGCCCCGCGTAGCTCCTGACGACCTGCTGGATGAAGCGCTGGCGGATCTTGAACGGCACCCGCGGGTCATTGCGCAGCTGGTCGACCGGTTTGCCGAACACGTACTTGGGCACGATCCAAACGCCCTGACGGGCAGCCAGGTAGGTGCGCTCGGCGACGTAGGAGGACTCGACGGCGATATCCATAGCTGAGTTGCCCATCCCCAGGACCACGACCCGCTTGGCGGCGAAGATGGAGTTGTCGATGTAGGAGTGCGCGTGGAGCTGCTCCCCGGCAAAGGTCTCCGATCCGGGAAAGGCCGGTTCGGGCCAGCGCGGCAGCCAGTGATGCCCGTTGGCGACGAGCAGCGCCTCATAGCGCCGCGTCTCGCCCGTGTCGAGCTCGACCGTCCAGACGCCGTCCGGCCCGCGCTCGGCGTGCTCGACGCCCGTCTCGAAGGTGATCTTGTCGCGGAACCCGAAGTGGTCGACATATTCGTCGAAGTACGCCGCGATCTGGCTGTGATGGGGGAAGTCCGGATAGGAGTCGGGCATCGGCAGGTCCGAGTACTCCATGCGCGGCCGAGATGTGTTGATGAACAGGTCGCGGTAGGCCGCCGACATGCCGTTCTTGTTCTCGAACACCCAGTTGCCGCCCACCCGGTCGGACTTCTCGAAGCAGTCGAAGGAGACGCCGCGCTCATGCAGCGCCTTGGCCGCCGCGATGCCCGACGATCCGGCGCCGATCAGGCAGGCACCGGCCGCCAGATCGCCGCCCGGCGATGCTTCCTCGGGTCCGCTCTCGGCGACGTCGTCCATGCGCCCAAGCGTAGAAGAAAGGCGCGGCCCCGCGCGATCTCCTCTTCTCAGCTTGCGCCGATCCCGGGACCGACGTGCTGCGGCGGGCCCTCGGGACCTTCGTCGGCGTCGGCGTGGCCGAGCAGGCCCTCGTCGGCCGGCTGTGCGGAACCGTTCGCGTCGCGCCGCGACGCCAGGTATCGATCGACCATGCGGGCGCATTGGCGGCCCTCGTTGATCGCCCACACGATCAGCGACTGCCCGCGCCGCGCGTCGCCGGCGGCGAACACGCCGTCGACCGACGTCGTGTAGGGCTTGACCGCCTTGACGTTGCCGCGCGGGTCCTTCTCGACCCCCAGCTGGTCGAGCAGCTCCTGCTCGGGGTGCAGGAAGCCCATCGCCAGCAGCACCAGCTGGGCAGGGAGCTCGCGGTCGGTCCCCGGCACGGGGGCGAACGGGGGCGCCGGCTCGGCACGGGCGATCTTCAGGCCCGCGACGGCGCCCGAGCCGTCGTCTGCGAAGCTCGCCGTCGTGACCGAGTAGTCCTGCTCGCCCACGCCCTCGGTCCTCGCCTCCTCCATCGCATAGCTCAGCCGGTACTTCAGCGGCCACTCCGGCCACGGCGTGCGGTCGTCGGGCCTGTGCTCGGGCGGCTCTCCGAGAAGCTCCAGCTGGACGATCGAGCGGGCGCCCTCGCGCAGCGAGTTGCCGACGCAATCGGCGCCCGTGTCGCCGCCGCCGATCACCACCACGTCCTTGTCCTTCGCCGTGATCACGCGGTCGAGCGGAGGCTGCGCGGTCGTCGGCGGCGGGCCAAACTCCCGCGCGACCCACCGGTTGCGCTGATAGAGGTACTCCATCGCGAAGTGGATCCCGCCGAGGGCGCGGCCCGGCACGTCCAGCTCGCGTGGGACGCGCGAGCCGGTCGCGAGCACCACCGCCTCGAAGCGCTCGCGCAGCTCCTCGACCGTCACGTCGATGCCGACGTCGACGCCGCAGCGGATCTCGACGCCCTCGGCGGCGAGCTGCTCGACGCGGCGCTGGACGACCGCCTTCTCGATCTTGAAGTCCGGGACACCGAAGCGCACGAGTCCGCCGATCGCCTCGTCGCGCTCGAACAGCGTCACGCTGTGACCTGCCCGTCGCAGCTGCTGGGCGGCGGCCATGCCCGCCGGCCCGGAGCCCACGACCGCCACCGCCTGACCGGTCTCGCGGCGCGGATGCGGCGGCTGCGGGTTGATCCAGCCCTCCGACCATGCCGTGTTGACGATCGCGTTCTCGATCTGTTTGATCGTCACGGCGTCGCCCTCGCGGATCTCGAGCACGCACGAGGCCTCGCATGGAGCCGGGCACAGACGCCCGGTGAACTCGGGGAAGTTGTTCGTCGCGTGCAGTTGGCCGATCGCGTCCTTGAAGCGGTCGTGGTAGACGAGGTCGTTCCAGTCCGGGATCAGGTTCCCGAGCGGGCAGCCGTTGTGGCAGAACGGGACGCCGCAGTCCATGCAGCGTGCGCCCTGCTCCTGGAGCTCGGCGACCGGGCGCTGGAGCTGGAACTCGCGGTAGTCGTGCGCTCGCTCAGCCGGGTCCCGCTGGGGGATGCCGCGCCTCTCGATCTGCAGGAAGCCGCCCAGCTTGCCCATCAGGCGCCGGCCTCGCCGACGGCATCCAGGGGCCTGGCCGTCAGCTCGCCGTTGGTGGCGGCGCGAGCCGCCAGGGTCTCTTCCTCCGCCCGTTCGCGCAGCACCCGCTTGTAGTCGTGGGGCATCACCTTGACGAACGACCCGCGGCCGAGCAGAGCGTCGAACTCGCCGAGCACGCGCTCGGCGGCCGGCGAGTCGGTCCGCCTGTGGTGCTCTTCGATCATCGCCCGCAGCTCGATCACGTCGGCCTCGGCGAGGTCTTCGAACCCGACCATGCCCATGTTGCAGCGTTTGGCGAAGGTGCCGTCCTCGTCGAGCACGTAGGCGGCTCCGCCGCTCATCCCCGCCGCGAAGTTACGCCCTGTCGGCCCGAGGACCACGACCCGCCCGCCGGTCATGTACTCACAGCAGTGGTCGCCGACGCCCTCCACGACGGTCCAGGCGCCCGAGTTGCGCACCGCGAAGCGCTCGCCGGCGAGTCCGCGGAAGAAGGCCCGCCCGGCGGTCGCGCCGTAGAGGACGGTGTTGCCCACGATCACGTTCTGCTCGGCGATGAAGTGCTCACCCATCCCCTCCCGCGGACGGATCGCGAAGATCCCGCCCGAGAGGCCCTTGCCGGCATAGTCGTTGGCGTCGCCGCGCAACGTGAAGGTCACGCCCGGCGCCAGCCAGCCGGCGAAGCTCTGTCCCGCCGAGCCCTCGAAGTCGACCGTGATCGAGTCCTCCGCCAGACCTTTGGCGCCGCAGCGGCGGGCGATGTGGCTCGAGAGGATGCCCCCGACGCAGCGGTTGCGGTTGCGGATCTCGACCGCCAGCTCTACGTGCTCACGGCGTTCGATCGCGGGCTGGGACTGCTCGAGCAGCGTCCAGTCGAGCGCGTCCTTGAGGACCTCCGGCGGCGCTTCTACGCGACGGCGCGGCGAGTCCTCTCCCAGCTCGATGTGGGTCAGGACGTGCGTGAGGTCCACGCCGCGTGCCTTCCAGTGCTCGACCGCCCTGGCGACGCTCAGGAGGTCGACCCGGCCGGTCGCCTCGGCCAGCGTGCGCAGGCCGAGTGACGCGAGGATCTCGCGGACCTCCTCGGCGACGAAGAAGAAGAAGTTGACCACGTGCTCGGGCGTGCCCTGGAAGCGCTTTCGCAGCTCGGGGTCCTGGGTCGCGATGCCGACCGGGCAGGTGTTCAGGTGGCAGGCGCGCATCATGATGCACCCCGTCGCGATCAGCGGGGCTGTCGAGAAGCCCATCTCGTCGGCGCCCAGCATCGCGGCGATCACAACGTCGCGGCCGGTTTTGAGCTGGCCGTCCGTCTGGACGATGATGCGCCCCCGCAGGTTGTTGAGCAGAAGCGTCTGCTGGGTCTCGGCGAGGCCTATCTCCCAGGGCACGCCGGCGGCCTGGATCGAGGAGAGCGGCGATGCGCCCGTGCCGCCGTCGTGACCTGCGATCAGGACGCGGTCGGCATTGGCCTTGGACACGCCTGCGGCGACCGTGCCGACCCCGACCTCGGATACGAGCTTGACCGAGACCTGAGCCTGCGGGTTGGCGCAGCGGAGGTCATAGATCAGCTGCTTGAGGTCCTCGATCGAGTAGATGTCGTGGTGTGGCGGCGGCGAGATCAGGCCGACGCCCGGCGTCGTGTGGCGGATCGAGCCGATGTACTCATCGACCTTGTGCCCCGGGAGTTGGCCGCCCTCGCCGGGCTTGGCGCCCTGGGCCATCTTGATCTGGAGCTCGTCGG